>CACGFJ010000005.1 GCA_902572225.1 uncultured Pelagibacteraceae bacterium | reverse complement strand
TTTTAAATTTGGGAATGTCGATGCAATTATGTGACTTTGTCCATCTTGGTGCTGCAATCCTTCTCCAGCTAGAGTAGTTCGCCCTGCTGTAGCACCAATTAAAAATCCTCTTGGCATTTGATCTGCTGCAGCCCAGATCAAATCTCCAATTCTTTGAAAGCCAAACATAGAATAAAAAATATAAAAAGGCATCATTGGAAAATTATGATTACTGTAAGAAGTAGCCGCTGCTAGCCATGAAGATATTGCACCAGCTTCATTAATTCCTTCTTCAAGTAATTGTCCCGTTTTGGATTCTTGATATTTTAAAATCGATGTTGCATCTTCAGGTTCATATAACTGACCATCCGGTGAATATATTCCAATTTGTGAAAACAAATTAGCCATTCCAAAAGTCCTAGCTTCATCAGCTACAATAGGAACTACTCTTTTTCCAAAATCTTTATCTCTCATTATATTTCCTAAAGATCTTACTAATCCTGTTGTGGTTGAATATTCTCTATCATTTTTTTCAAATAAAAAATTTGAATGTTTTTCTATACTTGGGGTTTTCAGTTCTACCTTTTTAAAACTTCTCTTTGGTAGTGGACCTCCTAGTATTTCTCTTCTCTTTTTTAAATATTTTATCTCATCTGAGTCTTCTGAGGGTTTGTAGAATTCTAAATTTTCTATTTTATTATCTGGGATATCAAGTTGGAAACGATCTCTAAATTCCTTTAAAGCATCAAGATTTAATTCTTTTTGTTGATGGTTTGTCATTTTAGACTCTCCTGCTTTTCCCATACCGTAACCTTTTTTTGTTTTAGCAAGTATAACTGTTGGCTTCCCCTTAGTTTTGACTGCTGCACTAAAAGCTGCATAAAGTTTTTTAAAGTCGTGTCCACCTCTTTTTAATTTGTCAATTTCATCTTTACTAAGTGAAGAAACCAATTTTAAAACTTCTGGATCTTCTGCAAAAAAGTTTTTAAGGTTATACTCACCATCTCTTGCCCCTAAAGTTTGATATTTTCCATCTACAGTTTTAGCAAAACGTTTTAATAACAAGTGATCTTTATCTTGTTGAAAAATCTTATCCCATTCAGACCCCCAAAGGACTTTTATAACATTCCATCCATTAGCTTTAAAAATTGTCTCAAGTTCTTGAATTATTTGTCCATTACCTCTTACTGGTCCATCTAATCTTTGAAGATTACAATTTATTATAAATGTTAAATTGTCCAATTTCTCTCTAGAAGCTATAGATAATCCAGCCAAACTTTCGGGTTCATCCATTTCACCATCTCCAAATAAACCCCAAACTCTTTTATCTGTTTTTAATAAGTTTCTATTTTCCAAATATTTCATGAAACGAGCTTGATAAATTGCATTAACCAAACCTATTCCCATTGATGCTGTAGTGAATGTCCAATAGTCTTTCATTAAATATGGATGACAATAAGATGAAAGCCCTTGTTCATTAAGTTCTTGTCGATAATTTTCTAAATGATTTTTTGTTAATCTTCCCTCTAAAAATGATCTTGCATAAATTCCTGTTGTGCACTGGGATTGATAAAAAATTAAATCTGCTTCGTCTCCTCCCTTAAAAAAATGATTAAATCCAGTTTCAAATACTTCAGCAAAAGATGCATAACTTGCAATATGTCCTCCAAGACCTCCAAAGTTTTTATTTGCTTTCATAACCATTGTTAAAGCATTCCATCTTAAAATTGCTGTTATTTTTTCTTCAATTGCTAAGTCACCAGGGTAAATTCCCTGATCATATTGAGATATAGTATTTCTATATGGCGAATAAGGGATAGGTGAATATAATACTCTTAAATCTTTTGCCCGTTGTTCAAGTTTTTCTAAAATTATTTTAGCTCCATCTCTACCATGATTTTCTACTACTGCGTCTAAAGAATCTAACCAATCATTTAACTCTTGATTATCTAATTTTTGATTTTGATTAGCTTTAAGCTCTTTGCTCATCGGTAATAGTATACACAAAAATAAAAAATTTTATCTGGTAAAATTGTCTAAGATTTCTATTGTTCTATAACTCTTTGAGGTTTGCCTGATGCAAAACTATCAAGATTTTCAATCATTTGATTGTAGAAAGTTGCATAATTTTCAGCAGTTACGTAACCAATATGAGGAAGCAATAGAGCGTTCTGAACGAATCTAAGCTTATGACTTTCAGGCAATGGTTCTTTTACGTAAACATCTATACCTGCGCCAGCTATAATATTTGTTGATAGAGCTATAATTAAATCATCTTCATTAACTATTTCACCTCTTGATGTATTTATTAAATATGAGGTTTTTTTCATTTTCTCAAATTCTTTAATAGTAATACAATCTCTATATCTATCTCCTCCTTGAACATGAATTGACAGAAAATCTGAATTTTGGATTAGATCATCCTTACTGCACGGCAGAACATCAAGCTCTTTGCATTTATCTAAATTTAAATTTTCACTCCAAGCCATAATTTGCATACCAAAAGCTTTACCAATTTTAGCAACTTGAGAGCCTACCCTACCCAATCCAAGTAAACCTAAAATCTTACCTTTAAGCTCTACTCCAATAGTACTTTGCCAGTAGCCTTGGTACATATTATCTATCTCTGTTTTAAAATTTCTAGCAAGTCCTAAAATTAATGCCCAAGTTAACTCTGGTGTTGGATTACTATTGATTTCAGTACCAGTGACCACAACCTTATTTTTTTTAGCTGCTTCTAAATTTATTGACTTATTTCTCATCCCGCTTGTAACAATTAATTTTAATTTCTTTAATTGTTCTAAAAGATTTTTAGTTATTTTTGTTCTTTCTCTCATTATAAAAAGTACTTCAAATTCTTTTAATTTTTCAATTACATCATCCTCGTTTTCAAATGGCTCATTGAATACCTGAAATTCATATTTTGAAGATAATTTTTTAAGATCAATAAAGTCTTTTGCAATATTTTGATAATCGTCGAGTATAGCTACTTTAAGCATTTTTTTTGTTTGAAAGTAATATCCCTGAAACAATAAATATTCCACCGATATAATGATAAAATAGTAATACTTCATCAAATATTATCATTGCAAGAATTGCAGCAAGAATTGGCATTAAATGTAAATAAATTCCTGCTCTATTAGCTCCTATCAAAGCAACACCTTTTATCCAAAAAAAGAATGAAATGATGCCAGGCAAAAGAACCACATAAGATAAAACAAGAATGAAATTTGTATTAATTATAATTCGATTACCAATGTAAATATAATCTATTGCATACATTGGTATAAGAAATATTACACCAAGACCAATAACAACTTGAAGTAAAGTTATTGGAGATAATCCATAATTTTTTTTCTTTAAAAGTGCTGAATAAAGTGACCATGATATCATTGCAAATAATGCAAATAAATCTCCTTTTTCAAAAGCTAAATTTTTAAAGACTTCAAAATCTGCTTTTGAAATTATAAATATTACTCCTAGTAAAGAAAATATTACTCCCAAAACTTGAAATGTATTTGTTTTTTCTATTTTTAAAATAATTGAAAATAAAATAATCATAACTGGGACAGTTGAGATCATAAGTACACCTGTAATCACTTGTGTAGTTTTCAAAGAATAAAAAAGAGCCGAATTAAAAATACTTACCGCCGTTATCCCTAAAAAACATAAGAGATAAATGTTTTTAAAAATTAATTCTTTTTTTTCAAACATCTCTTTGTAAGTGAAAGGTAGTAAAATTAGAAACGCCAATGACCATCTTAATATGTTTAAAGATATAGGAGGTATTTCATTTAAACCCGCTATCTTTCCGACAATAAAATTTCCAGACCAAAACAAAGCTGCTAAAAAAAGCAAAATAGATGCAATTATGATATTACTTTTATTTTCAAGCATTAAATAGATTACTATAAAAGATTACTTTTAACTAAACCTTATTGAACTGTATGGCTGTAAATCTAAGTTAGTATTCTCACCAGAGATCATTTTAGATATAATTTTTCCTGATATTGCACCAAGCGTCCAACCTAAATGATGATGACCAAATGAATAAAAAACATTTTTATAGTTTTTTGAAGGCCCTAGAACTGGTAGAAAATCTGGCAATGTAGGTCTAAAACCAAGCCACTCATCTTTATGTTCTGGTAAACCATCTAACATATCCTTTGCGTTTAATATCAAGTTTTTTATTCTCGATTTAGATGGAGAGTTTTCTAAACCTCCAAATTCTACAGTTCCAACAACACGCAACCCCTGTTCCATTGGTGTCATTCCAAAACCTCTATTTGCGTAAACAATGGGTCTTGAAATTAAATGATCATAGTCTTTAAAATGAACGTGATATCCTCTTTCAGTATCTAAAGGAATGTTTTCATGTAATTTATCAGTTAATCTTTTTGAAAATGCTCCACATGCAATAACTAGTTTATCAAAAATAAATCTTTGTGTTTCTGTTCTTAATACAGGTTTTTCTTCATCAAAATCTATATCTTGGATATTTAATTTTAAAAATTTGCCACCTTTGTTAACAAAATTTTCAAATAACTTTATTAAAATTTTTCTTGGATTCCTTGCATGTCTTGCATAATCATAAAATACCCCACCATGATAAAATGGTTTTAAGTTTGGTTCTAAATCATGAATTTCTTTTTTGTTAACTAACTGTTGTTTCACTCCCAATTGATCTCTAATTCTAATTTCTAATTCTCTACTTTTCATATTTTGATCTGTCCAAACATAGAGAATGCCATTATTTTCAACTAACCCATCTAAATCAATTTCATCAAATAATTCATCGAATGCTGGTAATGATTGATCTAAAATTTGATGCATATTTTTAGCTGTATGCATCATTTTTTCTTCTCTACAATTTAAAATAAATCTTGCAAACCACGGGATCATTTTTGGAACATAGTTCCATTTTAAAGCAAGAGGTCCTCTTGAGCTAATTAACATTGAAGGAACGTCTGCTATGACATCTGGTCTGTTTAAGGGAACAGACGCATAAGGAGAAAAGTGACCAGCATTTCCATATGATGCTGCACTACCGGGCTCTTCTCTATCAAAAAGTGTAACCTGAAAACCTTTTTTTTGGAGAAATAAAGCATTACAAACACCTTGTATACCGGCGCCAATAATACCAATTTTTAGATTTTTTTCATCCACGTTGGAAATATATTTTTTAAGATATAATTATTATATATGATATTTGATCGCGGGTTTATTTTGCTTAGATTATTATTTACCTATTGATATTAGGGTTAAGTCGTCACTTAACTTATTATCCCCAGCAGTATTAATTACTGAATTTGATATATCTGATAATTGTTTGCTAGAATCTGTATTGAAATTTTGCTCTATTATTTTTAATGATCCATCTATTCCTATTTCTTCACCTGAGCTATTTAAACTTTCAGATAAACCATCGGTGAACGCATAAAATCTGTTATTTTCTAGCTTAATTTTGTGAGTTTTATAAACTGATTTATCCTTTTGAAGTATTACTCCCATTGGTGGTGAATTACTTTCAAATTGTTCATAATTTCCAGATGATGATCTAATTAAAGCTGGTTGATGACCTCCATTTACCCATCTTAATTCATCAGTCCTCATATTATATTCTCCCAAAATACTAGTAACAAACATTCCTCCAGTTTTAGTTAAAAATAGATCATTATTCATATGAAACATCATTTCATCTGGATCTACTTGATCTCTAGACATAATCTCAAATAAAGTTGATGCTTTTGCCATTACCATTCCGGCATGAATTCCTTTGCCAGCAACATCTGCAATAATAAAGTAAACACTATCATTGTGGGGGTAAAAGCTGAAGAAATCTCCAGAAACTTCTCTAGCAGCAATATTAATTCCGTGCACAGGGTAATTTTCTAAATTTCTTTTTGGTAAAAAGTTTTCTTGGACTTTTACTGCAAGTTTTACTTCATTTGAAATTCTGTCTCTCCACACTTTCTTTTCAGCTTCACTGGTTTCTAGTTTGTTCATCAATCTATTGTAATAAAGACCGATCACACCTCCAGCAGTAAATGGATCTTGTGGACCTCTAATAGTTAAGTCACCAGATTCAGACTGTTTTTCTAAAATAGTAATTAAATCGTGTTCAACAGAAGTTGCATTATGTTCAGCAATATTCAAACCTAATTCTTCGTGCAATGGACTTACTCTTAATGGATAAAAGTAATTTAAAATTTTCAATAAAATATAAGATCCAAAAAATGAGAATACGCCGATTGAAACAATTCCAATAAATTGAACTTTGATTTGTTCTAGTCTAGTTAATCCTGTTCCAAGTATTTCAAGATCGCTAAATAATCCAACTGCAATAGTTCCCCAAACCCCTGCTGCTAAATGAACAGGAACAGCTCCAACAACATCATCGATTTCAAATTTATTTAAAAATTCATTTACAAAAATTGCAACAACCGCTCCTATAATTCCAACAAAGATCGAGGTCACTGATGTCATCGAATTACATCCTGCTGTGATTGCAACTAACCCTGCAAGTGGTCCAAGGATTACATAGTAAGGATCTGGTTTTTTAAACAATGCAAATGAAATTCCAAGACCTGTTAATAAACCAAAAGAAGCAGCAAGAAATGTATTTATTAAAATTAGTGGAACGGCATCATCCATAGCTCCATTACTTCCACCATTAAAACCAAACCATCCAAACCATAAAATTAAAGTTCCCAATACTGCTAAAGGGAAACTTGATCCTGTGAATTTTCCTTTGTTTGCATCTGAATATTTTCCTATTCTAGGACCTAAAATTAAAACTGCCGATAATGCAATCCAACCTCCAACTGAGTGAACAATGGTGCTTCCTGCAAAGTCAACAAATCCAATATCTGTCAGCCATCCAGTGGTTTTAACTTGCCCAGTTACTGCAAGTAATTGTCTTGTAGCATCAATATTATTTAAATAACTTGATGACCATGCCCAATGGCCAACTATTGGATATATTATTCCAGTAGCTATAATAGTGATTATTAAATAACCATTGAACTTCATTCTTTCAGCAACAGCTCCTGAAACAATTGTAGCTGCAGTTGCAACGAACATTGCTTGGAATACAAAATATGTCATGTATTCAGCTTGATCAGTTTTAAAAAAGAACAAGTCAGTACCAAAATACCCATTAAAACTTTTTCCAAACATTAAACCAAAACCAAATATCCAAAAAATTACAACCGCGAGACCGAAGTCAGCAGCATTTTTAAGAGCCACGTTAATGCTATTTTTATGTCTTGATAAACCTGTTTCCATGCACATGAAACCTGCTTGCATTATAAAAACAAGTATAGCGCAATCTATAACCCAAAGAGTATCTACAAATGACTTAACCGATTCCAGATCTATATTCTCCACTTCATCCTCTTAAGGTTATATTTATTTTAAAGTTCATCATAGAAAATAGATGGTCAAAATAGGTTGGTTACTCTTTTTTTTTCCAGATAAAATAAAATAGATACGGAGAAAGAGCTGGAACAATCCCAAACCAAAACCACTCATCCCATCTAAAGCTTTTGTCTAACATTGGACTTCTTAAACCGTTCCACCAAGTCAAGTA
Organism: uncultured Pelagibacteraceae bacterium; assembly: GCA_902572225.1. Taxonomy (GTDB): domain Bacteria; phylum Pseudomonadota; class Alphaproteobacteria; order Pelagibacterales; family Pelagibacteraceae; genus Pelagibacter. The sequence continues at coordinate 41,912 of CACGFJ010000005.1, read as the reverse complement.
CCCAATAAAAATTATCCATGCTAAACTAAGAGTTGTATAGATCTTAAAATTTTTTGAGAGATCTCCAGAAAAAATAAATTTAACTTTTTCTAAATATTTACTAATCTCAATGTTCATTATTAACAATTTGTTCGTGTCCAAACAGACTTATCTGTATATTCAATTTTGCATGGTGATTTAGCTCCAGTTTCTTGAGCAATAATTGTATAAGTTTCCGCAGATCCTTGAGAACAAAATTCATAACCAATCTCAGGGGTAATAACGTCGGACCCACCAAGTAGTTTTGTTTCTAAAGTAGTCGATGTTGAATTATTAGGTCCGCATCCAGGAGTAAAATATTCATCCTCATCGGAGTAGAATTCACTTTGTGCAAGCGAAATTTGTAAAATTATATTTTCTGCAGATTTCCTTTTTGCTGACGAAACGTAGCCGTTATAGCTTACTATTCCTATTGCTGAAATTATTCCAAGAATTGCAACAACAACCAAAAGCTCAATTAAGGTAAAACCTGAGCTCCTGGTTGTCATAAGAATTTTTTTACTTTATTCTATGGTAACAGTGCCTGTCAGCAAAGTGGCTCCACTGACTTCACAAGATATAATTTCTACTGTGGTACCATTATCTGTGACACTTGTATAACCTTCATCACCTGTACCACAAGAAGTTAATTTAGTTGTTTTGATTGCAGAATTAGATGTCGTATAAGGATTTTTAAATTCTGATCCTAAAGCATCATTTGTAGCCGTCGCAACATTTCCTGAAGATTTTCTGTTAGCACAAGTCAATTTTTTTGTGCCTTTGACCATCACTTCAGTCTCCCCAATTTCGCATTTTTTAAGCTCAGCAGCCACATACTTAAGTACTGCTGCTTGATTTGATTTAACAGCTGATTTTTTTGCTCCCTTTGTGTAACCAGAATAAGCAACTACTCCAACGGCAGCTAAAATACCAATGATGGCTACAACAACTAATAATTCTATAAGTGTAAAACCTTTATTATTTTTTTTCATAATTTATGATCCTATTTTAAATAAAAAATATGTATATACATAATAATTATATCTTTTAAAAGTCAATATCTACATACATAATATATTCAAAATGGGTCATTTTTGTTGATTTCATTGGGAAATTTAATAAATATTAATAATTATGTCATACAAAGTAACAGAAGAAGGCGAAATATCAATTGTTCACCTTGATGGTGAAATTGATATGGATGTAACTGAAAAGGCAAAAGAAGTTATAATGCCTCTTATTGAGGCAAAAAAAGAAGTTCATCTAAATCTAAAAGAAGTCCAGTATATGGACTCATCTGGAATATCTGTACTAATTGAAAGTCATCAAAAAGCAACTGAACTTGGAACAAAAGTCATTTTAAAAGATATTAGTAAGTCAGTTTTAAAAGTAATTATGATGGCAAAACTGGAGCAAATTTTAAACTTAGGATAAATAATGAATAACCTTGCTCAAATATCAGAACAAAGAGATTTTGTTGTAAGTTCATCTAGTCTTAAAGATGTAAGAAGTTTTTCAAGAGAAGTTTTTGAAAAAGTAAATATTGATCAAGATTTAAAAGATGAACTTGTACTAGCAATAGCAGAAGCAGCCCAAAATATTGTAAAACATGCTTACCAAGGTGAAGATACTGAAGATAAAATGGAGATTAAAATTTCTTTATCAAATGGAAATTTAGAAATTGGATTTTTTGATAAAGGAAGACCAGTTGAAAAAGATAAAATTCGACATAGAAAAATTGATGATATTAAACCTGGAGGACTTGGAACTTTTTTTATTCAACAAATAATGGATGCAGTAGTATTTAAAGAAGGCGAAAAGCCTTGGATTAACCATTTAATTTTGTCTAAAAAAATAAATTATTAACTTCCAATAATTGCACCGACATTAAAGATTGGTGAATACATAGCTATCATTAAGCCACCGATCATTGTTCCCATAAATACAATCATAATCGGCTCAATTAAACTCGACATATTATCAACAGCTGTATCAAACTCTTCTTCATAATAAGCTGATACTGATGTAAACATTTCATCCAAATTACCAGTTTGTTCACCGACAGATATTAATTGACTAAAAGTTGGCGGGAATACTGGCTCTTTTAAAAATAGTTTAGTTAATGTGTCTCCTGAAAAAACACCTTTTTTAACATTTTCTAAAGCTTGAGTAACAACATCATTATTGCTTACTTGTTTTGCAATTTCTATACTCTCTAGCAAATTTACACCTGCAGAGCTAAGGTTACCCATAATAAGAGATACTCTTGCAATTAGAGATTTTAAAATCATATCTCCAAATACAGGCATTTTTAAAACTCTATAATGCCATTTATATCTTACGGCAGGTATTTTAGTTGTTGTGTATTTAAAGATAGCAAATCCTATTGCAAAAACAAAAAATAAAGTTAAACCACCTGCTCCTCTCATAAAATTACTAGCATTCATAATAACTGCAGTTGGAGTTGGTAATGGTACTCCCATTCCTTCATACATTTCAGCAAATATTGGAACAACTTTAATTAACATGAATACCATTACAGTTATTGCTACTGTAAACATGACAACAGGATAGGTTAATGCACTTTTAATTTTCTTTTTAACTTTTTCTCTTTTTTCTAGTGAATCTACTAATTTGAGTAAGAAAACATCCAATTTACCACTAGCTTCACCTGCTTTTATTAAGTTTATATAAATATTATCAAAAACCTTTGGGTATTTTTCAAAGCATTTTGAAAGTGTGATACCTCCTTCTAGACTTTTTCTAATATCCTCAATAATTTCTTTCATTGTTGGATGCTCAATTTGATCACGTAACATTGAAAGTACATTTAAAATTGGAAGACCTGCCTTAACCATGGTTGCAAATTGTTTTGAGAAAATCATTACATCTTGAGGCGTAATTTTTTTCTTTCCAAAAGAAAAACTGCTTTTTTTACCTTTTTCTTTAGCTGCTTTTTTCTTTTTAGTTTTAACTAAATTAGTGATTATTATCTTTTGTTCTTTAAGCTTATATGACGCCTCCTCTTGATTTAAGGCTTCTATTTCACCCTCAATATATTTGCCTGCTGAAATACCTTTATATGTAAATGTTTCTGAGGACATTTATTAATCCATAGAAAGAACTCTATCAAATTCTCTGAAATTTAAGTCTCCAGTTAATATAAGTTCTCTTCCCATATCTTGCATTGTTCTGAAACCTTCATTAGATGCAATTTCTTTTAACTCTGGTGTTGTAGCTTTTCGTAATATTGCTTCTTTTATTGGTTTTGTAACATTTAATATTTCATATATTCCCATTCGACCTTTGTATCCAGTATCTTTACATTTTGGACAACCTTTTCCCTTTTGTACTTTTGCTCTTGATGCTTGTTCAACAGTAAAGCCTAAGTCAGCTAGTGCTTTTGGAGTAATGTCATTGTCTGGCTCTCTGCATTCAGTGCAAGTTTTTCTTGCTAGTCTTTGTGCTAAAACCAAACTAACAGCCGCACTTATTAAATAATCTGGAGTACCCATATTTTGTAATCTTGTAATAGTGCTTGGGGCATCATTTGTGTGTAGTGTGCTGAAAACTAAGTGTCCTGTAAGCGCTGCTTTTAATCCTATATCAACTGTTTCTTTATCCCGCATCTCTCCAACTAAAATAATCTCTGGGTCTTGTCTTAAAAAAGATCTCAACGCTGTTGCAAAGTTAAAACCAATATCATCTTTAATTTGAACCTGCCCCACACCATCTAGTTCATACTCAACTGGATCTTCAGCCGTTAAAATATTTAGATGAGGTTTAGAAACTTCTTTAAGAATACTGTACAAAGTTGTTGTTTTTCCTGAACCTGTTGGACCTGTAACAAGTACTAGTCCCTGTGTACCATGAATTGCTTTTCTTAAATTTTTTAAATCCGTTTCTTCAAAATTTAATTGCTCTAAACTTATATCTCCTGCATCTTTATTAAGAACCCTCATTACAATTCTTTCATTAGTTGCTGTTGGAAGAATTGAAAGACGTAAATCAACTACTTTACCATCAATTTTAAATGGTATAGCTCCATCTTGTGGAAGTCTTCTTTCTGCAATATCTAATTTTCCCATAATTTTAAATCTTGTAACAACTGCGCCGTAATTAGAGTGTAAAAATTTTTTGAAATGCTCTTGCTCTGTAAGAATACCATCTAATCTGTATCTTACTCTTGAACTAAATCTATATGGTTCAATGTGAATATCAGATACACCTGATTTAATCGCATCAGCAACAACAGCTGTACTAAATTTAATTACTTCAGACTCGTTTTCGATTGCTTCTATATCTTCTTCGGGTTGGCTTTCTAAAACTTCAGCTTGTTCATCAACGTCGTAATCAAATGTTTTAGTTTTTTCTGCCTGAGTTTGTCTAATGTCTGAAATAGTTTTTTCACCATCTGCTAAAAGTTTATCTACAAAGTTTGAAATATCCGAAACTTTTGCTGCATGAAGCTCAATATCCATTTTAGTAATAGTTCTTAAGTTTCTCATCAAACTTAGCTTTGAGATATCTGAAATTGCGATATGTAAAACTTTTCCTTCAATTTTAAATGGTGCTATAAAATTCATATTTATATAATTGGAAGGTAGAACAGCTTTTAGCTCTTCAGTAACTTGAATTGTTGACAAATCAACTACATCTAATGATTGGTCATGGACTAATAGATCTAAAATTTTTTGTTCATCTGTTAGATTTAATTCAAATACTGCATCTAACTGTGACTTGTTTCCATCGCTTGAAACTTTTTTAATTTCAGCTAAATCTTTCCCAGAAATAATATCTTGGTCTATGAGGATATTAATTAAATTAATCTCTGATTCTCTACTTATGTTAATCATTATAAAATTCTTGGTGCTATAAATACCAATAATTCATCTAGGTTATCAGAATTTGCCTTACCTTTAAAGAGGTTACCAATTACAGGCATATTTCCAATGCCTGGTGTTTGATTTTTACTTTGAGATACTACATTTTTCTTAATTCCACCAATTACAACAATATCACCATCAGCAACTAACAATTTAGTTACAATTTCCATTTTATTAATTGGAGGCTCATCTCCTCCTGCTGATCTATTTGGAGTATCATTATTTACCTTAATAGTCAGTAAAACGTTTCCATCACCAATTATACTTGGTGTAACTTCTAGTTTTAATGCAGCTTCTTTAAATGACGTAGAAGTTGTTCCGTCAGATGTTGTTTGATAAGGAATTTCTTCACCTTGTGTAACTGTTGCTAATTGGTTGTCTAAAGTGAATACTTTTGGATTTGAAATTGTTTTACCCATGCCTATGCTCTCTAAAGCAGTAATCTCAGCTTTAAGAACACCTGTGCCAGTTCTTCTCAAAATTCCGATACCACTTGTTGCGCCAGTTACAGGGAAATTAGCTAAACTATCTGTTGCAGCTCCTAGACCAGCAGCTGTATCTAAATCAGTACCAAATGCACTTCCACTACTAGTACTTGCTGTACCACCAGATATTTTACCTCTTCTGTTATAATAACCTCCAAGTCTAGAACCAAGCGCTCTTTCAAAATCTGAATTAGCTTCAACTATAAAAGCTTCAATTAATACCTGTTTCGTTCTAATATCTATTTCTTTAACAACTTTATCAACTACATCTAAATCTTTTTCTTTACCTCTAACAATAATTGATCGAGTGGTAACTTCCTCTGTTATTTGTATTGGTGTATAAGAACTATCACCTGAAGATTGTGTAAATAATTCTTCAATTGTTTGTTTAGCTTGAGCTGGCGTTATGTAATAAAGTCTAAATATTTCAGAATAGATAGGCTCAACACTGTCTTCTAATTCTACTTTCTTTTTAACGGCTTGTGCTCTTTCAGATTTATAAGTTTCTTGTGCAGTTAATGTTTCTGGTGAATGAATCCTGATTAAGTTACTTGCAACATCTACATCAGATGCAAAATTCTTCATATCTAATAAAGCCTGAAAAGCTTTATCCCAAGGAACGTCAATTAATTCTGCTGAAATTGCTCCAGCGACTTCATCACCAACTAAAATATTAATCTCACCAATTTTGCCCATTAACTTCATGGTTTCCTTATAATCCAAGTTTTTAAATTTTAGTGTAACTCTCTGCTTTAATAATGGATAATCGTCAGAGATGATTAAATAGTTTCTCTGAGCTTCAGATGATATTTTCTTTCTTTTTCCTAATTTTCTAGAGTCTCCTTCTAGTGGTTTAGGACCCATCTCTAAAGTTTTAGCGACTTCAGATTTTCCTGAATCTACTATGTTTTGATCTTTAATTAATGGAGAATTGTGTTTGAAAGGTTTATTATACTTTTTTCCAAATTGTGAGTTTGGACCACAAGCACTTAGTAAAAATGCAAATAATATAACAAGTATAGTATTATAATATTTTTTAATAATCATCTGCCTCTCTAACTTGACTGTTAAAATCTATAATCATGTATTTTCCATCTTCTTTTTTAAATATTGCCTCATTTAATCTTAAATCAACAAGTTGGATTTTTCCTAAATATTGTCCAAGAGATAAAGTTAAAACTTCTCCACCAGAATTAACGATTGATATATAGCTATAATCTTTTCCCGATATAAGCCCTGCTAATTTAAAATTATATAAACTTAGTTCATTTTCCTGTTCATCTTCAGGTATATTCCCAGACATCGAACTTGTTCCCTCATTTCCTGCAAAAGGATCATTTAGAGGAACCTCTTCATCATCTTCCATTTCTTTAGCAATTTCTTTTACCTGTTCTAAAACTTCTTTCTTTTGATCATGGCTATCAGAAAAAGAAATCGTAGGTATTAACATTAAAGATAAAAAAATTAATATTTTAAAAAAATTCATCTGGCATTCCCACTATCGTTAACTCTCCCGTCGCAACTATCGCTCCAGTTGAATCGTTTTGTACTACACTTATTGTCTCTTTGTCAAAATTTAACATTTTCTTTTGCTTAGATACTGCTCTTTTGAACTTTATATAACCCAAGAAATTTCCTTTAATTTCATAGTCTACAGGGATTTTGTAATATGAAACCATTTCTTTTTGAAGATTGTTTTCTGATTGATCTGTCACTCCAACTTTTAAAACTGGTTTTGGCTCTTTCTTTTCTATTTTTGAAATAACCAAACCATTGACTGCTGCATGCTTACTGAGACTTTGATAAAGATCTTCAACTTCAGCTTTTGAGTGAAACAACGTTGATGTCTCCTCAAATTTTGGTTTCATTTTTTTTATAGTTTTTTTTAGTGAAATTATATTGCTCTCAAATTCCACTATTTCTTGTTCTTTTTGAATTTTATCTTGGTATTTTGCTTTTCTCTCTTTAACCATTGGGTTTAAGATTGCATAATAAATTATCAAGAAAAGGATTATTGCTCCAAATCCAATTCCAAACTTTATAAGTGTCTTTTTATCTATAGTAGAAAATTTCTGCTTTAGGTCGTCCATAGTAATATTTTTTAAGTCCATTATATGTTCTCCAATATACAGGCAATTTTAAAACCCTTCATAGTTTGTGAGCCTTGTTGTTCATTTGGCAAAGTCATGCTAGCAAGGGATGCTTGTGAAATTAATTTTTTATTATTTAAATTGCTGATTAATTTTAATATATCTTGATCACTAAATGCTGATCCTTGAATAATAACTAAATCTGATCCGTTATATTCAATTGAGTCAAATTTTACTCTTTTGGGTACTGCTGATGCTATTTGAGCTAATACTCTAAAACTTATTGTTTTATTTGATTTGATAGAGTTACTCAATTCTAAGGATTTATCCATTAATTTTTTCTCTTTAAGATATTTATTTCTTTCTAATGTTCTTAATTCGTGTGTTTGAATTACTTCCTCATATCCTGCAATTTTTTTATTTAAGTCAGTAATTTGCCAAAATGAAAATCCAAATAGAACAACGTATATAACTACAACAATTCCTGCTATCCCTTTAAATGCAAAATTAGAGAATGCTTTTGCTTTTTTCTGAGCTATCATATTTTCTCGGTTAGGAAGAAGGTTTATATTCTTTACTGCAGTTACGAATTTATAATAACCAAATACATCCAGCTTTCTAAATGCTAAACCCATAACTGTAGAAAAATAAGAAGGGTTACTTAATTTAGTTTCATTTTCTATCTGTGCAGGAACTTTAATTCCATCAAATGGATTAAAAAGATTATAACCAGTATTAACCATATTCTTTCTAAAGCTTGCTAAATAGTCCTCAACATTAGGTAAATTAGAAGTAACTTTTAAATTTCTAATTCTTTTTTCATATTTTGTTTCAAAATCTTGAACTGCTTGCTTGACCTGTGTCATATATCTTCTAACCAAAGCATCCATTTCCTCTTGATTATTACTTTCAGATAAAGTTTTTCTGTCTTGAGCTCTTATAAAAATATCAGTGATGATTGGATTATTTTCATAAAGTATCATTACATAGTTCTCATCTAATCCAAATTCTAAAACTGCTGTTAAATTTGAGTCTTCAATTGAACCAGCTATTTGATTTATTTGGTCTACTGCAGATTTTAAAGCGAAACATTTAACATCAATAATTACAGCATTTAGTCCACCCTTTTTAATGATTGCTGTATAGCTATTAATGTCTGAAAGTTTTGAGGCAACAAACAAAATATCCATCGTGTTAGCTTTTTCATCTTTATTTATAACCTGATGGAATATTGAATAATCTGCTAAGTTATCTGTTAGTTGAACTAAATTTTCCCAAAGTGAGTCTGTATCAATCGCTTTTTTTAACTCTTCTTCTGTCATCAAAGGTGCAGTCACCACTCTAATGATTGCACTAGTGACTGGAATTGCTATTGCAGCGTTTGTTGTTGAAACTTTTGATTTTAATAAAGCTAACTTTAATTCTTCTGCAATTTTATCCTGATTTTCTAAAACAGTTCCACCCTCAGGAACTCCATCAAATTTATGAACATAAAATTTATCTAAAACCCATTGGTTTGCTTTATTGCTTGATACTTGAGCAAGCCTAATTTCGTTTGATGTCAATTCAACACCTAAAATTTCTTCACCTTTAATTGAGGATTTTCCTAACCTATTTTTTAATAGTTTACTAAAAAAACCCTCTTTCTTTTTACCTGCATCTGGCTTTGGTACAGGTTTATCTGGTTCACCATCTTTACTCTTTTTCTTAAAAAGATTTGCAAAAGGATTTTTCATAATTTTATATTTTGAATTTTATCTATATACTCAACTTTTACTAGAATAAAAAGCCCGAGTAGTACATAATGAGTTTTTTTGAAATAAATTACTAAAAATTACTAATATTTATAGTATCAATATTAAATGTTTGAAAAATTAGAAGAACTGGCAAAAAATAACAAGAAGATTTCCGATTTTCATATTAGAGCTGGTGCCCCTCTTGCTTACAGACAGACAGGCGAAATTATTAAAGTTCAAGATGTAATGGTTACAGCTCAAGATATAAAAGATTTATTATCAATGAACTGTAATGAACATGAATTGAATAAATTTGATAAAACACATGAACTAGATACTTCGGTAACATTAAGTGGATTAAGATTTAGAGCAAACTTTTATAAAACAATAAAAGGTCCAGCGTGTGTTTGTAGAAGAGTAGAAAGTAAAATTCCTGAAATGGATCAATTTAATTTACCACAATCTCTTTATGATATTGTCGACTTTCATAAAGGCTTAGTTTTAGTTACTGGTCCAACAGGTTCAGGTAAATCAACTACACTTGCAGCAATTGTTAATGAAATAAATAAAACGAGAACTGCCAACATTATTACAGTAGAAGATCCAGTTGAATTTATACACCAAGATAACAAAAGTATTGTCTCTCACAGAGAAGTTGGAAAACAAACCGAAACATTTGCTGCAGCTTTAAAGGCAGCTCTCAGAGAAGATCCTGATGTAATTTTAGTTGGAGAAATGAGAGACTTGGAAACTATTAGTCTTGCTTTAACTGCTGCTGAAACTGGTCACTTAGTATTTGGAACTCTTCATACAAGTGGTGCACCTAGTACAATAAACAGAATTATTGATGTGTTTCCACCTGAACAACAAGAACAAATAAGAGCTCAAATTTCAACGTCTTTAAAAATGGTTGTCACACAAAGATTATTAAAAACTAGAGATGGTGCTGGTAGAGTTGGTGCATTTGAAATTATGAAATGTACTGCACCAATACAAAACTTAATCAGAGAAGCTAAAATTCATCAAATTCCTAGTATCATGCAAACCGCAGTAAGAGATGGTATGATAACAATGGAAAAATCATTAGAAGAATTAGCTAAAGCAGGGAAAATAGATCCAGGTGCTGCAAGATCAGAACATTAAAGGTTTTACATTACTCGAATTGCTAGTTGTTATCTCAATTGTAGCAATAGTATCGGCTGTTGGTATTCCAAATTTTATGGACTATAACAAAGATAGAGTGTTAAGAGCTTCCACTGAAAAAGTTGTTAATATGATTAATTCAATTAACACTCAATCACAAAGAGGCTCTCTTCCTTTTGTGCAAGTTTACATCAAACCTAATGGTAGTAACTCAACATTAATTATAACAAGAGGATTGTCTAGAAGTGCTTACACTAATAGATTAAATAGTGGCAACCCAATGGATTGTTACACATCAAGTTCATTTTGGACTTCTGAAGTGGATAACAAGACTTATGATGTAGCTACACACTTAGATAGGGAAAGCTCAATATGTTTTTCTCAAAATGGAACACATTACAAAACCTTAGGTAAAATCAAAAACCAATTAAGAGTTACTTTAGACGAACCTTCAAATGCTACTGATCAATATATTATATTGTGTACATTTGATAACGCTAAAAAAAATGGTGGAAAGTGCCCTATTAGTAATGCTAAAGGATTAGAAAAACCTGCCTACTTAGTTGAATGGACAAGATTTGGTAATGTAAATAAATTTAAATGGAGTCGTAATGGTTGGACTAGGATGTAAATTTTTTAAAAATCAGAAAGGAATAACTCTTATAGAAGCTCTAGTATCAACAGTTATAATCGGTATTGGTTTTGTTGCTATTTTTCAGATGGTTCAATATTCTGTACGATCTATTGACGTATCAGGAGAAAGAACAAAGTCAAATTTGCTTATATCAATGGTTGCTGAAGACCTTATTTCAGAAAAAAACTCAACTTCTCCTACAAGCAAAGTTTCTTTTGTTGATTACTTGGTGTCAGAAGAAAAAAAAGGTAAAGCATCCTGGAATTCTGCAACATGTAGCTCGGGATCATCGACATCTAAAACTTTCACAAACACTTTAGATGCTAAAAAATTCAAATGGGACAATAGATTTTCAAAGAGAAGACTAAAATGCAAGGGAGCTCATAACAGAAAAGCTCTGAAAGTTTATGATATCTGTAACAATGCGGCAGCTGGAAATAGTTGTACTTATAATAATAACAAAAACTATAAAGGCACAGGAATTTATGACCAGTGGGTACTTGGTAGAATGGAAGTTAATGTAAGTACTGGACGTGTTGATGCATCTGGAAATGCAAAGCCAAAGAAAAAATATTTATATTTCCAAATTAAATAATGAGAAAAAAATTAAGTAAAATTGCTGGAGTTACCTTAATTGAAATTTTAATTGGTATTGTAATCTCTGTAGTAATGATGGCTGCGATGTTTACTTCATACAATGTTGTAAATAATTCTTACTCTCAAGTAACCGATAGAGCAAAAATTTCAAGTCAAGGAAGAGACGTTATTGGAATGATGATGAGAGATATAAGAAATGCTGGATACAAATATTATGGTGATAATGTTAAAACAAATAATCAACATGCTCCCATAATTATCACAAAGTCATCAAATTTTAATAATGACTGTGATAAAATTGATATCGTGTATGGCGATGTTGATTACAATAAAAACAAAACACCAAAATATGTTTATCAAAGATATAAAATCACATATCATTGCGAAAAATCAAAATTGCCTAATAAAAATGCTAAACCTTTACCTGGTGGTAAACAGCCTCCGATAGATGCTTTTGCAATTTATAAAACTAAAGTTATTTGGGACAAGAATGCTAATAACTGGAAAAATCCTGAAACAGACGGAGTTGATGCAACATATAAAAAACAACTGATCGCAGATTATATTGAAGACTTAGTATTCATACCTATCGATGAAGAAGGAAAAATAATAAATCCTCCTCCAACCCCAACGAATGCAACAAAAAGTAAATTATATAAAATTAAAACAATTGATATCGCTTTAACAGTTAGATCAACAAAAAATTTTTTTAGAAATATTAAAGCAAGATTTCAAGAAACATTAAATGATCAAACTAGAAAAAAAGTTAAGACAGATAGATACTTGAGAGAAAGTATTGTGGTAACAGCTCACGCTAGAAATTTAGGCATGCAATAATGAGAAAAAATGAAAAAGGTTTTGCATTAGTTTTATCATTGGTATTAATGCTTGTTATGTCTTTGATGGGTGGAGCATTGATAGTTATTTCGGCAGGTGATCATCAAAGTAATAATAGAAGTGAAGATTATCAACAAACTTTTTATGTTGCTGAAACCGCTTTATTGGAAGGTGAACGTTATATTCTTAATCAGTTCCTTGGACCTTGGAATACTTCTACTCATAAAAGAGATACAGCAAAAAGAAATTTGCCAGCAAATCAAACATCTAAGTACACAGGAAATATGACGCAAAAAAATTATAACTCAAGATCTATTGGGAGAGATGATTATTTAAGTCCAAGTACTATCTGTTACAACTCATTTTCAGAAATAGATAAAGACAGCCTTAAAGTTGTTACAGCTGAGAGCTGGAACTTTGGAGTAATAATAAGAGATAGTTTTTCCTCAAAAGGCGGAACAGTTGAAAAAGAAGAGGCCCAAAAATTATTAAAATATTATTATCAATTTTTTGTAACTAGAATTGGATCAGCTCCTTATAGAGGCTCTGGGTCTAGCGTTAAAAAAGGTGCAAATAACACAGGAAATGACGGTATGGCTTATAGAGTTTACGGGTGTGGCATTAAAAAAGAAAAAGATCCAATGGTGGTTGCGCTTGAAAGCGTTGTTGTGCTTCCAAAATAAATATGTCTAAAATGGTTTTTAGAAATAAATTATCTTTAAAAATAAGGTATAATTAATTTATGAAATTAATAACTAAAATTATATTAATTTTAATTTTATCTATTACATACTCATATTCTGCATGTAACTTTAAAGCTGAGCTTGGTGTTAAAAGAGCAGAGTTTGAATCAAAGGAAATTGTTGGTGCACCATTACCTGGAGAATATGGAAATTTAGATTTTTATGGAATATTAGCTGAAGACATTTGTCCTGAACAAAATTTAAAAGATATTGCTATTGAATACAAATTTTTAAATGATGAATTAATCGCAATTAATTTAATTGCTCTAAATGATGAAACAAACTCTGTTTCTGAAAAACTTACCCTGATGAATTATATGAAGAAAAATTATGGTCAATTTGATACGACACAAAATCCCAAATCATTTACTGGTTATGAGATAGTAGACAAATCAAATAAATTTATAGTTTATCAACGTATACCTAATGACCAAGGAGTTATTGACGAACAAATTTATATCTCAACTCCTAAACTAGATGAAAAATTAATGAAATATATGCAAGATATGGAAATGCAAGTAATGAAGGATAGTCAATGAAAATAAAAAATTTTATTTATTCATTTATTTTGTTTTTATTTGCTTTATCAAATCAAGCTTTTTCAAAAGCACTTCCTCCAGGATCTGGAATTGGTGATGTACCTGCCAATGTTTTAATAATGTTGGATAAATCTGGAAGTATGGGATGGAGAATGAGTGGTGGTACTGCAAGTATGCGTTACCCATACGATGCTGATGCTGATAGCAATGGCGATGTTCTAGTATCACAATATAATAGAGATGGTGTGAAAAAATTTCTATATGGTTCTAAAACTCTAGATACAGGATTTGGAAATAAAGGTGTTTCTGGAAAAGGGAATAGAACATACGAAGGTAATTCAAATTGCAGAACATCTTATTCATATAGTGGAGAAACTTATAACGATGTTTATTACACAACAGCATATTGGGAAAAAGCAGTTGTGGCCATACGAGCGAGTGATGGTAGATGTTTGAAGAAATACTCCCTTGGTATTTATCCATACAATATGACAATAGATAAAAGTACGGGTTATTTATATGTAGGTGGTTCATGGGGTTATAAAACAATAAATCTTTCAACTGGAACGATTTATAATTGTAGTACAAACATCAATATGGCTTATTCATTTGGTGCTGCAATTTCTGGAAATAAAATAGTCTACTCAAGATACAATCGTTTATATACGTTTCAATTAAGTACACATAACCACAAATGTCCGAATACAAGTGGATATTCAACTATGATTTATAATTCTGGAAGTTTTACTGGTCTTCAGTTCAATCCTAATAATAACCAAGAATTATGGACACTATCTTGGAACAACAGCCGAATGGAAAAATTGACAATGAATAGTAGTCTTACATCTATAAGTTCAACAACTAGATTTGGTAGTAGAAGTAGATCAAATAGCTCTGCATCTGCAACATTCTTTTATTATCCTTGGGGATTAGGTTGGGATGATGGAAATAACTTATTGCTAGCAGCAGACTTAAACAAAGGTTCAGTTCAAGTTTTCGATTCAAATGGAACATGGATACAAAATTTTGGAGGAGCTCCACAAACTAGGATGCAGGCAGCACATTCCGCTATATTTTCGTTGGTAACAGATGCTTCTTTAACATCTGGTGTTGATTATGGTTTTGCTCATTGGGCACATGGTACCGCGGGTTTTTCTAGGTGGAGTGGAGGAAATATAAAGACAGGAACAGGAAAAGCTTCCCCATGTAACGGTTTAAATTGCTTAAGAGTTCCAATCTATAAAGGCGGTGCTGCTGCAATTGCTAAAATGATTAATTCTGTAAACCCTGGAGGCGGGACTGATGCTGATGCATTTATGAAAATTGCACAACAGTATTATCTAAATGGAACTTATTCACCAGTAGATAAAAACTCACCATGTCAAAATAGTTACGTATTAGTTATTGGAGATGGAGATTGGTACAATCATAGCAGGGCTATGTCCAAAGCAAGGAATTTATTTCAGCAACATAAAATAAAAACGTTTACTGTGGCTTTTGGAACAGGAATTAGTAGCAGTGGACTTAGAAACTTTAATCAGCTTGCTAATGCTGGAGGAACATCAAAAGCAATTGTTGCAACAACAGCTGAGTCTTTAAAAACCCAATTAAAAGCTGCAATCTCACAAATCATTGCCTCAAAACTTTCATTTACAGCACCTGCAATTACAGCCACAATTGAACAAGGTGGATCAATGTATCAAGCACAATTTGATTATAGACAAAATAAAGAATGGGCTGGAACTATTACCAGAACAAAAATAAATCCTGACGGCTCACTTGATACAAAAGATAAAGGTAATTGGTCAGCAGTTGACCAAATGCCAGCCCCGGCAAAAAGAAAAATTTGGAGTGTAATTCCAACAACAGATTATAAAGCAGATTACAATAACTTTAGAGATTCAAATGCGACTGCAATTGGAAATTTAATTGCAATTTATGCTAATGATATTCTTGATTATCATAGAGATAGTAATAATGCAGATGGTTCTACTAATAATAGAAGATGTGCTAATTCCCCTGGTGTAATTGATGGAACATCTGACGATCTAAAAGGTTTAATAAACTTTGTAAGAGGACAAGATTATTTTGATTATGATTCAGATTGTAAATTAACAGAGACTAGAAAAAATCCTTTAGGAGATATTTATCATTCTCAATTAGTTGTAGTTGGTGCTCCGTCTGCTGAAACTGCATTTGTTTCAACAAACCAAGAAGCATATTACAGAAAATTAAAAGGTTATGATGCATGGGCAGCATCATTGGCAAGTAGAAAAGAAATAATTTATGCAGGATCAAACAGTGGAATACTACATGCGTTTGATGCTAAGACTGGTAAAGAGGAATGGGGTTTTGTTCCACCATTATTAGCCCCTAATTTACCAAATGTGATGAATACTAATTTGAACCAACCAGGCCAAGGAGGAACTAATGCTGTATTTGGAGTAGATGGTTCAATAGTAGTCCATGACATGTATTTCAAAAGTCCACTTGGAACATCAAAAAAATGGCATACGATATTATTTGTTCCATATGGAAGAGGTGGTCCTGGATTTAGTGTATTAGATGTAACTAATCCTTTAAAGCCTTTGCACCTATACTCTATATATAACGATATTATTAATAACAGAATTTACAAAATGGATCATAATCAAGTTGTTTCAACATTTGATTATATTGCTAGGTCTTATTCTTTGGCTGCAATGGGACAATCAATAAAAGTTGCGGATAATTATAACGATGACTTTAATGGTTCTGGAGTTGACGCTAGCAAGAAAAAATGCGCAAATAATGAAGATAATTATTGTTATGAAGGAAAATCTTGGACTTTCCCAGTACAAGGAATTTCTAAGAACGATATAAGGATTATTAAAAATGGTAAGAATTATACTAATTTTACTGTAAGCACTGATTCTGCTAATGATACTATTATAAACTTTGCACAATCTATAAAATATTCAGCTCATCCAGACATAGAATCTTCAGAAGTAGGATTTACTATTAAGTCAGGAGCTAAAGCGACTGGAGTTCAAGCTCCTCATGATATGTACGATTATAGTCTACTCGGAGAGACATGGTCTGATCCAAGAATATTTAGAATTCCAAACAACGGTGCTGGTGATACAAACATAGAAGATGATGTTTATGTTGCAGCAATGGGTGGAGGATATGGAACACAATTTGAAGGTGTTGGTTCAAACTTAACAATAATCAATTTAGAAGATTCATCTAATCCAGGAAGTCTTTACAAAGTAATTGAAATAGAAGATTTAGCATCAAGTGATATCGTTAATTCAACACCAGGATCTCCTGTTTTAATTACACCAGATACTGCAACTGGAATTACATTTACTGGAGGTTTATTATATTTAAGTGACCTAGAAGGTAAAATAACTAAATTTAATTTATCAAACTTATCAGATGATGGTCTTGGAAACAGAGTTAAAATTTTTGATAGCACAACTTTATTTACCGCTGGTTCAAATAAAACAAATGGTAGATACATGTATCATTCTATGGACGCAACAATAGGTGGTACAACAAATGAATTATGGTTGTTTGCAGGTACAGGAGACTATGAAAGGATTAATGATACAACACGTGGGGTAGAAAACTATCTTCTAGGAATAAGAGATAAAGATTATCCTTTATATAGAGAAATTGCTAAACCTACAAAAGCTGATGATATAACTAAGTGTAAAAATACAACGAATGATACTACTGGATCTAAATGTCCTCAGAATGCAGACAAAGGTTGGTACATTGTTCTAAAAGATTTTGCAAAAATAACAGCAGAGCCAACGGTATATAAAGGAACTGCTTACTTCCCAGTTTATGAGCCAACAAAATCAGTTAACAAATGTAGCTTGGGTAATGCATATATTTGTGGTGTTGATGATGAGTGTGGAACTAATACTTCTTCTCAATTAAATCAAACTATGGGTAAATCAAATAAATGTGCTTATGTTGGACAAGGTGTTTTATCTAAAATTGTAGTATTTGCCGATAAATTATTTGCAAACATTGCTGGACAATCTACAGGTAACAAAAAAGACTTAGTAACTCTTCAAGCAGGACAAGGTCAAACTGGAATATATAGAAGTTCTTGGAGACATAACTATTAATAATCTTAATCTTTAATGAAAAAGATTTTACTTAGCATTGTCTTCTTTTTTTTATTTACATCAATAAGCTATGCTGGTCCATGTTTAACAACAATTGCTAGTGCATCAACGAACCAATTAGCATGTGCAGATGATGATATTTTAAATGTTACTTCTGCTGGTTCAATTACTTACAATGATCATAAAGCTGTTGATCTAGAGGATGAAACGGGAGTTCAGATTACAAATGACGGAACAATTGAAACAGAAGATGGAACTAATAAGCAAAAAGCAATTCATGCTGAATCATCTTTAAATACAACAATAACAAATAATGGAACTATCAACTCAGACAATAATGAAGGGATTTATATAGATTACGCAGAAAATATAACAATCACAAACAATACAGGTGCCACTATTAGCGCTGAAGCAGGAAATGCGATTGAGGGTCGAAATGTTGGTTGGTGTGATAAGGCTGGTAATAATGAAAATTGTCAATCTAGTTTATCATCCTCGGGCTCTACTGAAGTTGGGCTAATATTGCATAATCACGGTATGATTAGTGCAACACAAGGAACAATTTTGTTAGGCACTGGAGCAGGAGGAAACCCACGAAGTCGAGGTGTTAAAATTTATAACTATGATGGAGGAACAATCAAATCTACATCAGGTAATAACCCAATTATCGCAAAATATCTTACGAACAGTGAAATTATAAATTATGAGGGAGGAACAATCGAGAGTGCAGGTAGATATGGTATACTAACTGAATATGGATCAAATATTACAATAGATAATCGTGGAACAATAACTTCAGATAGAAATACTATTTATTGTAGAGAGTGCTCTGGAGTAACATTTACAAATTCAGGAACAATCAGCTCAACAAATACAGGTTCTAATACAGGAACGGTTCTTATTGATAGACAAGGAGATAGTGATGCTGCTCACACCATTACTAATAGTGGCACAATTGAATCAGCGTTTGGAGCAGCAATACAAATAGCTAGAAACACTGGTGGAACAACTATCGACAATACTGGAACAATAAAATCATCAACAGCTGCTATTGGAGCTGGTAGAACAAAGAACCTTACCATAAATAATCATGGTACGATTACTTCAACAGGTGATCATAATCAAAATCACTTTGGAATTGGATTTGGAAACGACTCAACATCTGTGGAAGCTGGTGAAAATGTCGTTCTAAACAATTTTGGAACTATTAGCGCAGCTACTGGTGATGCAGATGGAATTAAAATTGGAGATTATCATGCCAATAAAAACTTTAATGGCTTAACAATTAATAATTCGGGAACTATTTCGGGGGGTGACAATTCTATTGTAATGGCAAATTCAAATAATACAGGATTAGAAATAGTTACCAAAGGTGAAGGTACATATGTTGGTGAAATTGAATTAAATAGTACCAATACTACCATGACATTAGATTGCAGTATTTCAAAAGATCAAAAAATAGAAATTCATAATAAGACAAATATGGTTGTCACAGATAATCTTTGTGGAAATGATACCTATGAAATATTAGATAGCAACAGCGATGCAGATGCAGATAATTCAGAAACAAATGGTTTCTTATATGTTTATGGTGAAGATCTAGATATTGATAGCCATAATAAAAAATATAGATCAGAAATATTTTTATCTAATTTAAATGATATTTTTAATTCGGTTTCAGAAGAAAAAAAATCTAGTGCATATTATTCTGTAAAAAAAAGAGATAATATTTATAAAAATGCAACAATAGGAGTTACTGGAGACTTTGAAATTGAAAATGATAACTTTACACCCTTCCTAAGTTATTCAAGTCAGCAAGCAAAATTTAATAATGGCGAAGCTTTAGATAGTGAAAACTTGGCTGTTGGCATAAAAAAAGAAAGCGGATATGAAAAATTTAAATTTTCTGTAGTTTCAATAGTGGGATTAACACAAAATAAATATTTAGATCTTGAAACTGAAACACAACAAATAATTTTGAAAGAAAATCTAGGTCAGTTTGCTGCTGTAAATTATAAAGCTTCAAGAGAATTTGAGATAGATAGCAGTCAAAGTTTAAATATTGAAGTGGATGGTAAATATGGTCTAAGAAGACTTCCAACTTATCTAACATCTTTTACAGATGGAGATCTTTCTGTTGATGATGCAGTGGATCAAGTATTATCAGGTGGATTTAACGTTGAATATTCAAAATCTTTTGAAAATGGCTTTGTGCTTAAACCATATACAGGACTAGCTTTAAATCAAACTTTGAGTAAAAAAATTGACATTGTTGCAGATGGTGAAAGAAAAGACATGGCCCATTATATGGATGATGATTTAGCAGTAAAAGCTGGTTTAAATATCAGCAAAAATACTGATAATTTTGGCCTAAACTTTAATGTTGAATTTAATGAACAAAATGGACTTAAAGACAGCCAAGTAAGTATTTCATTAACGAAAGTAATTCAGAATAATATTGGCAAAAAAATAGAGGGTCTACCTATTGATCCAGAACTAGAAAAATTATTTGATCAATTACAATTAGCTAGAGAAAATGAGAGACTAGCTGAGATAACTGGTAGAGCAGTTGAAGAGAATAGAATAATGAAAGAAATGATTATTCAATTGATTAAAGAAAACAATAAACTCAAAACAGAGAGAAATCTTTTACTAAAAAATTGATTTAAAAGATTTAATAATACTAAAGTTTATGTTTGAATATTTATTGATTTCAAATGCTTTAAAAAATTTATTATATTTACTTTTTTGTATTTCTGGTAACTTTAAATAAATTTGTTGAATTGTATCAGATTTTAATATTTTAAATTTTTTTCTTTTTCCAATTAAAATTAAATATAAATAAAATCTCATTATATTTTTACTATTTAAATTGAATAATAATTTAAATATTAAAAATAAAAATAAAGGTACAAATACCCAAATGTATATTTTAGAAAAGTTAAGATTTAACAATTCTTTAATAAAGTTTTTTCTCTCATTATCATCATATGATAATAAATGCTGAGTCCATACAAAATCAGCATAATTAAAGTAATAACTCATTTTTTTAAAAAAATTAGATGAAAACAAACTTTTAGATGCAAATTGTTTATTTGAGAAAATATTATTAAGTGTGTTTCTAACATTACTATCAGGAATGGCTCTTGTTGGATCTATTCTTACCCAACCTTTATCATCTAGCCAAACTTCTGCCCATGCATGCGTATCTTTTTGTTTGAATTTGTAAAAATCCCCTACATCATTTAATTCACCTCCATAATAACCTGTTACAATTCTACTTGGTATATTTGCAAGTCTTGCAAGAAGAACAAATGTTCCAGCATAATATTCGCAATACCCTTCTTTAAGATCAAAGAAAAAGTTTTCATAATTATTTCCAGAAAAATTTTGAGGACTTAAATTATAATAGTAAGATCCATCAGAAAAATTATTATATAGCTTATTTAAAAATTCTTTCGGTGTTGAAGTGTTGTTATTTAATACCCATTTTTGAAGTCTATTTGATATATTGGATGGAGTTTTTGTATAATAGTTTTTTAGATCCTCTCCTAAATAATAATTAGTTTTATATCTTTTAAAACTTATTTGTTTTTTTCGATCAATTAAATCTCTGCTAATATAAATTTGATTAAAATAATCTTCTGATATTTCAATATTATTAGAGATTAATTTTGAGTTTTTTAAACTTGGAATCCATTTCTTTTTAAAGGGTTCTAAAATTACCTGATAGGTTTGATTAAGTTCCTTGCCATCCTTAACTTTAAAAGATGATTTATATTTATCAAATAAATAGTAACTTGAAGACGGTCTCCAAGATTTATCTTCCTCCATATAATCAAAAATTTTAACCCTAAAATAGAGCTCTTCCTTTTTAAAATTGTCATTTATAAGGGTAAAAACATCCTCATCAGAATTTGAAAACTCACTGAAAGATCCAAGATTAATACTATCTGGAATACCTAAAGAGCTTGAAGCTGGATTGAATAGTCTAAAATTTATTTCTGCACGTGGGAAAACTAAGTAAAATATAATAATAAATGGGAAAATACTTAATCCAAATCCTAAATATTTAAAAACGTTTTTTATATTAAAATCCAACAATTCCTTTTGCTGAATTAGATACATATTTATTATGACCAGTATTACGATAGTAAAACTTAATAAAGTGCTTAGTATATCTTGGCCTTTGATGAGGCTTGCAACAGATATTATTAAACAAATCAAGCTGAATGAAAGTTTGTTATCTTTATTTTTTAATTCTGAAAACTTCATGATCAATAATATTGCTAAACAGTT
Source organism: uncultured Pelagibacteraceae bacterium (assembly GCA_902572225.1). GTDB lineage: Bacteria > Pseudomonadota > Alphaproteobacteria > Pelagibacterales > Pelagibacteraceae > Pelagibacter. The sequence goes on along the minus strand of CACGFJ010000005.1, from coordinate 19,781 downwards.
TAGGAAAAATTCCTCTGAAAACACATACTGATTAAAAATAAGCTGAATATAAATCGTGCCTATTGCAATAATACCTATGATTAAACTTTTTAATTTAATATTAATTTGGAAAAACAGAATATTAAAAATAAATACAACAAACCAAAACAATTTATTATTTAATGTTAAATCTGCTGATAATGAAAAAGTGCACAAAAGTAAAAGCAGAAAAGTAAATACTGATAAATTGTAATTCTTAATTTTTAACATTGGCAAAATATTTTAATATTTGATTTAGAGATTGATCGTTGTCATTTAGGTATAACTCATATTTTTTATGTTTTATCTTCAAGTTCAATTTTTTTTCATAACAATGATTAACTATATAAGATGAATAATTTAGTAATTTTTCAAATTCAATATGCGGGTATTTATCTAAATCTAAAATTAGATTAGACAATTTTTCGGTATCACTGAAAGTTTTTACATATCTTTTGTCGCTAATTATCGATTTTTTCCATGCAATTTTAGAAAAACTATCTCCATTTTTAAATTCATCAATACCATCAAATTCATCTGCATTTACGATATTAGTTATTTTAAACTCTTTTAATAATTCGTCACTTGGAAGAACTTTTTTTGGATAAACAATTATTTCACTCTTTGGATTAAAAATAACTTTAGTTCTCATCACTCCAAAAGGATAAATCGATTTAAGTGTTATTGGATTAAAATATGATATGCCTCTAATTTTACTTTTATACTCTATTTTGAAAAAATTAAGCCTGTCATTAAAATTATAATTACCAACGTTTTTTTTATTGTATTCTATGTCAATATTAATTTTTTTTTCTTTTGATGAATTTAAGATTTGAAAACTAATCGAATTTACAGTTTCTGCTTCAACTAAATACTCGTCTTTACATATAAAATCGAGCTTATTTATATTTTGATGTGAAATAAATATTGATATAAAAAAAACGAAGAAAATTACTATAGAAATTAATAGTCCCGAATTATTTTCATAAAAAACTGAGATTAAAAAACAAAAAAAGATAAATAAACCTAAGCCTAAACCATTAAAGTTGGGATAAATATAAATTTTCGCATTTTTTTTAAAATTAAGGAAACTATTGAAATTGAAGCTAAAAGGTCTGGATTGGATTTCCATTATCCAATATTAATTTTTTCAAGGATTTCTTTATTAACATAGCTAAGTTTATCCTGTTGATTTAAAAACTTTATTCTATGCCTTAAAATATGAGGTATTGTATCTTTAATATCTTGATGAGAAACATACTCATTTCCATTTACAATTGCCCAGCCTTTAGCTAAGTCAATTATTTGCTTCAAGCACCTTGCTGAAATATATATATTTTGCCCTAAAGCTTTTATTGTTTGTTCTATTTCAACGACATATTCATAAATTTCATCTTTTATAGTTATTTCATTTTTTTTATCATTAATTTGAGACCAATTAATTGTTTCATTAGCAGAATTTGAAAAAGAAATATTCTTTTTTAACATTACAATTTTTTCATTTTTATCTAAATCAGACAAAGAATAAGAGATCATAAAACGATCTAGCTGTGAATCTGGTAATGAGCTTGTTCCAGAAGTATCCATAGGGTTTTGAGTTGCAATAACGAAGAATGGTTCTGGCAAATTAAAACTTTCACCGTCTATTGTGACATTTTTTTCCTCCATTGCTTCCAAGAATGCACTTTGAGCTTTTGGACTGCCCCTATTTAATTCATCTGCTAAAACAATATTTGTAAAAATGGGGCCTTTTTGAAATTTTAACTTATCATCAGATAAAATATTAAATCCAAGAACATCACTTGGTAATAAATCAGATGTAAATTGAATTCTCTTAAAGTTAAGCCCTAAACTTGATGTTATTGCTTTAGCAAATGTAGTTTTTCCTGAACCTGGATAATCTTCAATTAAAATGCTTCCCTCAGAAATAATTGCAGCAAGAGTTAATTTGATTTTATCTACGTTGCCTACAATTACTTTAGATGTATCTTCTATTATTTTATTAAACATATTTTTAATTATAGTGGTTTTCTTAAATAAATTGAAAAACTATTATTAAAAGTATCATCTTTACTTCTATAGTGTTCGTATGAAGCATTTATAGTTAAATTATTGCTTAATTTTGCCCCTATTCCGAAATTTAATAATAAATGTCCAGAATTTTGATCACCTAAAGCATTACTATAAATTTCAGAAGAATTATTAATATAATAAGCCTCTGATACAGAATTAATTGTTTTATCTTTTCCTAATTCAAATTTAAAAGATGGTTCAAATATACCTTTTTCATTCTCAATAACTTTACTTAAATTTAAACCTGCAGATAGTGATGCGCTTTTAACATTTTGTTTATTATAAACTACAGCTGTTCCATCACCTGTCTCTGTATATCCCTTTAATTGAGTAAATCCTAAATCAAGTCTTGAATAATAATTTAAATTTCTTCCTACAACTTCAACATCGGGTTCTAATAAATAAGTAAAGCTTCCAAAAAGTTGATTTCCCTTTCTATCTCCTTTATTTTTACCACCTGTAACATTCCTACTTAAATCTATATCCATTTCTCCAATACCGGTGACCATTTCAAAAAATCTTTTTTCTTCAATTTTCAAACTTGTATAACTCATAATACTAATTGCTGAAGCATCCATATTTGCCTCGTTGCTACCCACCTGGGTTTCTTGCCAGGATTTATTGATTGCAAAACCAATTGTCTTATCTTCATTTATTTTTTTATCAATTCCAAATGTAATTCCATCACTGTGAATATCTTGACCTAAATTCCCGTCTTGCTGCCCTACTCTACCAAATGATATATTACCTTCACTCCAAACTCCCCATTTCTCTGTCTCTTTTTCTTTTTTAAGTAGTTTTGCAGAAAGTGAATTTATTTGTTGAGCTAACAGTTGATTGTCAAAGTTCATTGCTAATCTTATGTTTTGATTTGAGGAATTGTTGTTAGTAGATCTTATATAATTCATTCTTCCTGAAATTCTATTTAATGATTGATTTAAAGAATTTATGGCAGCTACAGTTTGATTTTTTGTAAGAGTTTTTACAGTCTCATTAAAAACTTCTCCTGGTTTTGTAGAAAAATTTAAAGCAGTTGTACTGGATATGCCTGCATATGAATTTCCATTAGTATCATCAAAAGCAGAAGCATCTATTAAAATATAATAATCAATATCAGCTGTTAAATCTGTGCTTGGATTAATAGTAATTGCTGTTGAGCCGCTGCCACTGACTTTCGCTCCAGTTACATCAATTGTTTCAATAGTAGTATCATCGGAAGTTTTTTTAATAGTAATATTTCCACTTTCAGCATCAACCGCTTCACTAAAAGTTAAAACTATATTTGCATTTATCGCGACTTCTGTTGCATTATCTGATGGACTTGAAGATGATAAAGTTGGAGCATCATTGTCAAAATTTGTAATAACTAAATTCCAATTCGTGCTTCCTGAAGACGTTTCCGTAAGTGTCCAGTTAAACTTTCCATTTGTTACAGTTACTGTACCAGTAGATCCAGCAGTAAATCTACTTGAAGAGACTCCTGTTATAACACTATTATAAGTCCCTGCTGACAAAGAAGAATCTGTGCTAATACTAAAAGTAGTTGCACCATTTTGACTATCAACAGCTAGCTTTCCATAGTCAGTTGTGCTGTTTGCTAGGAAGACATAATTTACAGGAAGATAACCTTCCAATTTCAAAGCATCATTTCCTCCTTGGTCATTAGTTAGAGATTCAAGACCTACATTAGTTGTCACTATTAAATCATGATTGCTTGAACCACTTGATATTGTTCCTTTATTTACAATTATGTTTCCATTGGAACTATTTTCGCCAATATTATAAATAGCATCTGCTGTAGCAGATATAGTGCCAGTGTTAGTAATAGTAACATCGTTTACATTATTAATTTCAAAGCCGTTTCCTCCTGTTGCACTGATTGTCCCAGAATTTGTAATAGTGCCAGCTGAATTGTCAGTTCCTGATGAATATATATATAGTGTATTCGCTCTACCCGAAATAGTACCAGAATTTGTTATTGTTCCTGAATTAGCTTGTTGACCAAAATTTATTGTTCTATCTTTTGATGAAGTAATACTTCCAGAATTATTAATTGTTACAGTTCCAGTAGATGGATGTAACTTAATAGTATCTGCACGTTCAGATTCTAAAGTGCCACTATTTACAATTGATACAGTGCCACTAGATTGTAGCAATGAAAGTGCTGAACCAGGTCTATTAGCATTATCAGTCACTGATACTGTGCCTGAATTATTTATACTAAAATCTGTAGATTGATCTGCTTCAATTCCTTTAGTTGTTCCAATAATTGTACCGTTATTAGTTATGGTAGTTGAGCCAGTTGAAAAAGTATGGCCTTCTAGCTCTACAGGTTCTGCAGCACTTGTGTCGACCGTAACACCACTTTCAACAGTAAGCGTGTCATTGTTTGACATAACAATTTGATTAGAGTGATTTGATGAAATTGTTATATCCTCAGCTTTGGCAATATTTAAAAATATTTGGTTATGAATAATTAAGGTCAAAAATATTAAAAAATATCTCATACTTATATACTTAAACATTTTTAATAGAATAGTTCTAGAGACCGTTTGTCATTAAAATCTTCAAAATAAAAGTGATTTAAAACTATTTTCAAAAACAAGATAAACTAATGTTCCAATGATTATGTATGGTCCAAAAGGAATTTGTGAAGACATTGATTTTGAATTTTTTAACAAACTTGGAATAACACTTAATAAAGCAATTATAGATGATAGAAATATCACAAAGGGTATCGAGATCCATCCAAACCAGAAACCGATTGCTGATAAAAGTTTCGCATCTCCCAAACCCATTCCCTCTTTTTTTCTTATTTGTTTGTAAAAATAAATTATAGACCAAATAATCAAATAGCCAAAAATTCCTCCAATTAAAGAATTAATAAAATTCGGAAAAATTGGATTTAAATTTGGATCAAAAGATTTTATAAAACCAATAATCATCAAAGAAAACGTTAATATATTAGGAATGATATAATGCTTTAAATCTATGAAGAAGATTATAATAAAAGACAATCCTAAAATTAAAAACAACAAGGTAGTTATAGTGATACCAAATAAGTAATAAATCACTAAGAAGTACACAATAGTAATTAACTCAATTAATAAATACTGAGGTGAAATTTTTTTTTTACAATTTCTACATTTACCATTTAAAAATAGAAATGAAATTATAGGAATATTATCTTTCCAAGTAATTAATTTTTTACAATTTGGACAAAATGATCTCCCTGATACAACTCCCTTATTTATAGGAAGTCTATAAATACAAACATTTGCGAAACTGCCCCACAGGCCACCTAGAATTATTACAAATATTATATCCACTGAATATGATTATAATTTTATGTTTGATGTAATGTGAATTAATCCATCTATTACATACTGAACCATTAGAACTGCATCTTGTAGGTGAATGTATAAATTAGGCGTATTAATTATAATCTCCATTGTTGAAAAATTTATCAAAAATTGCTTAAAATACTAGTTAAATAAATGTTTCTATTTAAATCAAAAAAACCGATCGAACCAAAAAAAGAAGCTGAACAAGTTAATGTTGATTTAGAGCTTGTCACAAAAATGAATCAAGACTTCGCATTATCTCTTGATTTAAATGATACTCTGATGAATGCATTAAGAGTTATAATTGCGAGACTGAATGCAGAAGCCGCAAATATTTTTTTAATCAATGAGCAGAAGAAAAAATTTGAATGTATTGCCTCACTTCATCAAGATTATTTAGATGAGTATGAATTAGATTTGAAAGATGGAGTTATGGGTAAAGCTGTTCAGCAAAGAAAATGTATTCGTGTTGGTAACGTAAGAAAAGATGTTCGAGAGATAGCAGAATTTTATTTTGATTTGGATAATAAAACAAATTTTACAACTTATTCCGTATTATGCTCACCATTGATCGCTGCAAATGAATGTATTGGTGTAATACATTGTTTAAATAAAAAAACTGAAGATAAATTATTTATTGAAGATGACAGAAAACTTTTAGAAACACTTTCGGCACCAGCTGCTTTAGCAATTAGAAATGCAAAAATGGCAAAAGAAATGGTTGAAAAAAATAAAATACAAAAAGAAGTAGAAATCGTTGGAGAAATCCAACGATCTTTATTGTCAAAAAATAAAGAAAAAGATTTTCCTATTTCGGGAATAAATATACCAGCTAAGGTTGTTTCGGGTGACTTTTATAATTTTTCTGATTTAGGAGATGGAAAATATGGATTTGGAGTTGCAGATGTATCTGGAAAGGGCATAAAGTCATCGCTCTTAATGTCGAAAGCATCTAGTCTTTATAGATGTTTAAGTAAAACTAATTTTTCTGCGTCTGACTTACTATTTCAATTAAATAATGAGATATGTGAAACTATATCAAGAGGTATGTTTGTTACTATGTTAATTGGAATATACGATTCAAATAAAAAAGAGCTATTGTTATCTAGTGCAGGTCATGAACCTCCATTAATATTGTCAGCTGATGGAACCTTTAGTAATTTTTCTGAAGCTGGTCCTCCTTTAGGTATAATGCCAAAAACAAAATATCCAGAACACACTATTCCTTTTGAAGATAGCTCAATGTATATTTTTACAGACGGTATCACTGAAATAAAAAACCCAAATGGTGAAATGTTGGGATCTGAAGGTTTTGAAAATTATATTAAAAAATATCAATCAACGGCTATCAACGATAGACTTAAAACAATGATTGATGATATTCTTGGTGCAGGTCATATACAAAAAGATGATTTAACGATTGTTGCTATAGATGGAAAATAGCTAATAAGCTGATATTTGTTCCTGATTATATATTTTACAACTCATAACGATACTTAATCCCAACATAATAGATAATAATGACGATCCACCATAAGACATTATAGGTAATGGTGCGCCAACAATTGGTAGCATTCCTAAAACCATAGCTATATTAACAAATACATATAAGAAAATTGCTGTAGCAAAACCAAAACAGTATAATTTTGCAAAAAAACTTCTGGATACTAATCCAACATTAATAATTCTGTAGATTAATAATATATATAAAAATAAAAGTATAATTGATCCAAGAAACCCAAATTCTTCAGAAAATAATGTAAATATAAAATCTGTGTGTTTTTCAGGTAAAAACTCTAAATAGCTTTGTGTGCCTTTTAAATATCCTTTTCCAAAAAAACCACCAGATCCGATAGCTATTTTTGATTGAATTATTTGATATCCAGCACCCAAAGGGTCTCTATCTGGATTGAAGAAAGTTAGAATTCTAGATTTTTGGTAAGGTTTTAGAATAGAGATTGCAAAAGGTAAAGATACTAATAACAACAATCCAGAATAAACAAAGTATTTAATGTTTAATCCTGCCAACCAGATTATAGCAATACCACTCCCTGCAATTAAAATAGATGTTCCTAAATCAGGTTGTTGAATAACAAGATAACATGGAATGATTAAAAGTATAACCGGTTGAATTAAAAATTTATAGCTTTGAATATCTGAGCTTTGAATTCTATGATAATATCTTGCGAAACATATTATTACTGCAATCTTCATTAATTCTGAAGGTTGTAAGTTTAAAAAGTATAAGTTTATCCATCTTGTTGCACCAGATGCTGAAATTCCAAAAAATAAAACTGTTATTAATAAAATTAATCCAGTAATATAAAATAAGTAAGCATTTTTATACCAGGTAGAAACTCTGACAAAAGATAAGACTAAAAATAAACTAAAAAAAACAGATAATCTAATTATATGATTTTTTGTGTAAAAAGAAAGTTCTCCTCCTTCTGTAGAGTAAATTGCAAATACACTGATTGATCCTATTGCTAAAATTAATAAGATTAAAAAGTAATCTATAGATCTTATTTTATCCAAAAAACTATAATTACTCGCTTGTATTCTTTCTCTTAACATTATGCTAAATTTGTATTTCCGTTATTAAATTGTTCTCTTAATTTATGTCTGTCTATAATTCTTTTGATCAATTTGCTTGCGAGCGGAGCAGCTGCTTTACTTCCAGAGCCTCCATGTTCAATAATAACACTTATTGCATATCGCGGATCATTATATGGCGCAAAAGCTACATATAATGCATGGTCTCTTTTTTTATACTCAATTTGTTCAGTATCTAAATCTAGTTCTCTATCAAGATCAGTTATTCTTCTAACTTGTGATGTTCCAGTTTTACCTGCAAATTGATACTTGGGATCATCATAACGAGATCTGTATGAAGTTCCATATTGTTCATTTGTAGATCCAAACATCGCATCTAAAACAAAATTAATATTAGACTTTTTGTGATACATTCTCTGATAATATTCAACATTTATGTCATCTAAATAATTTCTTTCATGCAAAGGAAAATTTGATTGATCCAATTTAATTTTATTAATTACGCCCTTAAAATTTATAGAATCATCTTTTATGATATGAGGTTTAATTTTATATCCTCCATTTGCGATTTGAGCAGTCATCAGACAAAGTTGTAAGGGTGTAGTCTGAATATAGCCTTGTCCTATACCGTTGATTACAGTTTCTCCTAAATACCAACTTTGTTCCAATGCACGTCTTTTCCATTTTGTATCAGGAACTAAACCATTTTTTTCATCATTATATGTCTCACCAAGTACATTTGTTCCAAGACCATATCTTTTTGCGATTATTGATAATTTATCAACCCCAAGTAATCTTGCCATTTCGTAAAAGTATATATCGCAAGATTGTTTGATAGCATTTCTCAACTTCATATAACCATGGCCCTCTTTTTTCCAACAATGATATTTTACTCCGTATAGTTCATATGGATGCTTATGACCCTTGCATCTTATTGTTTTATTAGGATCTAATATTCCATACTCTAGTGCTGCAAGAGCAACTAATGGTTTAAAAGTTGATCCAGGAGAATAAAGACCAGCAATAGATTTATTTATTAAGGGTTTTAAAGGATTATTTCTGATTTCTTGCCAATCTTTTTGATTAATTCCGTGTGTAAATTTATTTGGATCATAGGTTGGTGATGATGCCATAGCAACTATTTCGCCGGTATAAATATCCATTGCACATATTGAGCCTGCTTTTCCTTTAAGTAGCTCTTGGGCATATTTTTGTATTTCAATATCTATAGTTAAGTTTACTTTGTTACCTTGTCTTTCTTTAATATAATCTATTTGGCTTATTCTTTTTCCAGATGCATTAACTTCATATCTTTTAATACCGTAGTTACCTATTAACATTTTCTCTTGTGAATTTTCTATTCCATATTTTCCTACTTTTAGACCTGGAACAAAATTTTCTTTTATCTCAGGTTTTTCAAGATCTTTTGGACTAGCGTCACCAACATAACCAACTATATGTACTAAGTCATTTGCATAAGGATAGAACCTGGATGTAGATAACACAGGTTTTGCGCCTTCTAATTCATGTAAATATAAATTAATTTTTGAGAATTGTTCCCAAGTTAAATTATCCGAAACTACCAGTGTATCCCAAGGTTTTAATCTTTCCTTCTTTTTATATAATTTTTTAATTTGAAACTGATCTAATCCGATTATATTTTTGATTTTAAATATTGTTACATCAAAATCATTAATTTCATCTAATATTAAGTGTAGCTGAAAAACTCTATCGTTACTTGCTAGTACTTTATTAAAGTTATCTACAATTATTCCTCTCTGAGGAGGAGTTTTCCACTCGCGTATTCTATTTTTATCGGATAAGATTTCATATTTTTCTCTATCAGAAATTTGTAAATTATATAATCTTGATGAAATACCCGCAAAAAGTAATATTTTTGCTGCAGCGAGTATAAACATCCTCCTTGTTATAACTCTACCCTTCTCTATGTTTCTTCCTCTATTCAGCATTTTCCTGTTTTAAACCTAGTAAATAAATTTGATTAAATAATTTTGCTACTGCTGGATAAATTAAAAATGAAAAAAAGGCCGTTGACATTAAAGCCCCATAACTAATACTTCCATCAAAGAAAATCGCTAATACTGTAAAATGAATTGAGCTAACAATTAATATTGCGATAAAAAATAGTATCCAATCATAAATTAAATTAGGAACTAGAGTTCTTGTTCTGAAAAAAGAAGCAATTACACAAAGTAAAAGGTAATTTATTGAAGAAACTCCAATTGGTAAGTTTTGTACAACATCATTAATTACACCTGCAAAAAAAATAAGGCCGTAACCTAGCATTTCGGGTTTCCTTAAAACCCAATAAAAAACAATTAAGTGAATTAAATTAAAAGATATATTAATTTTGAAAATCTGGAATGAAAATGAGTATCCTGTCAAGGCAAAGAAAAATAATAAGATAATTGGAAAACCATTTAATAAAATTTGGTAAAGTTTGATATTTCCTCTAGCCATTTTATTTATTTACCTGCACATAATTAAGTTGATTTAAGTTGCTAAAAAACTTCACGTATTTTTTATTGTCTTGAATAATTATCTTTCCTACAGGAATTGACGCAGGAATCGTTCCATCAGATCCAGAGGTATAAACAATTTCATTTTCTTTTATTTCATTTTCTTTTGGCAAATACTCTAGATCTGCATACTCATCATTTCCATTACCTGAAAGTATAGCATTAATTCCACTTGGCTCGATTATGATTGGGATTTTGCTATTAAGATCATTGGCCAGTAATACTCTTGAGCTTAAAAAGTTAACATTTACAACCTTTCCGATATAATATAGGCGATCTTTAACAGCTGATCCTAATTTGACACCATTTTTTTGACCTTTGTTAATTATTAGAGACTTCAAATATGGACTTTGTTTATCTAATAAAATCTTAGTTAACATGTATTCTTTTGAAAAAAGATCTCTTTCCTCTATCAATTTTTTTAAAAGAGCATTTTCCGATTTATAAAAATCAACTTCTTTCCGTAGTGAATCAATATCAAGGTCCTTGTCTCTTAAAACTGAAAACTCTTCATACATAGTCATATGATCTTGGAAGAGAAAGTATTTATCTTTTAAATATTTAAATGGGCTTGATACAACGTATGATCCTCTAAATATAATATCTTTTGTGATAGATCTAAATTGATTAACTGGACCAGTCTTAAAATACTCTAATGATAAAACTAAAATAGATATGATTAATAGAGTAAATAAAGAAAACTTTTGTCTATTCCCTTTTTTTAGAAATGCTGAACGAATAGCAATAATAAAATCATCTCTACTCGATTCTGTTGACATAATATTTAATACTCAGATAGTACAGTAGAAAATATTTCTTGATCGTCTAACGCCTTTCCTGTTCCTATTGCAACACATGACAACGGATCATCAGCAATATTTACTGGTAATCCAGTTTCTTTAGAGAATCTTTTATCTATATTCTTTAAAAGTGATCCTCCACCTGTCATTGTTAAACCCATATCAACTAAATCAGCTGACAATTCTGGGGGTGTATTTTCTAGTGCTTTTTTAATTCCAGATACAATCTCTTTAAGTATCGGGTTTAAAGCTTCTGAAGTATCTTGTTCTGAGATATTTACCTCTTTAGGTGTTCCTGATCTTAAATCCCTGCCTTTAACTGCATAAGTATTATTATTTGTTGGTATTGCTGTTCCAATATCTTTTTTAATTTTTTCTGCGGAACTGTCCCCTATCATCAAGTTATATTCTTCTCTCATATAATCTTTTAATGCATTATCCATAGCATCTCCTGCAACTCTTAGTGACTCTGAGTAAACAACGCCTCCTAATGACATAACAGCAATTTCCGTTGTTCCACCACCAATATCGACAACCATTGAACCTGTTGCTTCTTGAATTGGTAAGCCCGCACCAATTGCTGCTGCAATTGGTTCCTCAATTAGCTGGACTCTTCTAGCGCCAGCCGCTAATGCGCTATCTTGAATAGCTTTTCTCTCCACTGGTGTTGATCCAGTTGGTACACAGATTAAAATTCTTGGGTTTGCGATTGTTTTTTTGTGAACTTTTTTAATAAAGTGCTTTATCATTTCCTCTGTAACAATAAAGTCTGCAATAACACCGTCTCTCAAAGGTCGTATTGCTTGAATATTACCAGGTGTTCTACCTAACATTGTTTTAGCTTCATCGCCTACTGCTAAAACTGATTTTTTTCCTTTGTTATCAACAACTGCTACAACCGATGGTTCATTTAGAACTACACCTTTGCTTTTTAAGACAACTAGAGTATTAGCTGTTCCAAGATCAATTGCCATATCTTGGCTCCAAAACTTTCTTAAATTGGCAAACATTGACATTTAACTATATTCCTTTCACTTTTTGATGTTTAATATTCTGAGAAGGTGCTTTTTTCTCACGTTTTATAAGCATTTTATTCAATGCATTTAAATAAGCGTTTGCTGAAGCAACCAAAGTATCAGTATCAGCTGATTGACCAACAGTGGTTCTATCATTTTCCTCGATTTTTACACTAACTGTAGCTTGAGCATCTGTACCTTCTGTTACTGCATGTACTTGATAAAGAGATAATTTTACATCGTGAGGAAATAATTTTTTTATACATTTAAATATTGCATCAACCGGACCATCTCCTGTTTCAGTTGTGTTCTTGATATCACCATAGACATCTAATGTCATTTCAGCTTTTTGTGGTTCTCCCGTACCAGCAAAAACTTTTAAAGACTTCAAATTAATTGCATTAATTTTATTGTCTACAATCAAACTATCATCAACTAAAGCTACTATATCTTCATCATATATATGTTTTTTTTTATCAGCTAAAACTTTGAATTTTCCAAAAGCAGCTTGTATAATATCATCTGTAAGATCTGAATAACCTAAGTCAGATAACTTATCTTTAAAAGCATGTCGTCCCGAGTGTTTGCCCATAACAAGTGAGGTTTTCTTAACACCTACGCTCTCCGGCGTCATAATTTCATAAGTTTCTCTATTCTTTAACATTCCATCTTGATGAATTCCTGATTCATGAGCAAAAGCGTTTTTTCCAACTATTGCTTTATTAAATTGAACTGGAAAACCAGTTGCATTTGAAACTATTTTTGAAGCTTTGCTAATTAATTCTGTTTTAATTCCAGTATTATATGGCATTAAATCATTTCTCGTTTTAATTGCCATAACTACTTCTTCCAATGCAGCGTTTCCTGCTCTTTCACCTATTCCATTAATTGTACACTCTATTTGCCTTACACCCTCTGAAACTCCTGCTAATGCATTTGCTACTGCTAACCCGAGATCATTATGACAGTGTGCAGATAATATTGCTTTATCAATGTTTGGAACATTATTTTTTAAGTGTTTTATTGTTTTAGCAAATTCCTCAGGTATAGAATATCCAACTGTATCTGGAATATTTATAGTCTTAGCTCCACAATTAATTGCTAACTCAACTGTTTTACACATAAAATCCATATCGGTTCTTGTTCCGTCTTCACAGGACCATTCCACATCGTCAGTGAAGTTTCTTGCATATGTAACACTTTCTTTAATTGCGTCTAGAACCTGATCGTTTGTCATTTCAAGTTTGTGTTTCATGTGTAAAGGACTTGTGGAAATAAAAGTATGAATTCTAAATCTTGGAGCGTGTTTCAACGATTCATGGCATGCATCAATATCTTTTTTAAGAGCTCTTGAAAGACCACATGGAATTGAGTTTTTCATTATCTTGCTTATTTCAGAAACTGCCTCAAAATCTCCTGGTGATGCTATTGGAAAACCTGCTTCAACGATATCTATTCCCATTTCATCAAACACTCTTGATATCTGAATTTTCTCTTCGACACTCATAGATGCGCCTGGTGATTGTTCACCATCTCGCATAGTTGTATCAAATATGTATAATTTTTCTTTGTCTGACATTGTATTTTTTAGCTTGAGCATAATACATGCTCTCGCTCAGATTGCAAAATAAATTGAGAGAATTAACCCAATTTTGACATCAACTTATTTCTTATCACTATCAACAAGCTTCTTCTTGGCAATCCAAGGCATCATTTCTCTTAAAGTTGCTCCAACTTTTTCAACTGGATGCTCTGCTAGCTTTGCTCTTGTAGCTAAGAAATTTTTCTGACCATTTTTACACTCATCCATCCATTGTTTAGTAAATTTACCTGACTGGATGTCTGCTAAAACTTCTTTCATTCTCTTTTTTGTTTCTTCTTTATTTATGATCCTTGGACCTGACTCGTATTCTCCATATTCGGCTGTATTAGATATAGAATAATTCATATTAGCTATTCCACCTTCATAAATTAAATCTACAATTAGTTTGACTTCATGAACTGTTTCAAAATAAGCCATTTCTGGTTCGTATCCTGCTTCAACTAAAGTTTCATATCCATTTTTAATTAATTCAACAAGACCTCCACATAAGACTGTTTGTTCGCCAAATAAATCTGTCTCTACTTCGTCTTTAAATGTTGTCTCAATTATACCTGATCTTCCGCCGCCAATTGCAGACGCATATGACATAGCTAGATCTCTAGCTTTGCCTGATCCGTTTTGATGAACAGCAAATAAACATGGAACTCCTCCACCTTTTTCATATTCACTTCTAACTAAGTGACCTGGTCCTTTTGGTGCTACCATAAATACATCTAAATCTTTTCTTGCTTTAATCAGGTCATAATGAACATTTAATCCATGAGCAAAAGCGATAGATGTCCCTTCTTTTACACGTTGCTCAATATGATTTTTATAAATAGTTGCCTGCAATTCATCTGGAGTTAAAATCATCACAACATCAGCCCATTCAGCAGCATCTGACAGGTTCATAACTTTTAATCCTTTAGATTCCGCTTTTTTAATACTTGAAGACCCTTCTCGAAGAGCTACCACTACTTCTTTCACCCCACTATCTTTTAGATTTAAAGCGTGAGCGTGTCCTTGGCTACCATATCCAAAGATTGCAATTTTTTTATCTTTTATCAAATTTGCATCAGTATCTTTTTCATAAAACATTTTCATTTTTTTTCTCCTAATTAATTATTTAAATATATCTGCACCTCTTGTCATAGCTACGGCTCCTGTTCTTGAAACACTCACCAATCCAAATTTTTTTAAATCCTTTGACATTTTGTCTATTTCCCGTCTTAAAGCTGTTATTTGAATAACATTCGATTTTTTTGTTTTGTCTAGTAATATAGGATTATATTTTTTACAAGCTTTCAATGCACCTTCTAACTTATTATTTGTACCAACAATTTTAAATAACGCCATCTCCTTAAAGATGACTGCTTTATCCTCTCTTTTAAAATCTGCAACCTTGTGAACGGGCACAAGTTTTCTTAATTGAAGCTTAATTTGATTAATAACTTGTGGTGTTCCTGTAGTTACAATTGTTATCCTTGATATTTTTAATTTTTCATCAACTTGTGCGACTGCTAATGATTCAATATTATAACCTCTACCAGAAAATAGGCCAACTACTCTAGCCAATACACCAGCTTCATTGTCTACCCAAACGACTATAATATGTGTATCAAATTTCTCTTTTTTATTTGAAAAACTATACGCTGATTTTGAGCTAGGCATTAAACTAAAGACTTACCTTTGCCAGTAATTTTCTTACTTTCTTGATCTTTGGGCCCTAAAATCATCTGATTATGAGGTTTTCCTGATGGTATCATTGGAAAACAATTTTCTACTTTATCAACCATACAATCAAATATTACAGGTCTATCTGTATTCAACATTTCAATAATTTTATCGTCTAACTCTTCTGGTGTTTTTGCTCTTATACCAACGCAGTTATATGCTTCAGCTAATTTAACAAAATCTGGTAGAGCAGCAGTATAACTCTCAGAATAGTTTTTATCATGTAAAAGTTCTTGCCATTGTCTAACCATACCCATGTATTGATTATTCAATATAAATATTTTAATTGGAAGTTTGTATTGTACAGCTGTAGACATTTCTTGAATTGTCATTAATACTGAAGCCTCTCCTGCAATATCAATAACTAATTTTTTTGGATGAGCAACTTGTACGCCCACTGCTGCTGGTAAACCATATCCCATAGTACCTAATCCACCAGATGTCATCCAACGATTTGGTTTATTAAATTTATAATGTTGTGCGGCCCACATTTGGTGTTGTCCTACCTCAGTAGTAATGTAAGAATCTTTATCTTTAGTTAATTCATATAATCTTTCAATCGCATACTGAGGTTTTATAGTCTCTTCACTTCCAATATAATCTAAAGATCTAACTGACCTCCATTTTTGAATTTTTTCCCACCACTTAGAAGTCTTTTGTTTATTTGATTTCAAAAATTTCGATTTTTTTTGTTTTAAACTTTTTAAAGTAGATGAAAGAACAGTTTTTACATCTCCTACAATAGCTAGATCAACTTTAACATTTTTATTAATAGATGATGGATCTATATCAATATGAACTTTTTTTGATTTTGGAGAAAATTCGTCTATTTTTCCTGTGATCCTATCATCAAAACGTGCCCCAATATTAATCATTAGATCACAGTCGTGCATTGCATTATTTGCTTCGTAAGTTCCATGCATACCCAACATTCCCAAAAATTGATTATCATCACCTGGGAAAGATCCTAATCCTTGTAAAGTTGATGTAATAGGAAATCCTGTTGCATAAACAAGTTCTCTTAAAAGTTCACTAGCCTTAGGTCCAGAATTAATCACTCCTCCACCGGTATAAAAAATAGGTTTTGAAGATTTGCTCATTAAATCAATCAACTGATCAATACTATTTTGATTAAAATGATTATGAGATTTACCATTTAATTTATTTTCTTTTTTGGGTTTCTTATATTTTGTTTTTTGAAATTGAATATCTTTTGGTATGTCGACTAAAACTGGCCCTGGTCTACCAGTAGTTGCTACTTCAAATGCTTTATGTATTGTTTCAGCTAAATCATTTATATCTTTGACTAACCAATTATGTTTAGTGCAAGGTCTGGTTATTCCAGTTGTATCACATTCTTGAAATGCATCCGTACCAATTAAATGAGTTGGAACTTGTCCAGAAATACAAACTAATGGAATCGAATCCATATATGCATCAGTCAAAGCTGTAACTACGTTTGTTGCGCCTGGTCCTGAAGTTACTAAAATAACACCAGGTTTACCTGATGATCTTGCATATCCTTCTGCGGCGTGACCTGCGCCTTGTTCATGTCTAACTAATACGTGTTTGATTGATTTAAAATTTTGTAATTCGTCGTAAATTGGTAGTACTGCTCCGCCTGGATAACCAAAAATATGATCAACATTCTGATCTTCCATACACTTAAATACAATTTCAGCTCCAGAGTATAATTTTGACATTCAGACAATCTAGCTGAAGTTGTGCTAATAGGTCAAGCAATCTATGCTGATTTAGGAAATTTTTTTAAATATGATTTAAGAGTATTAAATTTTATTTTTTGCCAATCAGACATTTGTCCTCTAGCCCAAGTAGACTGTCTCTTAGCATATTGCCTTGTTTTTATTGATATTTTTTCTTTCAATTCAGTAAGATCTATTCTTTTGTCGAGATATTCTTTAATCTCACTTAGACCAATAACTTTATTAGATGATAAATCTTTCTTTACTTTTAATTTATAAAACCTCTTAGCCTCTTTTATTGCTCCATCTCTTAACATTTCATTTGTTCTTAAAGAAATTCTCTCAATTAATTTATCTCTAGGATAATCGATATGTAACTTTATAAAACTGTCCTGATTAAAATCAGAATATGTTTCACTGTACCAATCAAACAAAGATTTATTTGTAAACTTTTTTACCTCGAAGGCTCTTATTGATCTTTGTGTATCGTTTTTGTTAATTTTTTTTTTGCAAAGTGGGTCTAGTTTAATAAGTTCAGTATAAAATTTAATTTGTCCTATTTTTGATTGTTTTTTTCTTACTCTATTTCGAAAGGCAGGTGGAATATCAGGGATTTTAACTATACCATCGATAAGTGCTTTAAAATATAAACCAGTACCGCCTACAAGAATTGGAATTTTATTTTTTTTCTTGATACTGGTGATTTTTAACTTGGCATCCTTAAGCCAATTTCCTGTAGAGTAATTTTCCTTTACACTTTTAAATCCATACAAATGATGAGTTATGTTTTTTAAATTATTTCGATGAGGTCTTGCTGTGAGAATTTTTAATTCTTTAAAAATTTGCATACTATCTGCATTTATAACTTCTCCGTTTATTTTTTTTGCAAGCTGTATAGCAAATTTTGATTTTCCGGATGCTGTTGGTCCTGAAATAAGAATTATTTTGGACTTCAAGTCCATTAATTTAGTTTAACACCAATATATCTTCTTTGGTTATTGTTATTGTAAATTGCGATAAGTAAACTTTTATCATTACTTTTTAAAGCTAGTTTTACAATATTATCTAAATCTCCAATGGTATTGATCTTTTTCTTTTGTGCTTCAACAATAATATTATTTACTTGAAGATAATTAACTGGGCTATCTTTATCGATCTCAGTGATAACTAATCCTGTTGTATTTTTTGGTAAATTTCTTTCTTTAATATCGTCTTTATTTAGTAATCTTACTTTTATTTTTAATCCTTCTATTGCATCTTCTTTAGGCTTTTCAGTTACTAAACCTTGAGATTTAAAATCTTCAGATGTTTCTAGTCTTCCAAGTATAATTTCTTTTGTGATTTCACGTTTATTTCTCCACACTTTAAGTTTTACTTTTTTTCCAACTTCAGTTTCCGCAACAATTCTCGGAAGCTCACTCATTTCATTAATTTTTTTACCATCAAATTCTAAAATTATGTCTCCTGCTTTAATTCCTCCCTTATCTGATGGACTATTTTCAGCTACACTCGCAACTAATGCTCCTCTTGGTTCATCTAATTTTTCAACATCTGCGATATCTTTTGTGACTGTTTGAATTCTAACACCTAGCCATCCTCTTTTAGTTTCACCAAATTCAATTAATTGATTAATTACCTTTTGCGCACTATTAGAAGGAATTGCAAAACCAATTCCAATTGAGCCTGATTGACCTAATATTGCTGTATTAATTCCAACTACATCTCCATCCATATTAAACAACGGACCTCCTGAATTACCTTGGTTTATAGATGCATCAGTTTGAATGTAGTCTTCATATCTAGAAAGACCGATACTTCTGTTTCTTGCAGAGATTATTCCTGCGGTAACCGTTCCGCCTAAGCCAAATGGATTTCCAATTGCAATAACCCAATCACCAATTCTTGCAGTATCAGAGTCTCCAAATTTAACTGGGGTAAATTTCTGATCAGACTCTATTTGAAGAACTGCCAAATCCATACCAGGATCAGCTCCAATTACTTTTGCCTTTATATTTTTTTCACCATTAACTCTAACAAAAACATCTTCTGCGCCCTGTATCACGTGATTATTTGTTATAACAATTCCCTTTTCATCAATAATAAATCCTGATCCAAGTGCACTTGTCTGTCTCTTTTGGGGAGTTCCATAGTCTTTAAACATATCTTCAAAAGGAGACCCTGGGGGAAATTCGAACGGAAATGGATTAGACCTTGTGGTTACTGTTGTTGTAGTCGAGATATTTACTACTGACGGCATTAATTTTTCAGCTAGATCTGCAAAAGACGCAGGCATATTTGCTGCGTTACTAGTATTTTGAATATTAATTGAAAATAATATTACTAATAAAAGCTTTATGAATCTCATCTTTTTAAATACCAAATAATAAAAAAACCAATCACTGCAAATATTAATCCACC
>CACGFJ010000004.1 GCA_902572225.1 uncultured Pelagibacteraceae bacterium | reverse complement strand
AGACATCAATAAATTTACTCAAAGTTAAATCTGAACAAGCTGTTAGAGAGGGAATTAAACAAATAATATTAACAGATAAAAATATTTCAGAAAATAGAATGCCAATGCCGATGCTTTTATGTATAGGGGCAATAAATACACATTTAGTTAAATTAGGTTTGAGAGGTTATGTTTCTATTAATGTTCAAACTGGAGATGCTTTAGATACTCACTCTTTTGCAACATTAATTGGTGTTGGTGCTACTACAGTGAACCCTTATTTAGCTTTTGATAGCTTATATCAAAGACATTCTAAGAAATTATTTGGAAATTTCACTTTTGATGAATGTGTTTCAAGATATATTAAATCAGTCAATCTCGGTCTTCTTAAAATAATGTCTAAAATGGGAATTTCTGTTTTAAGTTCTTATAGAGGCGGATGTAATTTTGAAACTGTGGGACTAAGCAGAACAATTGTGAAAGATTACTTTCCTGGGATGTTATCAAAGATTTCTGGAATTGGTTTAAAAGGAATAGAAAAGAAAATCAGAACTATACACAAAGAAGCATTTTTCAATAATTCAAATATTTTACCTATTGGAGGTATTTACAGATATAGAAAAAATGGTGAAACACATCAGTATCAAGGCAAACTTATTCATTTACTGCAAACTGCGGTTGGACAAGGATCTTATGAAATATATAAAAAATACATAAAAGGTATTTATAATCTAAATCCAATAAGTTTAAGAGATTTAGTAGATTTTAAATCTAAAAATCCCATCGATATATCTAATGTTGAGCCTGCATCTAATATATTAAAAAGATTTGGAAGTGGAAGTATGTCTCATGGAGCTTTATCTAAAGAAGCACATGAAACTCTTGCTGTTGGTATGAACAGAATTAAAGGCGCATCTTGTAGTGGTGAAGGTGGAGAAGATGAAAAAAGATTTAAGATTATGGAGAATGGAGATAGTGCAAATTCAAGGGTTAAACAAATTGCATCAGCTAGATTTGGAGTAACCATTAATTACTTAAATAATTGTAATGAGATTGAAATCAAAATTGCACAGGGTGCTAAACCAGGTGAAGGTGGACAATTACCAGGTTTTAAAG
The DNA here is from genome assembly GCA_902572225.1 of uncultured Pelagibacteraceae bacterium. Taxonomy (GTDB): domain Bacteria; phylum Pseudomonadota; class Alphaproteobacteria; order Pelagibacterales; family Pelagibacteraceae; genus Pelagibacter. The sequence goes on along the minus strand of CACGFJ010000004.1, from coordinate 54,414 downwards.
TTACGGATGAAATTGCGAGATTGAGACACTCAACGCCAGGGGTTACTTTAATATCCCCTCCACCACATCATGATATTTACTCAATAGAAGATCTAGCTCAATTAATTTATGATTTAAAACAAATAAATCCTAAGGCTAGGGTTGGAGTTAAATTAGTTGCTTCATCAGGAATTGGAACGATAGCTGCTGGAGTTGCAAAAGCTAAAGCAGACATAATTTTAATCTCGGGGCACTCAGGAGGTACAGGAGCTACTCCACAGACTAGCGTTAAATATGTTGGAGTTCCTTGGGAGATGGGATTAACAGAAGCAAATCAGGTATTGACTTTAAATAACTTAAGACATCAAGTGACGCTTAGAACTGACGGTGGAATAAAAACAGGAAGAGATGTTGTAATTGCAGCCATGATGGGAGCAGAAGAATTTGGCGTAGCAACAACTGCTTTAGTCGCAATGGGATGTATAATGGTCAGACAATGTCATTCAAATACATGTCCAGTGGGTGTTTGCACACAAGATGATAAATTAAGAGAGAAATTTACAGGAACTCCTGAAAAAGTAGTAAACCTTTTTACATTTATAGCAGAGGAAGTAAGAGAAATACTTGCTGATCTTGGTTTCAAATCTTTAAATGAAGTAATTGGAAGAACTGACTTACTAAGGCAAGTAAGCAAAGGATCACCAAACTTGGATGATCTAGACTTAAATCCTCTTTTTGTTCAGGCAGATCCTGGAAAAAATAAAAGATATTGTGAGAAACCTGAAATTAATTCTGTTCCAGATACTTTAGATCAAAAATTATGGCCAGAAATAGAAGACAAAATAGATAAAAAAGAAAAAATAAATCAAGAATTTGAAATTCAAAATACTGATAGAGCAGTTGGTACTAGAATTTCTTATCATTTGTACAAAAAATTTGGAAATAACAAACTTGATGAAAATTCGATCGAATTAAATTTTAAAGGTTCAGCAGGCCAATCCTTTGGTGCTTTTGCTATTAAAGGATTAAAACTAATTTTAAAAGGGGATGCAAATGATTATGTTGCTAAAGGATTATCAGGTGGAACTATTGTGATTAAATTACAAGATGAAAGCAACCTTGTTTCAAATGAAAATACTATTATTGGAAACACTGTTTTGTATGGAGCTACTTCTGGAAAATTATTAGCTGCAGGACAAGCAGGAGAGAGATTTGCTGTTAGAAATTCAGGTGCAACTGCAGTAGTAGAAGGTTGTGATTCAAATGGTTGTGAATACATGACAGGCGGAAACATTATTATATTAGGAGATATTGGTGATAATTTTGGGGCTGGCATGACAGGAGGTATGGCGTTTATTTATGACCCTGAAAATCAATTTGATAAAAAAGTAAATCCTGAAAGTGTAGTTTGGCAAACTCCAGAAACTAAATTTTGGATTGAGCATCTAAGGAAATTAATTCAAGAGCATGCGATAGAAACAAATTCAACAATCTCGAAAAAAATTTTTGAGAATTTTGAAAATGAAATAAATAATTTCGTCCAAGTTTGTCCAAAAGAAATGTTAGATAAGTTAGAAAATCCTATATCAAATAAAAAATTAATCGGTCAAGCTAGTTAGTATTTTTAATAATATTATCTAACTCTTTACAAATAATATTTAGATTTTTTTTTGAAGAGAGACTATGGTCACCCTTCTTAATTATATTTAATTTTTTTTTTGCTTTGCTGAAGATTTTTAAAACTTCTCTTGAGTATTTAATTGGTACAACTTCATCTTTTTGACCATGGACCATAGTAACAGGTATTTTCATTGGAATTTTAACATTCAAAACTTTATTTTGTTTTTTTCTTCCATCTTTAATTAATTGATTAGTTATGAGATACTCATACCCACCATTTTTAATTTTGCTAATACCTTTTTTGATAATTTCACTCTTTGTCTTTTTTGAAAATTTTTTCCACATTATTCTTGTTAAAAATTCTGGAGCAGAGCCAATTCCCATAAAGCCTTTAATCTGTTTCTTAATTGATTTAAATAATAATAAAGAAATCCAAGCACCCATACTAGAACCTATTAAAATTATATCATTTTTTTTAACTATATTCTTAATAGTCAGTTTTGCATCATTTGCCCAAGTGGAAATATTCCCTTTTATAAATTCACCTGAAGATTTCCCGTATCCAGAATATTCTAGTGCCAAAAAACCCAATTTATTTTTTTTAGCATAGTTTAAAAATCTTTTAGGTTTATCTCCTTCTATATCGGATGCAAAACCTGGTAAAAATATAATATAAAGATTTTTCTTATAATAATTGCTTATATATCTTAGTTTTTTTGTCTTAGAAATTTTTAGAAATTTAAATTTTTTCATATAAAGTATTAAAATTGATTTTGAAATATTATAACTCTACCATATGCATCCAAAATTGAAAGTTCTGCAAGTTATACCAAAACTTGGATACGGTGGTGCAGAAACAGGCTGTTATGATATCGCACACTATCTACATGAAAATGATTGTAAATCTTTTTTAATTTGCAACGGTGGTGAATTAACAAAGTTTATAGATAAAAAAAAAGTTAAATATATAAGATTGCCTGTTAATTCCAAAAACCCCATTTTGGTTTTTTTTAATTCAATAATTATTTCTTTAATAATTTTATTTTATGGAATTAATATTGTCCACGCGAGAAGTAGAGCACCTGCATGGTCTTGTTTGCTAGCCACTAAAATAACACGACGTAAATTTGTAACTACATTTCATGGAACATATAATTTTAAAAGTAAATTAAAAAAATTATATAATTCTGTCATGTTGAGATCAGATTTAATTATTGCTGGGTCTAATTTTATATTTTCACATATTAAAGAAAACTACTCTGAACACCTTAATGATAAAAAAAAATTCTTGGTAATATTTAGAGGAATTAATACCGACTATTTTGATCCATCAACTACTATAGAAACAGAGGAAGATGAATTATTTAAATCATGGGGACTTAAAATTGAGAGAAAAACTGTTCTATTGCCCGGAAGATTAACAGAATGGAAAGGCCAAGAAATGTTTTTAGATGCTATTAATAAAGTAAATATTAATTTAGGACACGAGGTATTTAATGTAATTATTCTTGGGAGCGATCAAGGAAGAGAACTTTACAAAAAGAAACTTATTAGGTTAGTTGAACAGTACAGATTAACTAACCAAGTAAAATTTATAGATCATTGTAAAAATATGCCTCTAGCTTACAAAGTTTCAGACATAATAGTTTCTTCATCTATAGAACCAGAAGCCTTTGGAAGAATATCTGTTGAGGCTCAGGCAATGGAAAAACCAATAGTTGCAAGTAATATTGGGGGATCAAAAGAGACTATAAATGAAAATAAAACAGGATTTTTATTTGAAGCAAATAACTCTGACGATCTTTCAAAAAAATTAATAGAAATTATGAATTTAGATGAACAGACTATCAATCAAATGGGTATAGAAGGTAGAAAAAATGTCGTTTCAAAATTTAATGTTGAAAAAATGTGTTTTTCTACTTATTCAGAGTATAAAAAATTAATAAACTAATGCCAAATATTACATTACCTGATGGAAAAAAATTAAACTTTGAAAAAAGTATAACAGGCACAGAGGTTGCTGAAAAAATTAGCAAGTCTTTAGGTAAGCAAGCTTTGGTGATGAGCATAAACGGTGAGCTTAAAGATTTATATACTCTTATTGATCAAGATTGTTCTATTGAAATATTTACAGCTAAAGATCCTGAGGGTTTAGAAGTCATTAGACATGATACTGCACATATAATGGCCATGGCCGTTCAAGAACTATACCCAGGCACGCAGGTAACAATTGGGCCAGTTATAGAAAATGGATTTTACTATGATTTTGCAAGAAAAGAGCCTTTTACTAGCGATGATTTAAAAAAGATTGAAAAAAAAATGTCAGAGATAATAGATAAAGATGTAAAAACAAGAAAAGAAGTTTGGGAGAGAGATAAAGCAATAAGTCATTTTAAAAAAATTGGAGAAAAATACAAAGCTGAGATAATTGAGAGCATTCCTAAAAACGAAGAACTTACGGTTTATCATCATGGCGAAACATGGCATGATTTATGTAGAGGTCCACATTTAGTATCCTCTGGTAAAATAGGTAAGGCTTTTAAGCTGACAAAAGTATCTGGAGCTTATTGGCGTGGTGACTCTAATAATGAAATGCTTCAAAGAATATATGGTACTGGTTGGGCAACTCAAAAAGAATTAGACCTTTATCTTCAGAGAATTGAGGAAGCAGAAAAAAGAGATCATAGAAAAATTGGAAAAGAGATGGATTTATTTCATTTTAGAGAAGAAAGTCCTGGATCTGTGTTTTGGCACCAGAAAGGGTGGAATTTGTTCCAAAAATTAGTTTCTTATATGAGAATGAAACAAGATCACGATGGTTACAAAGAGATAAATACGCCAGAAATACTTGATAGATCTTTGTGGGAAAAATCTGGCCACTGGGAAAAATTTGGAGCTAATATGTATACTTCAACTACACCAGATGAAAAAGTATTTGCAATTAAACCCATGAATTGTCCTGGATGTGTTCAAGTTTTTAATCAAGGACTTAAAAGTTATAGAGACTTACCTTTAAAAATGTCAGAATTCGGAAAAGTTCATAGATATGAACCTTCAGGTGCATTGCATGGATTATTACGTGTAAGAGCCTTTACTCAAGATGATGCACATATTTTTTGTACAGAAGAACAAATTACTGAAGAATGTTTGAGTGTTACAAATTTAATTTTAGAAATTTACAAAGATCTTGGTTTTGAAGATGTTATTTTAAAATATTCAGATAGACCAGATTTAAGAGTTGGAGACGATAAAGTTTGGGATAAGTCAGAGGCAGCGTTGTTAGAAGCAATCAAAGCGACAAAGCTAGAGTACTCAATTAATAAAGGTGAGGGTGCATTTTATGGACCAAAAATCGAATTTGTTTTAAGAGATGCAATCGGTAGAGATTGGCAGTGTGGAACCTTGCAAGTAGATTTAAATTTACCAGGAAGATTAGGAGCTTCTTTTGTTGATAAAGATGGAACTAAAAAAGTACCTGTAATGTTACACAGAGCATTATTTGGATCATTAGAAAGGTTCATAGGTATCCTTATAGAGAATTATGCAGGCAAACTGCCATTTTGGATATCACCTTTACAGGCAGTAGTCATTCCAATCTCTAGTGATTTTGATGAATATGCTAAAAGTGTAGCTAAGGAATTAAAACGGAGTGGTTTGATTGTTGAGGTGGATCTTAAAAATCACAATTTAAATTATAAAATAAGAGATCATTCTTTAACAAAAGTACCAATGTTATTGATTTGTGGAAAAAAAGAAGTTGACTCCAACAGTGTAACTATTAGAAGATTGGATTCTAATAAACAAGAAAATATGGCTTTGAAAGAATTTATAAAAAAATACTCGGATCTAAATAAAGCCCCTTCAATCTAAGTGGCAGATTTTAAACAAAATTATTTTCAAAAAAGAACAAAAGCAAGAGGCCCGAGGTCTAATAATAGAATTACATCAAACGAAGTTCAAGTTATTGCAAGTGATGGAGAAAATTTAGGAATTTTAAATTTAAATGAAGCTATCAATAAAGCAAAAAATGAAGGTTTAGATTTAATTGAAATTGCTCCAAATGCAAAACCGCCCGTCTGTAAAATTATGGACATGGGTAAATATAAATACGACGCACAAAAAAAAGCTAACAAGGCAAAAAAAAAACAAAAGAAGATTGAATTAAAAGAAATAAAATTAAGACCAGTCACAGAAGTTCATGACTACACTTTCAAAATTAAAAATGCTCAAAAATTTTTGGCAAAGGGCGATAAAGTCAAATTTACAATAAGGTTTAAAGGGAGAGAGTTACAACATTCGAACCTTGGCAATGAATTAATGGATAAAATTAAGGCAGACATGGAGACCATTGGAAGAGTAGAGCTTCAGCCAAAATTTGATGGAAAGCAAATGATTATGGTAATCCAGCCTTTATAAGCCATATTTCTAGTTGTAAATTTAATTTAATATTTGTATAACCCCCAAAAATTATGCCTAAGTTAAAAACAAAAAGTTCAGCTAAAAAAAGATTTAAAATATCAGCTAAAGGTAAGGTTATAACTCCACAGGCTGGTAAAAGACACGGCATGATTAAAAGAACAAATTCACAAATTAGAAAACAAAGAGGCACAACTGTTTTATCTAAACAAGATGGTAAGATAGTAAAATCTTATATGCCTTACAGCTTAAGAGGATAAAATGGCAAGAGTTAAAAGAGGAGTTACAAGCAGAGCTAAACACAAAAAAGTTTTAAAAGCTGTTAAAGGTCAGTGGGGAAGAAGAAAAAATACTATAAGAGTTGCAAGACAAGCAATGGAAAAAGCTATGCAGTACGCTTATAGAGATAGACGAAATAAAAAAAGGGATTTCAAATCACTTTGGATACAAAGAATTAATGCTGGTGTCAGATCCGAAGGTATAACATATTCAAAGTTTATTAATGGTTTAAGCAAATCAGGAATTAAATTAGATAGAAAAATTCTTGCAGAAATTGCTTACGATAACCCCGAAGCATTCAAAACTATAGTTAAAAGGGCTCAAGCAGCATTAAATTAATCAAGACTATTGTTTTTCTTCCTTTAACAAATATTCTAATAGAATGTCCGATATTATAAAAATAAAAGATGATTATATCAATAAGCTTAATACAGAAAATAATGTTGATAAAGTAAATAATATCAAATCTGAACTATTTGGAAAAAATGGAATTATATCGAACGAATTTAAAAAATTAGGTTTGATTTCTGTAGAGGAGAGAAAAAAATTAGCTTCAGATTTAAATAATGTTAAAGACGAGCTTCAAAATAAAATATCAATCAAAATCCAAGAAATAGAAACTAAAGAAATTAATTTAAAACTTGAGAAAGAAAAAATTGATGTAACACTTCCAGAAAGAGATATTGAAATTGGTAAAATTCACCCAGTCTCTCAGGTGATAGATGAAATTTCATCTATATTTTCTGAAATTGGATTTAGTGTTGAGGAAGGTCCAGATGTAGAAAATGAATATAATAATTTTACAGCATTAAATACTCCAGATAACCATCCAGCTAGAGATATGCATGATACTTTTTATCTTGATAATAATAAGGAATTACTTTTGAGAACACACACATCTCCAGTTCAGGTAAGAACAATGTTAAAAGGTAAGCCTCCTTTTAAAATTATTGCTCCGGGAAGAACTTACAGATCAGATAGTGATCAAACCCATGCTCCGATGTTTCATCAAGTTGAAGGGCTTCATATAGATGAAAATATAAATATGGGACATTTAAAAGGATGTTTAAATTATTTTATTAAGGAGTTTTTTGAAGTTGATAAAATTAAAATGAGATTTAGACCAAGTCATTTTCCATTTACCGAACCTTCAGCAGAAGTAGATATAGGATATGAAATTAAAAATGGAAAGATAGTAATTGGCGAAGGTAATAAATGGTTAGAAATTCTAGGCTGTGGAATGGTTCATCCAAATGTTTTAAAAAATGTAAAAGTTAATCCTAGTAAATATCAAGGATATGCCTTTGGAATTGGCATAGACAGACTTGGAATGTTAAAATATGGAATTAACGATTTAAGAGCCTTTTTTGAGACTGATTATAGATGGTTAAGTCACTTTGGCTTCGATCCATTGGATGTCCCTTCGAATTATAGAGGACTAAGTAGATGAAGTTCACAGTTGACTGGTTAAAAAACCATCTTGATACAAAATTTAACAATAATCAAATAATAGATAAATTAACTAATATTGGTCTAGAAGTAGAAAGTTTTGAGAGTTCTACATCTGAATTAGATACATTTATTGTTGCAAAAATTATAAATGCCAAAACTCATCCAAATGCTGACAGATTGAAGATATGTGATGTTGATATAGGTAGCGAAAAAACAATTGAAGTAGTATGTGGAGCCCCAAATGCAAAAAATGGTCTTTTGACTGTTTATGCACCTCCAGGATCGATTATTCCTAAAAATCAGATGAAATTATCTGTAAGTAAAATAAGAGGTGTAACATCATATGGAATGCTCTGTTCTGAGTCAGAATTACTATTATCCAATGAAAGTGATGGAATTTTAGAATTAAAAAACAATAAATATGCAAATAAAATTGGAGAAAAATATTTTAAAAAAACTTCTGAAAAAGTAATAGATTTATCAATTACGCCCAATAGACCAGATTGTTTAGGAGTAAGAGGAATTGCTAGAGATTTATCTGCTGCTGGTGCTGGCAAATTAAAAATTAATAAAAAATCCAATTTAAAATATAGAGGTAATCAAAATATAAACGTAACAATAAAAAAAGAAAAAGCTCAAGGATGCACAACATTTGGAAGTTGTTTAATAAAAGGTGTAACTAATAAAGAGAGTCCAAAATGGCTAAAAGATAAAATTCTGTCTTTAGGCCAAAAACCAATATCTGCGATAGTCGATATTACTAATTATGTAATGTTTGATTTAAATAGACCATTACACGCTTATGATGCAGATAAAATAGATAATGAAATTATTGTTAGAAGTTCTTCTAAAGGAGAAAGCTTCGAAGCCTTAGATAATAAAAAATATATTTTAGAAAATGATATGTGCGTTATTTCTGACAGATCTGGAGTCCTTGGTCTTGGCGGCATCATTGGTGGGACAAGATCTGGAACAGAATACTCGACTAAAAATATATTATTAGAATCTGCTTATTTTTTACCACGTTCAATAAGAAAAACCTCTAAACAATTAAATATAGATACAGATGCAAAATTTAGATTTGAAAGAGGCATAGATCCCCTTTCAATTGAAGAAGGATTAATAAAAGCTTCTGAACTAATAAAACAAATTTGCGGAGGTGAAATAAGCAATTTAGATGTAAAAAAAATTGAAAATTATAAAAAAACAATAATTAATTTTGATCCATTTCTTTTTGAAAAAACGACTGGATTTAATGTTGAAAATAAAGAATTAATCAAAATACTAGAAAAGCTAGGTTTTAATGTATCTAAGAATAAAAAAATTTTAAAACTAGTAATACCTTCATGGAGACCTGATATAACTCAACCAATTGATATTGTTGAAGAAATAGTGAGAATAAAAGGTTATGAACATATTAATACTTCAGAACCTATTAAGACAAGATTAAAGCCAACACTTAATTATTATCAGAAATTATTTCATTTTTTACAAAGATCCGTAGCTTCAAAAGGTTATTTAGAAACTGTTACATGGTCATTTACTGATTCAAAAATTAATCAATTGTTTAAAGAAAATGATGAAGAAATACCAATTGTAAATCCGATTAGTTCAGATTTAAATGTTTTAAGAAATTCTATTTTCCCAAACTTATTATTTTATTTAAAAAAAAATTTAGATAGGGGATTTAAAGATATTTCTTTATTTGAAATTGGTCCAGCATTTAAAGGAAAAAATCCTGGAGATCAACTGACGGTCATAGGTGCTGTAAGGGCAGGAAAGGTTTCAAGATTGTCTTGGAATGATAAAGAAAGAATTGTAGACACATTCGATGTAAAAAAAGATGTAATACAAAGTCTTTGTGAAGCAGGGATCAATAAAGATGATATTATTATAGATGACAAAACTCCATCTTACTATCATCCAGGAAAATCTGGTGGGGTTTACCAAAATAAAAACGATAAAAACGCTGTAGCATATTTTGGCGAAATACATCCAAACATAATAAAAAAATTAGATATAAAAACCGAAGGTTTGGTAATATTTGAAATTTGTCTTGATTGCATAAAAGAGTCAAAACAAAAGATAAAAGATTCAAAATCTGAATATAAATTTTCTGATTTTCAAAAATCAGAGAGAGATTTTGCATTTATTATTAATAAAAATTTTAAATCTCAAGAATTAGTTAATATAATTAAATCTGTCGATAATAAGTTAATTAAGTCAGTAAAAGTATTTGATGTATTCGAGGGAGAAAATATACCAGAAGGAAAAAAATCTTTAGCTGTTAATGTAACTATTCAGTCAGAAGAAAAAACATTAAATGAAAATAATCTGGATAACATTAATAAACTAATTATCTCTTCAGTTGAGTCAAAGTCTGGCGCAAAAATTAGATCCTAAAAATGGGTGATACAATAGACAACATTAGGAATTTTGCAATTATAGCTCATATAGATCATGGTAAATCAACTATAGCTGACAGAATAATTCATAAATGTGGAGGTTTGAGTGATAGAGAAATGAAATCTCAAGTGCTTGACTCTATGGATATAGAAAGAGAGAGAGGAATAACAATTAAAGCACAAACAGTTAAATTAAATTATAAAGCTAAAAATGGAAAAAATTACATTTTAAACATTATTGATACTCCAGGACATGTAGATTTTAGTTATGAAGTTAGTCGAAGCCTTTATGCTTGCGAGGGCTCAATATTAATTGTAGATAGTACACAAGGGGTAGAAGCTCAAACACTTGCAAATGTATATCAAGCACTTGATATAAATCATGAGATTATTCCAGTATTAAATAAAATTGATTTACCAGCATCTGATCTTGAAAGAACAAATAGTCAAATTGAAGACGTTATTGGCATAGATACATCTAATTCTGTTCCATGCTCTGGAAAAACTGGAAAGGGAATAGATGAAATTCTTGAGCAAATTATTAACTCTTTGCCCGGACCTAAAGGTGAAAGAAATAGCAAATTAAAATGTTTATTAGTTGATAGCTGGTATGACACTTATCTTGGAGTAGTTATATTAGTGAGAATTATAGACGGAAAACTAAAAAAAAATATGAAAATAAAAATGATGTCTACAAATCAAGAATATATCGTCGAAAAAGTTGGTGTTTTTACTCCAAAAGCAAAAGATGTGAGTGAACTTAATGCTGGAGAAATAGGTTTTATTACAACTGGTATTAAGATTTTATCTGAAACTAAAGTTGGAGACACTATATGCGATGCAGAAAACCCTCTCAAAGATGCATTACCAGGTTTCAAACCAAGTAAGCCAGTAGTTTTTTGTGGTTTATTTCCTGTAGATAGTTCTGAATATCAAAAATTAAAAGATGGACTTGCCAAGTTACAATTAAATGATGCAAGTTTTTCTTATGAAGCAGAATCATCATCTGCCTTAGGACTTGGTTTTAGATGTGGATTTTTAGGTCTCTTACATCTTGAAATAATCACAGAAAGGCTTGAAAGAGAATTTGATATTAATTTATTAACTACAACACCTGGTGTTGTTTACAAAGTTCACTCAAATAATGGTGAAATTATCGAACTACAAAATCCATCAAATTTACCAGATCCTACTAATATAAAATTTATTGAAGAACCATGGATTAAAGCTACAATTATTACTCCAGACCAGTACTTGGGATCAATTATTAAGTTATGTCAAAATAAAAGAGGTGTACAAACTAATTTAAGTTATTCAGGAAATCGAGCAGTAATTAATTATGAAATACCTTTAAATGAAGTCGTTTTTGACTTTAATGATCGTCTTAAATCTATGACAAGTGGTTATGCTAGTTTTGATTATGAAATTATTGATCACAAAGAAGGAGACCTTGTAAAAATGAATATACTTGTAAACTCAGAACCCGTTGATGCTCTTGCAATGATGATACATAAAGATTTTGCTCAAACTACTGGCAGAGAGGTCTGTGAAAAATTAAAAGATTTAATTCCAAGGCATAATTTTATGATACCAGTTCAAGCGGCTATTGGTAGTAAAATTATTGCTAGAGAAACTATCAAAGGTTTTAAAAAGGATGTATTAACAAAAATCCATGGAGGTGGAGCGACAGATAGAAAACGAAAACTTCTAGAAAAACAGAAAAAAGGTAAAGCTAGAGCTAAGCAATTTGGAAAAGTTGAGATTCCTCAAGAAGCATTTATAGGCGTTTTAAGAATTAATAAAGAATGACAAAAAATATAATAATCCTAGTTTTATTTTTAATAATTTTGTTACTATTATATAAAATAAATAAAAAAAGAATTAAAAATTTATTTTATAAAAGTAAAATAAAACAAATAAATATATCTGAGTTAGATAAAATCTTTGATGAGAATTTGATAAGTAAAAATTTAAAAGGCCCTAAAGAAGACACTATAATTAAAAGTTTTATTATTTCTCCACAAAATAAAATTGTAGGAATGACCTCTGACTATGAAGCGTGGATAATATCTGTGTTAAGTAAAAAAAGTAATAATATATTTGAATTTGGAACTTGTAGTGGAAAAACTACTTATTTAATGGCGCTTAATTCAAATAAAGATACCAAAATTACATCCTTAACTCTTGGGCCAGACCAGGTAAAAAATTTAAATAAAGAAAATATAGATAATAAGATTTCATTTAGAAATATAATAAATGAGAGTATATATGAAAAATTTCTATTTTCAGGTACTGATGTTGAGAATAAAATTAACATTATTTTTGAGGATTCAACCAAGTTTGATGAGAGTAAATACATAAATAAATTTGATTTAATATTTATAGATGGTGGTCATACTTATTCTGTTGTAAAAAATGATACGGAGAAATCATTCAAAATGCTCAACAAAAACGGAATAATTTTATGGCATGATTACGTTCCTGGTAAACAGTCAGCTAAAAATGTTGTGAATTATTTAAATGAAATTTCTAAAGAGAAAAAAATCTCAAATATCAGAAATACATCGTTATGTGTATTTAGAAATAGTGACTAAAGGAGAGGTGGCCGAGCGGTTGAAGGCGCACGCTTGGAAAGCGTGTATAGGGGAAACTCTATCATGGGTTCGAATCCCATTCTCTCCGCCACATATTTGATAGAAAATTGATCTTTTTAACGAGTTTTACTAAAATAGAAAAAAAATCTAAAAAACGTGAAATAAATGTTGGTATTCAACACTTATTTAAGCATTTGTATTTCTGCCATTTTTAAATTTTTTGTAAAAATGTTATAAAAATTTCTTCCATATTAAAAATTAATGACAAAAAATAATTCAAACAATTACCAAGCCGACTCCATAAAAGTCTTAAAAGGTTTAGAAGCTGTAAGAAAAAGACCAGGTATGTATATCGGTGACACCGATGATGGTACTGGATTACATCATATGGTTTACGAAGTTGTAGATAATTCTATTGATGAAGCTCTAGCAGGTTTTTGTAAAAAAATTGAAATTAGTATAAACGATGATAACTCTGTAACGGTGATTGATGACGGCAGAGGAATTCCTGTTGATATTCATAAGGGTGAAAAAAAATCTGCTGCCGAAGTTATAATGACCCAACTTCATGCTGGCGGTAAATTTGATCATAATTCTTATAAAGTTTCTGGAGGACTACATGGAGTAGGTGTATCAGTTGTTAATGCTCTTTCTGAGAGATTAAAACTAACAATTAATAGAGATAATAAAAGATATTATATAGAATTTAAAAATGGAGATGCCAAAAATTCAATAAAACAAATTGGAAAATCAAAAACTAGCGGAACCGAAATTAATTTTGTTCCATCCAAAGATATATTTTCATCAATTAAATTTAGCTTTTCTGTTTTAGAAAAAAGAATGAGAGAATTAGCTTTTTTAAATAAGGGCATAAAAATAGTTTTAAGTGATTTAAGGCAAAAAAAACCAAAAACATTAGAGTTTAAATTTGATGGAGGTATTAGTGAATTTGTTCAATTCATTGATGAGAAAAAAGAAAGTTTAAAAAACAAAAATGAAAATGATCTTTTCAAAAAACCTATATACATAGAGGGTTTAAAAAATAATATTGATGTTCAATGCTCCCTTAAATGGAATGCAGGGTATAGTGAAGATGTATTACCTTATACTAATAACATTTATCAAAAAGACGGAGGAACACATCTTCTTGGATTTCGAAGTGCATTAACAAGAGTAGTAAATAAATATGCAAATGAACAAAACTTATTAAAAAAAAATAAAGTTTCTTTATCTGGTGATGATGTTAAAGAAGGATTAACCTCAGTTCTTTCTATCAAAATTCCTGATCCTAAATTTTCATCTCAAACAAAAGATAAATTAGTCTCATCAGAAGTTAGAAATATTGTAGAAACTATCATTAACGAGAAGCTATCTATCTGGTTTGATCAAAATCCATCAATTTCAAAAATTATCTTAACTAAAATTATCCAAGCTGCCGTAGCTAGAGATGTAGCTAGAAAGGCAAGAGAAAATGTAAGAAGAAAAGGAGCCTTAGAATTAACAGGATTACCTGGAAAATTAGCCGATTGTCAAAACTCAAAGCAGGATGGTACTGAACTATTTATCGTAGAGGGTGACTCAGCTGGTGGTTCAGCTAAACAAGGCAGAAACCGTGAAAATCAAGCAGTTTTGCCACTTAGAGGAAAAATATTAAATACTTTTACAGATCTTAATGGATCAAAAAAGAATGGAAATGCTAATGATTTAAGGACTAAAAGCTTATCAAAGATGATTTCATCAAATGAAATAGTTACGTTGATAAATGCGCTCGGTCTTGATCCAAAAAATGAGGAAATAGATCTTAAAGATTTAAGATATGGAAAAATAATAATAATGACAGATGCTGATGTTGATGGCTCACATATAAGAGCATTATTATTAACTTTTTTTAATAATAAACCATTTGATAAATTAATTGAGTTTGGACATGTTTATCTTGCTCAGCCACCTTTATATAAAATTAATAAAGGAACTAAAAGTATATACATTAAAGATGAAAATGAGCTGGAAAGACATTTAATAAAAAATTCAAAGGATATTAAAAAATATAAAAAGAATTCTAAAGAATTTAATAATATTCTCCAAATTGAAAAATCTAAACTAAACATTCAAAGATTCAAAGGACTTGGGGAAATGAATCCTGATGAATTATGGAATACAACTTTAAATCCTGAAACAAGAAATTTGTTGCAAGTTCAATATTCAAAAAATAGTAAAAAAGATCAAGAATTAATACAAACCTTAATGGGTAACGATGTTTCTTCGAGAAAAGATTTTATTGTTGAAAACGCAATAAATGTTTCAAACCTAGATATTTAGATGGATTTTAAACAATCTGTCAAAACAGCATCATTAAATAAGTCCACTTATATCAATTTAAGATGGATTGGAATTTTAGGTCAATTTATAACTATAAATACAGTAAAATTTATTTTTGGTTTTGAGTTTAACTTTATTTTATCAAATCTTATAATTTTTGTTGGAGCTTTAAGTAACTTTTATTTTATGTTTTTTTATAAAAAACCAATACTTTCAAATGTAACCTCTTTTAACTTTTTATCTTTAGATATTCTCCAATTGAGTGCTTTACTTTACTTATCTGGGGGTATTTTAAATCCATTTTCAATATTCCTTTTGATACCAAGCGTATTTGCTGCGTCCAATTTAAATATTAGAACAAATATTTCTTTAATTTTAATTACTCTGGCATCGATAATATTTTTAACTTTTTATCATTATGAACTACCTAAACCATTGGATGAATATAGTATTAGTTTGTATTATTACTATGCAATTCCTCTAGCATTGATAATTGCATTATTTTTTTTGAACTATTTTGCATTTATTTTTGGACAAGAAACAAACCTTAGGAAAGATGCATTGGATAAAATCCAAGAAGTAATTTCTAAAGAACATGAGCTCGTTTCACTTGGAGGACAAGCTGCAGCCGCTGCTCATTCATTTGGCACTCCTTTGTCTACAATTAAAATTATTTCTCATGATTTATTTGATCAATTTAAAGACAATGAAGATGTAAAAAAAGATCTTGAACTATTAATTAGTCAGGTCAATAGGTGTAATGATATTTTAAAAAAACTAACATTAAATCCTACTATAGAGGATGATTTTATTGACAAAAATAAAACACTTTACGATTATATTAGTGAGATTGTTAATTCATTTAAGGAAATCTCTAATAAGAATTTCAATATTGATAAAGAGCAGGATTCCAACTCATTTGAAATACTAAAATCAGTTGAAATTGTATATGGTTTGAGGAATTTTATAGGAAATGCCAATAAATTTTCAAATGATAGTATTTATATTGCCATAAAAAGTGACAGTCAAAAGACTGAAATAACAATAGAGGACGATGGACCTGGTATACCAAAAGATATACTTAATAAGATTGGAGAGCCTTATATAAAGACACTTAAACCAAAAGATAATAAAAAAACTGGACTAGGTTTAGGTATTTTTATAGGCAAAACATTGTTAGAAAAAAATTCAGCCAGAATCACAATTAGAAATTCAGAAACAAGAGGAGGGGCTGAAGTAAAAATAGAGTGGGAAAATAAAAATTTAAAAAAATTAGTGTAATTTTTTATTATTTTCAAACAAACCGCTAAGTTGACCAATCATTACATCACCTAACTCTTGAACATCAGCAATTTTTATCGCTTTTTTGTAATACCTCGAAACATCGTGACCAATACCTATTGCAAGGATTTCGATATCACTTTTATTTTCTATTGATTTTACAGTTTGTTTTAGATGTTTTTCTAAAAAATCACCAGAATTAACTGATAATGTTGAATCATCAACTGGAGCTCCGTCAGAAATAACCATAAGAATTTTTCTTTCTTCTTTTCTTTTCTTAAGTCTATTGAAAGCCCAAGTAATAGCTTCACCATCAATATTTTCCTTAAGCAGACCTTCTTTCAGCATTAAGCCTAAATTTTTTTTTGATTGTCTCCAGTGCGTATCAGCAGATTTATAAATTATGTGTCTTAAATCATTTAAACGACCTGGATTTTTTAATTTTCCAAGTTTATTCCACTTTTCTCTACTCTTACCACCCTTCCAATTTTTTGTTGTAAAACCAAGGATTTCAACTTTAACCGAGCATCTTTCTAATGTTCTAGATAATATATCGGCACAAAGAGCAGCAATAGTAATTGGCCTTCCTCTCATAGATCCAGAATTATCTATGAGTAAAGTCACAACTGTATCTTTAAACTCTAAATCTTTCTCTTTTTTAAAAGAAAGAGAATTATATGGATCAATTATTATTCTTGGTAATTTTGAACTATCTAATAAACCTTCTTCAAGATCAAACTCCCAAGACCTATTTTGTTTTGCAAGTAACTGTCTTTGTAATTTATTTGCAAGTTTCGTAATTATGTCTTGGAAACTAGTTAGCTGTTGATCTAAGTTTTTTCTTAGTTTTGAAATTTCTTCAGAATTTTCCAATGTTTCTGCTTTTGCTGTTTCATCAAATTCTGAAGTATATATTTTATATTCTTTATTACTTATTCCTAAATTTTTTTTCTGAACAATATTTTCTATTTCATTATTTTCAGCATCATCATTTCCTAGTTGTTCATCAAGTCTAAATTCATTCATTTCGTCAGAACTATCAACTCCTTCATTAATACTGTCTTCCTCTTCTCTTTCCTGAGAGTCTCCACTATCTGTTTTTTGATCATCTTTTGAATTATTGTTATCTTGCTCATCTTCTTTCTGCTCTTCCCTTTTGTTTTCTTCTTCAGATTCGAAGATTTCCATATTCTGAAGAATTTCCGATATTTTAGAATTGTATATGTCCTGATTCTCTGCATTTTCTTTTAAAAAGTGTATGTGTTTATCTAAAGATTTTTCAAAATCATCTTTCCAGTATGATAAAATTTTTTCAGCGTTTTCAGTTAAATTTACGTTCATTATTTTATTAAGCATGTAATATTCAAAAGCTTCAGAAACGTTAGATTCTTCTTTCTTTTTTATATTTTCAGATTTTGCCATACCAATCTTATTGTTATATTTGGTCATTAAATTTTTAGAAATTCCCCTCATCATTTGTGATCCTAAAAGCTCATATCTTATTTTCTCAGAAATTTTATACAATGTATGGCAAGTAGGTGTTTTTGGAATATTTTGTTCCAAAGTAGAATTATCAGAAAATTTTCTTTTTAATGCCTCCGAATCTGCTTCGGCTCTTAATTTTACAAAATTTTCTTTATCTTTTAAATTATCAAACTTAGAAATATTAAATTCTTTTAAATTTTTTTTGTCTTTTAATGGATATGTTTCACCTGAAATGGCTTTAATCGTTGAGTTTAAAGCTTGTTTAAATTGCTCTTTTATAAGATCATCTTTGTTCATTAAACCTGAATATTTATCATGGACTCTGGCAATTCTTCACCAAAACATCTTTGATAGTATTCTGCGATTGTATTCTTTTCTACATCATCACATTTATTTAAAAAAGTTACTCTGAATGCATAGCCCACGTCTTTAAATATTTCAGAATTTTCTGCCCAATGTAATACCGTCCTAGGACTCATAACAGTTGAAATATCTCCAGCCATAAAGCCTTTTCTTGTTAATGTCGCAACTTTTATCATATTTGCAACTCTCTCTTTACCTTTATTATTATCTAGAGATTTGTTTTTTCCTAAAATAATTTCCATTTCTTTTTCCAAAGTTAAATAATTTAGTGTTGTAACGATGTTCCATCTATCCATTTGTCCCTGGTTTATTTGTTGCGTTCCGTGATAGAGACCAGTTGTATCTCCTAAACCAACAGTATTTGATGTTGCAAATAGTCTGAAATATTTATTTTGTTTAATGACCTTATTCTTGTCTAATAAAGTAAAATTTCCCTCAGCTTCTAAAACTCTTTGAATTACAAACATCACATCTGGTCTACCAGCATCATATTCATCAAATACTAAAGCTACTGGATTTTGTATTGACCAAGGAAGAATTCCCTCCTTGAATTCTGTGACTTGTTTGCCATCTTTTATTACAATTGAGTCTTTACCAATTAAATCTATTCTACTAACATGACTATCTAAGTTAATTCTTATACATGGCCAGTTCAATCTGGCTGCAATTTGTTCTATATGTGTGGATTTACCTGTTCCATGATAACCTTGTACAAGAACTCTTTTATTAAATGAAAATCCAGAGAGGATTGCTAAAGTTGTGTCTTTATCAAATTTATAAGTTTTATCTATATCTGGCACATAATCAGTTTTTTTTGAAAATGCGTCCACTTCCATATCAGAATCTATGCCGAATGTTTGTTTTATAGATAATTTAATATCTGGGGTCTGTTCAATATTTGTTGTCAATTTTGTCCTTATAAGTATTTTTTAATTGGGTATAAGCTAAAGTTATTACTTTAAGCTTATCTTCAAATTTTTTATTGCCAGCATTCATATCAGGGTGAAATTTTTTCACAAGTCTTTTGAATTTTTCTTGTATTTTGGCCCATTTTAAACCAACTTCAACACCTAAAATTTCAAAGGCTTTGAGGTCATTACTGTTAAACTTAAACTTATTCATATGATTCAAGTTACTAAAATCTTTAAATTTTCCATTTTCGTCTTTTAAAGTATTATTCCATAATATTTTGAAAAAATTGTCTGAAGAGCTGAAACTCTGTGTTGGCTTATGCCATGTCATGTCAGACTTTAAAAAGTTGATTACTTGTTCGTCGCTCATACCTGAAAAATAATTCCAGCTTTTATTAAACTCTCTTACATGCTCAAGACAGAGCAGTCTATATTCTTTGCTGTTATCCTTTTCTTTTGGAGCTTTGTAAAGTCCCTCTTTATTACAATTATTCCATTCACAAATATTTTTCATATTATATAATATCTAGTTTAATGGAAATTAATCAACTTTCAAAAAAAATTGAGAATAAACTTTTAAAAGACAATTCCATAAAACATGTAAAGATAATTGACAACACTCATAAGCATTTAAAACACAATTCACACCAGAAAGGTAAATTTCATATTAAATTAGAAATAAATTCTGAAATATTAAAAAAAACGAATAGAATTCAGTCTAATAAAGTAATTTACAAAATTTTAAGCGAAGAATTGAAAACTGATATTCATTCTTTACAAATAAGCTTTATTTAATTCCTTTAACAAAAACTTGTTCAATTCACCAGATTTGGCCTGATAATTTAGGTTTAATTTTCCAAAATTCCTTATTAATATTAAGTTTATACTATCTGATTTATTTTTTTTATCACTTTTCATAAAATTTAGAATTGATGTAATTTTCCTTTTATTAAAAAGATCTTTATATTTATTTTTTATTTCTATCTCTTTAATGTGATTATTTATTAATTCTGAATTTGAATCTGAAATAATTTTTTTTTCTTTACTAAAATTTACAGCATTCATTAAACCAAATATAACAGCTTCTCCGTGATTTAATCTTTTTGAGTAACCAAGAGTGGCCTCATATGCGTGGGCAAAAGTATGGCCAAGATTTAAAGATTTTCTTAAATTTTTTTCTTTTTCATCCTTCTCAATAATTTTTTTTTTTAATAAACAGCTATTTAAAATTGCGTTAATTATAAATTTTCCTTTTAAATTTAAAATCTTATTAAAATTTTCATCTAAAAAAACAAAATTTTTTTTGCTATCAATTAAACTACTTTTTAATATTTCAGCATATCCACATATAATTTCTCTTTTGGGGAGGCTATGTAGTAAATTAATATCTGAAATTACTAAATCTGGCTGATAAAAACTCCCTACAAGATTTTTTCCAAATTTATTGTTAATACCTGTTTTTCCACCTATCGAAGAGTCGACTTGAGCTAATAAAGTGGAAGGTATATTAATAAATTTTATTCCTCTTTTATATGTGCTGGCTGCATATCCAACTACATCTCCTGTAATTCCTCCACCAAATGAAATTATACAGTCCTCTCTATAAAAATTATTTTTAAATAAAACATTGTGTATTTTATCGATACTTAAGTAACTTTTATTTTTTTCACTTGCGTTAAAATTTAAAGTAAAAATTTTTTGATCTTTTAAATTTCTTAAGAGTAATATTCTAAATTTTTTTGGTATCTTACTGTCAATTACAATCAAACATTTTGAAAATGATAATTTATTTTTTTTTAAAATATTTTTCAGTTTTGGAATTAGATTGGTACCAATATGAACTTCGTAATTTTTACTTTTAGTTTTAACCTTTATTATTTTTTGTTTCATATTTTTTTATAATTTTATTTGCTATTTCATTTTTATTTAGCAGATCGCAATTAATTGTGAAATCTGCTAAACTATATATTCTAGCTCTTTCATTTATTAGTTTTTCTAGATCTGTTTCACTTAATGCCATAGCCAGAGGTCTTTTTTTGCTACCATTTATTCTTTTAATTAATATATCTTTTTTCCAGTTCAACCAAAAACTAAATGAACTCTTCTTACATTCTTTCCTAATATTAGTATTAATATATGCACCTCCACCTAGTGATAAAATTTGTTTCTCACCTTTTAAACATGACAATGTTATTTCTTCTTCACATTCACGGAAGTATTTTTCTCCCTTTTTTTTGAAAATTTCTGTAATTTTCATTTTTTCTTTTTCTTCAATTTTATCATCTAAATCAATAAATTTAAGTTTGGTTTGTTTAGAAATCAATTTTCCAATTAATGTCTTTCCCGAACCCATCATACCTACTAAAACTAGATTTTTATTTGATTCCATATATTTCTAAGTTGAAAAAACACAAATATGTCTTATTTTGATTTTACAAAATTATATGCTTTTAAAACATTATACTACAAAGGAATATAACATAATATGAAATTTGCAATTAAAGCTGGAATTATATTTTTTATATTAATTTTCTCTATTGTTGCTTTGAGTCAGATTGATTTTCCATCTCCCAACAAAAAAATTGAAGTGATTTTGCCTAATGAAAATTTTAAAACAATTAAGTAAAATTACTCTTAAAATAACCTTAATTTTATTTTTTTATAATTGTTCTTTTGCAGATGAACCAATCGATATCTGGAAAATTGAAAAAAAAGACATTATTAGCAAAGAAAATTCAACCTCAAATATAAACGCAAGTAATAATTTAAATACTAATACAACATTATCAGTTCAATCTAGTTCCGAGATAGTTATAAATAAAGAAATCGAGTCGTCCACTATAAAATTAGCTGGATTATATGATCCTGCACAGAACGGCCTAAAAATTGACATGTGGTCTAACAGTGATGGTGAGTTAATTAAAAGTATATTAAATAAAAATTTAAATAGAAACTTATCTGAATTTTCAAAAAAAATATTAGACATAGCTTTACTAACAAATTCATATATTCCTACAAATAATATTACTGAAGAGGAATTTTTAGAGTTTAAATTTAATCATTTAATAAACAAAAAAGATTTTGATTTAATTAAAGAATTTCTAATAAATAATTCTGAAGTTTCTAATAAAAATAAATTAATTAAATTTTATTCAGAATATTTTCTTTCAAACTCTGAAGTAAAAAAAGCATGTGAAATATTTGATATTAGTGGTGCTATTACTGATAAGTATTTAAATAATTTTAAAATTTATTGTTTAATACTAGAAGATAAAAAAGAACAAGCTCAACTACTTTTCGATCTGTCAAAGGAGTTGGATGAGATTGACACTTTTTTTGAAAATAAATTTAATATATTAATGGGTTACACAAGCAAAGACGAAATAATTTCAGACGAAAATATTTTATATTTTCACTTATCTCATAAAACAAATAATGATTTTAACTATGAGCCAAACATGGATTCACCAAGATATATCTGGAGCTATTTGTCGTCATCAAATATTCTAAAAAATGCAAATTCCTTTGATATTGAAAATCCTGAAGATTTAAGATTATTAGAAAGAGCAACTCATGAAAATGTATTTGATGAGAGGGAACTACTAGATACATATAAAAAATTTCAGTTTAACATAACACAACTATTAAATGCCAAAGATGCTTATAAGCTACTTCCAGATTATGAGGGCAGAGCTTTATTATATCAAAGATTACTTTTATCTGTTGATGTTGAGCAAAGATTAAGTATGGCGTCTGAATTATATAAATCTTTCCAAAAAAAAAAATTAGATAATGCGTTTGATAATGAAATCAAAATAATACTAAAAAAAATAAAAAAAGATGATGTTCCCTCAAATTTTACTACTTTTTATGATAATCATACCGAGAATAAGTTAAAAAAAGAGAGAAAAATAAAATTTAATAATAAAAAAATACATCAGTCAAAATTATTAAATTACTTTTTAAATAAAACTAGTTTGCCCAAAGCTGAAAAGGAAACAAACGATATTTTAAAAAAAATTAAAAGAAACAAAAAATATGTTTTTTCTACGAAGGATATGATTCTTATCGAATCGCTTAAATCAGATGGTGTAAAAATAGATAAAAAATACTCAAACCTTTATGAATATAACTTTCAATTTTCCTCTGATATAAAACAAATGCTATCGAATGGAGAGTTAGGCTTACTATTAATTAAAATAGTAGATATTGTCGGTGAAAGTAACCTTGAAGATCTAGATATAAACACTGTGAATTTATTAGTTTCAACTATGAATGAGCTAAAAAATGTAGATTTAAGGAACGAAATTCTAATAGAAGTCTTGCCTTTAAAGGTCTAAAAAATAAATAAACTATGTCAGTAAAAGAACTAATCACAGTACCCGATGATATTCTTAGAAAAAAATCTGAGCCATTAAATAAAGTTGATGTTAATGAAAAAAAGCTCATAAAAGATTTATTTGAAACTATGTACCATCACAATGGAATAGGTTTAGCAGCTGTTCAAGTTGGAATTCTTAAAAGAATAGTTGTTTTAGATGTCTCAAAAAATGAAAATGAAAAAAAACCTTTATGCTTCATTAATCCACAAATAAAAACTTTAAGTAAAAAAATGTCTACATATGAGGAAGGTTGTTTATCAATACCTAATACCTTTATTGAGATAGAGAGACCAGAAATTTGTACCGTATCATATATAGATGAAAATGGTGATAAGAAAGAAATGGTATGTGATGGACTACTCTCAACATGTTTACAACATGAAATAAATCACTTAGATGGAAAACTAATCATTGATTATTTATCTAAAATTAAAAAAGATTTAATAATAAAAAAATTGTCTAAACAAAAAACTTCTAATAGAGTTCTTGTTTAAATGTCAAATATTGTATTCATGGGTACACCACAGTTTGCTGTGCCTATTCTGAAAAAAATTAATCAAAAATATAAAATTAAATGTGTATTTACTCAGCCTCCAAGTAAATCAAATAGAGGTCAAAAGTTTACGAAATCACCAATTCATACATTTGCAGAGGAAATTAATTTAGAAATTAAAACTCCAAAAAAAATTGATGAAGAATTTGAATATCTTAAAGAATTAAATTTAGATCTTGTAATTGTTGTTGCATATGGACAGTTAATTTCAAAAAAAATTCTTGATTTGAGTAAAAAAGGTTTTTTGAATATTCATGCTTCATTATTACCAAAATGGAGAGGAGCGGCACCAATCCAAAGATCGATTTTAAACAATGAAAAAACAACTGGTATATCGTTTATGAAAATTGATGAAAAATTAGACTCTGGACCAGTATGTAATAAATATTCAATAGATATTCTTGACCAAGATAATGCAGAAACTTTGTCTGAAAAATTATCTTATTTGAGTAAAGAAAAAATTTTAGAAAATATGCAAAAAGTTTTAGGAGGAGAGGCAATATTTAAAGAGCAAGATCATGAAAAAGCTACATACGCAAAGAAAATTCAAAAAAAAGAGGGAAAGATAGATTGGAGTAATAGTGCTCATAAAATAATTGCTCAAATAAATGGATTATACCCAAAACCTGGTGCATGGTTTGAGCTTAACAACAAAAGATATAAAATATTAAAAGCCGAAATAAACAAGCAGTCAGCAACAATCGGTGAGGTAATTGACGAACAAATGACAATAGCATGTGGTGAAAATTCAATAAATATTATTGAGATACAAAAAGAGGGTAAAAATCCTCAATTAATTAACGAATTTTTATTAGGTAATAAGGTTAGAAAAGGAACGATAATAAAAAGTGAGTAGATATCAGATTTTAATAGAATACGAAGGTACTTTATATAATGGTTGGCAAATTCAAAAAAAAGGTAAGTCAATTCAGAAAAATATTGAGATTGTCTTATCTAAATTACTTAAAGAAAAAATAAAAATTTACGGCTCTGGACGAACAGACACAGGAGTTCATGCTAAAGAACAATCAGCACACTTTGATACTACAAACAAAATTATTCAAAAAGATAAATTAATAAATTCACTAAATTTTTTTTTAAATAAAAAAAAAATATCAATATTGAAAATAAAAAGAAAAAATAAATTTTTTCATTCAAGGTATTCTGCGAAAGAAAGACGGTATACTTATTTAATAAGAAATGATGCTTCACCTTCTGTTATTAATTTTAATAGAGAGTGGCATGTTAAAAAAAAAATAAATGTTCATTTGATGAAAAAAGGAGCCAAAAAGCTAATTGGAACACATGATTTTTCAACCTTTAGAGCATCTAATTGTTCTGCAAAAAGTCCAGTAAGAACAATGAAGAAGATAAAAATAACCAAAGTTAAAAATGTTATAAAAATTCAATTTGTATCAAAATCATTTCTTAAGAGTCAAGTTAGATCCATGGTTGGTTCACTCAAATATCTTGGTGAAAATAAATGGAACTTAAAAAAATTTAACAGTATTTTTAAATCAAAATCTAGGACAAATTGTGCTCCTATTGCTCCTGCACATGGCTTATATCTTGAGAAAATTATTTATTAGATTTCTTTTTTTTCTTTTTTATTCTCCATCTTGATCCTTCTCTAACTATATAACCACAACAATTTTTGGAGCCACACTTACAGGGAAAATCCTTATAGTTTTCATCAAAACTAAACCCATAATCATAAGTTAGTTCCTCATTTTTATTTATATCTTTAATAGAACTAATCCATAATTTTAAACCTTTGCCTTCAACTTCGCAGTTTGGATCACAAGAGTGATTAATAAGTCTTGCAGTATTGTAAGCAAAATCACCGTCTAAATCATATCTATTATTTAAGTTAAAAAGATAAATCGCTTTATCATTATCAAATTTTGGATTATTTTCGGTCTGTTTTTTTGTAATTATTTTACCCGTGTAGTAAATAATCTTAGTTCCTTTTTTTATATTTTTAGATGCAAACAGTCCCCTGTTATCAATATTTGATGATTTTTGTTTATATAGTTTCATGATTATTTATTTTCTGACTCGACTAATGCATTTACATGATAATTAGCACTTTCAGCAAGTGCTTCCAGGTCGTATCCACCTTCTAGTAAAGATACCACTTTTCCATTAGTAAATTTATTAGTGGCTTTTAGTGTTCTTCTTGTTATTTCATAAAAATCTTTGGATGAAAGTTCAAATTGAGCTAATGGATCGTTTTTGTGGGCATCAAAGCCAGCAGAAAAGATTAAGTAATCAGGCTTATATTCAATCAACCTATCTAAAACTCTATCATAAGCATTAAAATACTCTTCAGAATTTGTACCTGCAGGAAGAGGTATATTAAGAGAATTATTATACTTTCCCTTATCTTTTTCTGAGCCACCACCTGGATAAAATGGATATTGATGTGTTGATATGTAAAGTGAATTTTTGTTGTCATACATTACATCATAATTCCCATTTCCCCAATGAACATCAAAATCTACACATGCTATTCTTTTATACTTATATTTTTTTATTAAATAATTAACTGCAACACCTGCATTAGAAATGCAGCAAAAGCCCATTGATTTATTTTTTTCAGCATGGTGTCCTGGTGGTCGTACAACACAAAACGCATTTTTATATTTTTTATTCTCAATTCCATCTATTGCACTTATAGCTGATCCTGCAGCTTGAAATACTGCATCCTTACTTCCAGGCGATACAACTGTATCACCATCTAAAAAATTTAAGCCACTTTTAGGAAATGAATTATTTAAATTATTAAGATACTCCTCAGAATGTGTCATATTAAGAATATCATTAGGAACAACATCTGGCTTATCCCAAAGTAGTTCTTTATTTTTTTTTAAAGTATCAATTATTGAAACCACTCTCTTCGGTTGCTCTGGATGACCATCGCCTGTTAAATGGTTTTCTGAAAATTCAGATGTTATAATTGCAGTTTTCAAGTGAGATAATTATTTAAAATATTCTTATAAATCTTAGTTAACTTTTTTAAATCTGAGATTGATGTTCTCTCGTTAACCATATGAATAGTATTATTTCTTAACCCCAACTCAAGACGTGGTATTGAACCTAAAAATCTGCTGTCACTTGTGCCACCTCTACAATTTAATTTTGCATTGTTCCCTGTAACTTTTTTTACAACTTTTTTTACCATATAAATTTCTTTATTTGGCTCTGTGTAAAATGCTTCTCCACTTACTTTATAATCTATTTTGGTTTTGCAACTCTCTTTATTTGCAACTGCATTAATAATTTTAGTAAGTTTTTTTTTCAAGGATGCTGATTTATAAGTCGAATTAAATCTAACATTAAATTTAGCACTTGCAGATTGTGGGACTACATTTTCAGATATATTATCCACATTCATTTTTGTAAATTCCAAATTTGATGGTGGCATATACTTTGTTCCTTTGTCTAACGGAACACTTTTCAGTTTAGATATTATTTTAGCAAGAGCAGTACATGGATTTATATATGTCCCATAAAATGCAGAGTGTCCACTTTTTCCATATACTGTTACTGTTGCATTCATAGATCCTCTTCTTCCAATCCTGATTTCATCTCCAACTGATTTATTCGATGACGGTTCGCCTACTATTGAAAAGTCAATTTTTTCTTTTTTTTTCTTTAAATATTTCATAACGGCTGGACAACCATGACCTGTAGTTTCTTCATCAGCCGTAATTATTATTGATATAGAGCCTTTAAATTTTTCGTTTTTGATAAAATCACTTACAGCACTTATCCAGCATGCTACACTACCCTTCATGTCCTGCGATCCTCTTCCATACAAATATCCGTTTTTTACTACTGCTTTAAATGGTGGAAACTCCCAATTATTAAGGTTAGCAACAACATCTGTGTGACCTAAATAATTAATGTTAGGTTTTGATTTACCAAATTTCGCATATAAATTTAATGCAGGTTTAGCACCTGTGCCTTTTGATTTTATTATTTGACATTTAAAACCTAATAAGGAAAGTTTCTTTGAAAGGAACTTCATAATCCCTCTATCTTCTGTTTTAATAGTTTGAAATTTTATTAGCTCTTGAGCTAACTTTAGTTCATTATAAGTTTTCATTAATTTATTCTCTTAAAAGATCGTTTATTGAAGTCTTTGATCTTGTTTTTTCATCTACTTGTTTGATTATTACCGCGCAATATAACGATGGAGCGCTTGAATTATTCTTATCTGGTAGAGAACCTGGAACAACAACAGAATATGGTGGAATTTTACCGTAGCTTATTTCACCTGTTTTCCTGTTAACAATTTTTGTTGATTGTCCAATATACATTCCCATACTTAAAACAGAACCTTCGCCAACTATCACTCCCTCTACAACCTCAGACATTGCCCCTAAAAAAACATTGTCCTCAATGATTGTTGGCAATGCTTGTGCAGGCTCTAAAACTCCTCCAACTCCGCTACCTGCAGAGATATGACAATTTTTTCCGATTTGAGAACAGCTACCTGCTCTTGCAAAAGTATCTATCATTGTTCCCTCATCAATGTATGCTCCTATATTCACATAGCATGGCATCAAAACAGCATTTCTGCCTACAAAAGATCCTTTTCTTACTGGAGAATTAGGAACCATTCTAAAGCCAGCTTTTTCATGGTCCTCTTTAGACCAACCTGCCGTCTTACCTTTTAAAAGATGCGCTTTGTCATACCAACTACTGTAAGGACCATTTAAATTTTCCATTGGGTACATTCTAAAACTTAACATAATTGCTTTTTTTATATGTTGATGTGTTACCCACTCACCATTAATTTTTTCTGCTACTCTGACTTTACCACTATCTAAGTCATCAATAATTTGATTAACAGTATTTTTTAAACTCTCATCTGAGTCAGGACTTACTTGATCTCTATTTTCCCAGGCATCATTGATTATATTTTCTATGCTCATAAATTTAAGAACTTTTTAATAACCTTATTTCTTTTAAAAATAAAGAGAGATTTTCGATTTTATAGTCGATGTAATCTTTATCAGACTCTTTTTTGCCCCAGTATTCATTATTGATAAGCCAAGCTGTTATTGCCCCCCGCTCTTTACCTATTGATAAATTTTTAGCTATATCCTCAATATAGAGAGTTTCTTTTGGATTAATCTTAAATTTATCAATCATAAGATCAAAGGCTTTCGCTTCAGGCTTTGGGTGATATTTTGCGTCTACGATATCAAATATATCTTTAAATTGGTCTTCAATACCAAGAGTTTTCACTATATTTTTTACATGCGCTCTACTTCCGTTTGTGAATACGAATTTATTTAAATTTATATTTTCAAGCTCATTTCTTAAAACAAGATCTTTTTCCATAAATGAAAGATCAATATCATGAACATACTCCAAGAATTCTTCCGGCGGTATATCATGATGTATCATCAATCCATTTAAGCTTGTGTTGTATTTGTGAAAATAATCTCTTTGTAATTCTTTGGCTTTTGTAAGGTCTAAGTTAAGTTTATTCGAAATATATTTTGTCATTCTCTTACTAACTTGACCAAAAACTGCTTCTAAATCATTATATAAAACACCATCACAGTCGAACAAAATATTCTTTATATTTTTTAGATTATTCATTTTCTTATTAATGTTCCTGCGCCCTTATCAGAAAATAACTCAAATAGTATTGAATGTGGTTTTCTTCCATCAACAATAACAACACCTCTAACACCATTAGATATTGCATCTAAACAAGTGTTTATTTTCGGTATCATGCCTCCAGAAATAGTATTATTTTTTAACATTTCATTGGCTCTATTGAGATTAATTTCAGATATAAGTTTTTGATTTTCATCAAGAACTCCTTCTACATCTGTCATCAAAAGAAGTCTTCTAGCATCGATCTCTTTTGCAATTGAACCTGCGGCAACATCTGCATTAATATTGTAAACTCTGCCATCATCACCCATTCCCAAAGGGACAACAATTGGAATTTGTTTGTTATTAATAAAATTTAATATTTTCTCTTTGTTAATTTTTTTTGGTGTTCCGACATATCCCAATTCTTTTCTTTCAGGAACAATATTAATGACATTATTTTCTTTAGGTGATATTGAACAAACATTAGTACTTTTAGATTTTAATTCATTTAAAATCTCTAAATTCAGCTCTAGTAAAGCCTCTTCTATATATCTAATTGTTTTTTCGTCTGAAACCCTAAGGCCTTTGATAAATTTTGTTTCAATATTATTTTCATCTAATTTTTTTTTAATATTTTTACCTCCACCATGAACTACTATTGCTGATAAACCGATTTTATTTATTACTGAAATATCTTCTATGAATTGATTAAAAAGTCTTTTATCTAATAAAACAGATCCACCACATTTAATTACTATAACCTCAGACTGGTATTTGTTTATATATTTTTCAACTTCATTAATATTCGGCCCATCTGTTGGAATAATCTTATCTAATTCCATCAATTAAACTGTTTTAACTGAAGTTCTCTTCATAATTACATACTGTTGTGCCATTGTAAGCACGTTATTAATTGTCCAATATATAACTAATCCAGATGGAAAAGGTGCAAGTATAACTGTTAAGAATACAGGAAAAAACATGAAAATTTTTTGCTGAATTGGATCTGGTGGTGTTGGATTAAGTTTTTGTTGCATCCACATTGTTACA
This sequence comes from uncultured Pelagibacteraceae bacterium, assembly GCA_902572225.1. Classification (GTDB taxonomy): domain Bacteria; phylum Pseudomonadota; class Alphaproteobacteria; order Pelagibacterales; family Pelagibacteraceae; genus Pelagibacter. Next base: position 23,703 of record CACGFJ010000004.1, on the reverse strand, counting down.
CCCATTGCTACTGGCCAAGCGCCGATAATTAAAAACGACGGAACATCATAAGGCAACAAACCAAATAGATTAAATAAACTCGTTGGGTCTCTTTCACTTAGATCATGTATCCAACCAAAAAAAGGCTGGTGTCTCATTTCAATTGTAACAAACAACATTTTATAAATTGCAAAAAAGAATGGTATTTGAATTAAAATAGGCAAACACCCACTTACTGGATTAACCTTCTCTCTTTTGTAAAGAGCCATCATTTCTTGCTGTAACTTCATTTTATCTTCCTTATGAAGTTCTTTGAGCCTTACCATTTCGGGTTGAAGAACTTTCATTTTTGCCATTGATCTAAATGAGTAGTTAGCGAGAGGAAAAAATAGTATTCTTATACAAGCAGTAATTAGTATTATTGCAATTCCATAGTTACCAGTTAATTTAAAGAAATAATCGGAGATTAGGAAGATTGGCTTTGTAAGGAAGTACAAAAAGCCCCAATCAATTGCTAAATCAAATTTATTAATATTTAGTTTTTCTGCATAACCATCAACAACATCCACTTCTTTTGCCGCAATAATCACTTTTACCTGATTAGTTTTACTTTCATTAGCCCTAACTTCTGTTGCAGCAGTTTCTATGAAATTGGCTTTAAATTTATTTTTATAATCGAAATCTGATCTAAAACTTTTATTATTTTCTGGGATTAAACTCGTTATCCAATATTTATCTGTAATACCCATCCATCCTTTGTTAGCATTTACAGAGTACTTCTTGTCTTTAATGTCATCGTAATCTTCTTCAACAAGATTATCATCAAAAACACCTAATAAGCCTTCATGTAATATATAAAAATCAGTTACATCAGGAGCTAGGTTTCTAATAATCTGTCCATATGGATAAAAGTTATAAGTACTTTGAGTATTATTTGTAATTTTTTGATTAACAGTAAATAAAAACTTATCATCTATACTTATTTCCTTTTCAAAACTTATATTCTGTTCATTATTCCACACTAATTTAATTGGATTGTTCGGTGTTAATAATTTGTTGCCGACAACTTCCCATTTTGTATTTGAATTAGGAACTTCAATATCTTTATTATTTATAGCCCAACCTGTTTCTATATAATAACCATTTTCAGACTCTTTAGGATTAAGCAAAACTACATTTTCATCAGAGTCTAAAGTTTCAGTATATTTCTTAAAAATCAGATCATCGATCAATGATCCCTCTAGAGAAATAGAACCTTTAATATTTTCATTTTCAAAAAATATTCTTTCAACTTTGTTAATTGCCTCTGATCTAGAAATTTTATTATTCTCAATATTTTGCTCTATTTTTGGTGCTTCGTTTAGTTGAAGATTATTCTTATTTTGATCAACATTAGTTACCTGCTTTGGATCAGGACTTGGTGGAGCGAAAAACAATCCATAAAGAATTATTACTGCTGCACTTAATGAAATTGCTGCTATTACGTTTCTTGTGTCCATTATTTAATATTCTTTTTCTTTACTGGATCATACCCATGTCCTCCTCCCAAAATTTTTATAGGATGACAAGTTAAAATTCTTTTAATGCCTTTATAACAACCTTTTAAAACACCATATTCATTTAAACTATCAATAAAATACTCTGAACAGGTTGGAAGATACCTACAATTATTACCCAGAACAGGTGAAATAAAATATTTATAAAATTTAATTAAGTATATAAATCCTTTTTTAATCATAACTATCTAATTTTTTTTAACTCACTAAACAGTTTTATTTTAATAAAATTGTACTCATCATCTAAAACAGATTTTCTAGCAATTAATAAGTAACTATAGTTAAGATTAATTTTAATTTTTTTTAAAGCCTCATTCATCATATTTCTTAGTCTTCTTTTAATTTTATTTCTTATAACAGCTGTACCAATCTTTTTTTTTGTAATAAAACTTATATTAAAATATCTATTACTTTTATTTTCTACTCTCCTGTAAAAAATTGTTGAGTATCTATTTGAAATTTTTTTACCATTTAAAATAAATTTAAAATCTTCATTTTTGGATAAACTTTTTAATTTAACCTGCATTAAACAGTGAGTTTTTTTCTACCCTTACTTCTTCTTCGTCTAATTAATTTTCTTCCACCTTTAGTCTTCATTTTAGACCTAAAACCATGCCTTCTTTTTCTTACTTTTTTACTTGGTTGATATGTACGTTTCATATTAAGGCTTCTTTTTTGTTAAATTTCGGTAGTTATACAATTTAATGTATATAAGTACAGCGATTTTTAATAAATTAAATCAAAATGGAAAATGAAAATAAATTAAAAATTATTCTCGGTATTATATATCTTTCCATAGTTACTGGCTTTTTGTTGCTTTTTTTTAGCTATTTTTCATTTGACGACTTTTCAAGTTTTGAACTTATAAAAAATAATAGAGATAAACTAAATGATATTAAAAACTCCAATCTTTTAATTGCTAGTATATTATTTTTTATTGGAGTGATTATTTGGGTTATGCTTTTAGGATTTGGTTCGCCAGTTTTTTTAGTTGGAGGATTTGTATTTGGAAAATGGATAGGGACAATCCTTATTGTATTTGGTTTATCTATTGGTGCAACGTTTTTATATATTTGTGCAAATTATTTTTTTAAAGATTTAATTAAAAAAAAATTTTCATCAAAGTTTTCTAACCTTACTGAAAAATTTAAAAAAAATGAATTTACTTTTTTTCTGATATATAGATTTGTTGGTGGTATACCTTTTTTTATATCAAACATTTTGCCAACACTATTTAATGTTAAAATTAAAAATTTCTTTTTTGGATCTGTTATTGGAATGACGCCCCAGTTATTCGTTGGAGCTTCACTTGGTGCAGGGCTAAATAAAGTAATTGAAAATAATCAAGAACTTCCAAGTATGTTTGATATAATTTTAACTCCAGATATTTATGTACCAATAATTGGTATGATAATCCTGGTTTTAATTGGATTTATAATCAGAAAAAAATTCTACAAATAATGGTGCCCCTTGCCCGACTTGCACGGACGACTTTTTCCTTACCATGGAAATACTCTACTACCTGAGTTAAAGGGGCATTAATAAATTTAAATTAGTGTATAAATGTAATTTTTTCAAATTATTGCCTTAATTTTTTTTAAAAATGGGATATATCTACTCTTAAGGAAATGTTATGGGCATACATTACACATACGGGGCAAACAAAAATGCAAAGCTTATGGAAAAGCAGGCGAAACGAGAAAAAAAGCTTGCTGAGAAAAGAGCCAAAAAACAAGCTAAGGCCGATGAAAAAGGATTAAGTAATAATAAAAAAGAGGAAGATAAAACAATTCCTATTGATCAAATTATAACTTTAGATCATCTTACAAATCCAGATAAAAAGTAATCAAAATGAACAGGAAGAAGGATAAAAAAGCCAAATTAGAGGAGGCTTTGCGTAAAAACTTGAGAAAAAGAAAAATTTTTCAAAAAAAAATAAAAAAAAATAAATAAATGTCAGTGCAATCAGATAAGTGGATAATCAAAATGGCGAAAGAACAAGCCATGATTTCACCATTTGAAGATAAACAAGTAAGGGAAGGAAAAATTTCATTTGGTGTTTCTTCTTATGGGTACGATGCTAGAGTATCTAATGAGTTTAAAATATTTACCAATGTTAACTCCGAAATCGTAGATCCAAAAAATTTTAAACCAACAAATTTTGTAACAAAAGAATCTGATGAATGTATTATTCCACCAAATTCTTTTGTTTTAGCAAGAACAGTCGAGTATTTTAAGATTCCTAATGATGTGTTAGTTATTTGTTTAGGTAAGTCCACATATGCCAGATGTGGAATAATTGTTAATGTAACACCTTTGGAGCCAGGATGGGAAGGCCATGTGACCCTTGAATTTTCTAACACAACCCCATTACCAGCCAAAATATATGCTAATGAAGGTGTTGCTCAATTTATTTTTTTAAAAGGAAACGAGAAACCAGATGTCTCATATGCGGATAGAAATGGAAAATATATGGGCCAAAAAGGGGTAACACTTCCCAAAATTTAAAATGGATAAATTTAAAATCATCGGTCCCTCTAAGATCAGGGGAGAGGTATCTATTTCTGGAAGTAAAAATGCTGCCTTACCAATACTCGCTGCAACTTTACTCTTTGATAAAAATGTAACAATTAAAAATCTTCCACGCGTTAAAGATATCGATACAATGCTTAATTTGTTGAAATCACTAGGAGGAAAAATTAGCTTTAAAAAAAATAAAAAAATCGCGACAATCTCAAAAGGAAAAAAAAATAATTTTTTTGCACCTTATTCTCTAGTTAAAACAATGAGAGCAGGAATTTTAGTTCTTGGTCCTTTGTTGGCAAAAAATAAAAAAGCAAAAGTAAGTAGCCCAGGTGGTTGTAGTATAGGAGTAAGACCAATAGATATACATTTAAAAGCGATATCAAAATTGGGTGTTAAAATACAAATTAAAAAAGGATATGTTAATGCAACAGCCGAAGAAGGATTAGTTGGTTCAGAAATAAGATTTTCAAAAATATCTGTTGGAGCTACTGAAAATTTAATTCTTGCTGCTTGTCTTGCAAAAGGAACGACAACAATAAAGAACTGCGCTATAGAACCTGAGATTAAGGATCTGACAAATTTTCTAAAAACAGCTGGAGCTAAGATCAAGTGGATTGGTAAAAGAACTTTAAAAATAGAGGGTGTTAAAACATTAAAAAGTATAACTTACTCTATCATGAATGATAGAATTGAAGCAGGCACTTTTTGTGTTGCCGCATGTTTGAATGGTGGAAACTTAAAAATTAAAAACTTTGAGCCAAAAATTATCAATACAGAGATAAATTTACTTAAGAAAATTGGTGCGAAAATAAAAACTACAAAAAATACAATTCAAATTAAGGGACCAAAAAAAATTAGAAGTTTAGATTTTTTGAAAACTGGAGAATATCCAAATTTCCCCACTGATTTACAAGCTCAAATTATGGTATTATTAACTAAAGCAAATGGGAAGAGTACAATTGAAGAAAATATATTTGAAAATAGATTTATGCATGTTCCAGAATTAAAAAGATTAGGTGCAAAAATAAATATTAAAGGTAACAAGGCAATTATTGAAGGAACTAACAATTTAGAGGGAGCCGAGTTAATGTCTAGTGATTTAAGGGCATCAGTAGCTCTAGTTTTAGCAGCTTTTATTTCAAGAGGCACATCAATTATTAATAGAGTATATCATTTAGACAGAGGTTACGAAAAAATTGAAAATAAATTAAAAAAAATTGGGGTAAAAATTAAAAGAATATCTTAGTGAATAATTTTTTAAAGAAAGTAATCGCTCAATCTCCAGATGACTTACAAATTATATCAGCGATATGCGCAGAGTCTAAAGTCAAAATTTCAGATATAAAATATTTACCATCTACAAAAATTTTTTTACTTTCAATTTTAAGAATAGATAAGGAAACAGATAGTAGCAAACCTATTAATAGTGTTATAAAATTTGAATTTATTGAAAGTTCGAAGTCTAAAAACATTAACCAATCCAATGTAGATTTAACTTTAGAATTATTAGCGATTGATATTTTTAAAAAAAAAGAAAATTTTGAAATAGTTCTGTTATTTTCAAAAAATGGAATTATAACACTCTCGACAGAAGTTATTGATGTAACATTAGAAGACCAAAAAATTGAAAATGATAAAAGTAATTAATTGTAAGAAAAAAAATTATAAAAGAGAATTAGTATCTTTTTTGGATAAAAGGAGATCTGGAAAAGCATTAGACACTTCGATAGTTCCAAAAATTTTAAAAGACATCAAAATTAATGGAAGAAAAGCACTTTTAAAGTATGAGAAAAAATTTAGTAAAAATATAGAGATAGTTCCTTCAAAAGATAAAGTAAACAAAGCAATTAAAACATTAGAACCTAAGATTAAAAAAAGTATCGATTTAGCCTATAATAGAATTTTTAAGTTTCATTCACTACAAAAACCAAAAAATATTAAGTATGTAGATAATTTTAAAAATAAACTTGAATATAAGCACGTGCCACTACAGTCTGTAGGTATTTATGTACCAGCTAATTTACCATCCACATTATTAATGAATGCAGTGCCTGCAAAAATTTCTGGTGTAAAAAGAATAGTTTTGGCCAATCCAAAACTTAATGGAAAACTAAATCCTGCTGTTCTTTATGCTGCTAAAAAAGTTGGCATTAAGGAAATTTATTCAATGGGTGGTGCCCAAGCTATAGCAAGTTTAGCGTATATTCAAAAAGTGAATAAAATTGTTGGGCCTGGAAATATTTATGTTGCAAGAAGCAAACGTGAAGTCTTTGGTGATGTTGGGACAGAAGGAATGGTCGCTGGGCCTAGTGAAATTTGTGTTTTGGCAGATGGTAAAACTGATCTAAATCAAGTTATAACATCTATGATTGGACAAGCAGAACATGATGTAAATTCTCAGTGTATTTTAATTACGAAAGATAAAAAATTAGTAAATAAATTTAATGAAGAGATAAAAGAAAGTATCAAAAAAGTTCAAAGGAAAAGAGTTGTTTTAAAAAGTTTAAAACATAATGGATTAATTGTGTTAGCCCAAAGTGATAAGCAAATAATAGAAGTAATTAATGAAGTTGCCCCAGAACACTTAGAAATTAATGTGTCTAATTATAAAAAATATTTAAATCAAATTCATAATGCAGGAAGTATTATGATTGGAAAGTACTCTCCCATGGCTGTCTCAGATTATAATGTGGGAAATAATCACGTGCTTCCAACGATGGGCTCTGCAAAATTTTCATCTGGATTAAATCTTAGTGAATTTTATAAAAAAATTAGCCATATAACACTTACAAAAAAAGGTATTGAGAAATTAGGAGAATCCGCTACACATCTCGCTGAGTATGAAGAACTAGATAATCATGCTCAAAGTATTAAATCTAGAATGAGGAGAATATAATTTGGCAAAACAGGATCTGCTTCTATTTGAAGGCATCATAACGGAATTGCTGCCGAATGCTATGTTTAGATGTAAACTAGATAACGGCGCAGTAATTACAGCGCACACTGCAGGCAAACTTCGGAAAAATAGAATAAGATGTTTAGCCGGTGACAAAGTCAAAATTGAAATGTCACCCTATGATTTAACAAAAGGAAGAATTATTTTTAGATCCTAATATGGCTTCGTAGCTCAGTTGGTAGAGCAGAGCCCTGAAAAGGCTTGTGTCGCTGGTTCGAGTCCCGCCGAAGCCACCACTTCTCGGTGGTCTACTTAAACAATTCTTGTATAAATTATCATCTTGCCATATCTGAAAAATTCTTATACTGAGACTGTTCTAAATAGTTCTGAGTATAAATCTATTTAGAGACTAACTAACAATGAGAAAGAGTAAAAAAGTATGAGTAACATTTTAAAGGGAAAAGTTAAGTGGTTCAATGGAAAGAAAGGCTATGGTTTCATTGAAAGAGAAGACGGTGAAAAGGACTGTTTCGTGCATGCATCAGCAGTACGTGAGGCTGGACTTCGATTTTTAAACGAGAATGATTCCGTTGAGTTCGAAATCGCTGAAGGCGATAAGGGACCAAGCGCGGTAAATTTGAAAAAAACATCTTAAGTTTGCCATAACCTTTTTTGTTTAGGGGTATTTACCACTTAACGATAAGTATAAGTTCCAAGTATTTATCCCTACACAAAACTTGCATTCATATTAAAAAGTGTTAGAAGTCAGCATGATTTATAAATTCGAAACATCTAGATCAACACACAGATTGCATATCCATGCAAGCTAAGCTTGCTATTATTAAATATTTATAAATTTAAATTTTTCCACAATTAGTATAAAACAATAAAAAGGAGCACGGGTAGCTCAGTTGGTTAGAGCAGCGGTTTGTGGAACCGAAGGTCGACAGTTCGAATCTGTCCCCGTGTACCAACGATACATAGCTTTTCAGGATGAAAAGATGAATAAAGAAAACAAATTACAGGCCTCTTTACCTAAGGGTTTCAAAGATAGATGGGGTGATGAATTAGCTCTTAAGAACAAATTAATAGATACTATAAAAGAAGTATTTATTAATTACAGCTTTGAGCAATTAGAAACTCCAGAATTTGAAAAAAGTGAAAACATAGGTTCATTTCTAGCTGAAGACGAAAGTAATCCTATGAGTGATGTATTTTCATTCGTAAGTGAAAAAGAATCTTTAACTTTAAGATATGATTTAAGTGCCCCACTTGCTCGTTTCTGTGCAGAGAATTTTAGAGATCTAGTTTTTCCATATAAAAGATTTTCTTATGGTAATGTTTTCAGGCAGGAAAAGGCAGATTCGGCGCGCTACCGAGCCTTTGGGCAGCTTGATGCAGATATAATTGGTGATGCAAATCCATCTCAAGCTGATGCAGAAATATGTAATATAATTGGAGAGTCTTTTAAAAAAATTGGCCTTTCTAAAGATCAGTTTACAATAAATGTTTCAAACAAAAAAATTCTACAAGGGTTAATTAATGAACTCAAAATTGAAGAAGGTAGACAATACAAAGTACTAAAATCAATTGATAAACTAGATAGATTAGGAACAAAGGGAGTAGAAGAATTATTAAAACAGGGAAGAAAAGACCAGTCTGGAGCATTCACTAAAGGTTGCGAACTTTCAAATAATCAAGCATCTGAGATAATTAATTTTCTAAATTTAAAAGGTATTAATGAATTGAAGGCTAATCTAAAAAATCCATTATCTTTAGAAGGAATTAATGAGTTAGAAGAATTATTTGAAGTATTGTCATACGGAAAAAATCAAGACTCTGTAAAAATTGATGTTACTAAAATAAGAGGGCTTAGTTATTACACTGGGTTCTTAGTTGAAACCAACCTTAATTTCAAAGTTACAAATGCAAAAGGAAAAGAAATAAGTATTGGAAGCTCGGCGTCGGGTGGGCGTTATGATAATTTGATCGCAAGGTTTAAAGGTGCAGACTACAAAGGCACTGGTATGTCTATCGGAATAGATAGACTATTGTATGCTGTAAACCAACTAGGTCAGACCAAAGTAAATAAAAATAAACCAGTTTTAGTTTGTATTTTGGATAAAAGCTTTATTAAAAAATATTATGAAATAGTTAATGAACTTAGAGCAAATAATATCGCATCTGAAATATATCTAGACCAAAACAAAAATCTAAAAAAACAACTCCAATACGCAGATAGAAAGAAATTAAATCTTGCAATTATTTGTGGAGAAAATGAATTTAAAGAAGAAAAACTAACTATCAAAAAACTAAGCTCATCTAAAGAAAATGATCAACTAGTGATTAATAGAAAAGATCTTGTTAATGAAATCTCAAAATTACAATAATATTATTAAAATCTTAAAAACAAAAGGTTTTAAGAAAATAGAAATAGATCCAATATTAGAGTCCAAATTTATATTGCAAAGGTCGGGAGAAAATTTTAGGAAATATTTATTTTCCTTCTATAACTCAGATGCACAAGAGCTTACATTAATACCCGACCTGTCGATCTCTAGTATTTTAAGTTATGCACAAAGCAAAAAAAATTCTAAAGAAAAAGTTTTTTATACAGGAAGCGCATTTAGAAAGTCCTATAATAAAAATAAAGTTGTAATCAGACAATTGGGATTAGAAATTTTCTCTTCTCTCAATGAAAATAAAGATGATAAAGAAATCATTGATACATCAATAACTATTCTTAAAAAAGCAGGCATAAAAAATGCAAAAGTTAAGATAGGTAATTTTAAATTATTCGAGTTACTAATCCAAAAACTCTCAATACCTGAAAGATGGAAAAAAAGATTAAACAAATTTTACTGGAACAGTAAATATTTTTCAGAATTACTTAAGAGACTTGAAAGCAACTTAGATATAGACCCATTTGTAGTTGCAGGAGACCATAAAACCTATCTTAAAATGAAAAAAGAAAACCCTAATAAAATAGTAGCTGGGAGAAGTTATAGAGAAATACTTGATAGGTATGAGAAAAAAATTAATGATCCCCGTATTACTAAAAAAGGAAAACAAAGTTGTAAAATAATCAAAGAATTTTTAAAGATTAAATGTCCTCTTAAAAGTGCACCAGAAAAATTAAATAAATTTTACAAAAAATATAATTTGAATATTTCAGTTGGCAAAGAATTCTTTCCAATAACGAATTTTAAACAAAAAAATTTAAAGTTTGAATTTTCTACAGACAATGGAAGAGGAAGAGAAATTGAGTATTACACTTCATTTATCTTTTCAATTGATATTAAAATAAAAAATAGGCAAAAGACTTTAATATCAGGTGGAAGATATAATGATTTAACATCAAAAAATCTTGGTTTACGAAAAATACCAGCTGTTGGAGCTGCAATTAATTTGGATAAAATATGATAATTTGGCTAGCATCATATCCTAAAAGTGGAAATACTTGGTTAAGATCACTAATTGCAAATTATTATTTTTCTGAGACAGGTGAATTTGATTTTGAACTTTTAGAAAAAATAGAATCTTTTCCAAGCAACAAATATTTTAGAAAATATTTAGATAAATTTAACCAACCTCACGATACATCAAAATATTGGATAAAGGAGCAAGAAAAAATTAATCGATCAAAAGGTATAAAATTTTTTAAAACTCATAACGCTCTTTGTAAAATAGAAGGAAATCAATTTACAAATAAAGAAAATACATTAGGTGTGATTTATATTATTAGAGACCCAAGAAATGTAATCACTTCATTATCCAATCACTATCAAATTTCTGTAGAAGATGCATTTCAGTTTATGACAGACGAAAAAAGAGGAATTATTTCTAAGGAAAAAGAGAGATTTCTAGGATTTCAGGCTCTTTTTTCATGGAAATTAAATCAGGAATCTTGGGTAGAAAACAAATTATATCCAATTTTAACTGTCAGGTATGAAGATTTGCAAAATGATGCATTAAACACATTCAAACAAGTAATAAACTTTATAAATAAAATCTCCAAATCAGAGGAAAAATTTAACAAAGAAAAAGCATTGAAATGTATAAGTAATTGCAATTTTAATAATTTAAAAAAATTAGAGGATGAAAAAGGTTTTTCTGAAGCTATTACAAAAAAAGGCTCTGAAGAAAAAATAAAATTTTTTAATCTAGGAAAAGATAATGATTACCGGAAATTACTTAATGAAAATTTAATAAATAAAATGAATAATTTATTTCAAGAGGAATTAGTAAAATATAATTATGAGTAAAGAAATAATTAACATAGGATGTGTTTCTAAGGGTAGGTTGAAAATTCAATCCGAACAATTATTAAAAAGAAAAAAACTTAAAATTTTTTTTGATAGAGGTGAAAGAGAATTAATTGGTAAAGTCAAAGGTCGTCCAGATATTTCGGTATTGTTTATGCATGCAAGGGAAATTTTAGATCAATTATCTATTGGAAATTTAGATATTGGGATAAGTGGATTAGACCTTTTAAAAGAGTCCGAAGTAAGTGTTCAAAAAAATATAAAAATAGAAAAGAGACTTAATTTTGGCTATGCAACATTAATTTTGGCCTGCAGGAATGAATTTATAGACTTGTTTACAACATTAGATTTAGATGAGGTTGCAGAAGATTATAAAAAAAAAAATAAATCTTTATTAAAAATCGGAACAAAATACCCAAATCTCACAAGAGAATTCCTTTATTCAAGAGGTGTAACGAACTTTACTATAGTTAAGTCATTAGGCAGTACAGAACTGATGTGTGCCATGAATACTGCTCAAGTTATATCAGACATAACAAGTACAGGAACAACACTTAAACAAAACAACCTTAGAATACTTAATGATGGAGAAATATTAAAATCTCAAGCATGCATTTTTAGTTCAAGAAAAAATTTAAAGAAAAAAGGTGTAAAGAAACTTATTAATTTACTGATCAAGTAAATTAGATGCCACTCTTACATATCTACCAGTACTAGCATTTTCAGCTCTATTTAATTTAAATTTTTTATTAATAATTCTTTGTGTTTCCATTTTAGTATGTCCTGATTTTAAAAGTTGTTTCGCAGTTTTAACTTTTTCATTAAATTCTTTTTTTTGATTGATAGTAACTTCATGATCTTCACCAAATCTTAACCCAACACTGCCTAAATTGGGATTTCTATTATTGCCAATCATATCTTTAGATTTTTTTAATTTAAGTTTTTCTGATAATTCTAATCTATCTTTTAAAGCTAAATCTGCCTCAGCTTTTGTTGTGTAATATTGAACCCCTTGAAAATTTTTAGGTATATTAGAATTTTCGTTAGGTTTTGGTTTATAGAAAACAATTTTATATTTTGCATCTTTAGGTGCTCTTTTTCTTCTTGGGTCATCAGCAAAATCATAAACTGATACTTCCCTGATTTGATTAAGTATTTTTCTTTTTTTTAGTTTTTTTGCCATAAAGATTTAAATATTTTTATTTTTTCAGTAGTTATATTTTTAAATACCCAAACTTTTCTTTTATAAATTATTTGCTCAAATTCAATTTTCGATTGATTTAAACATTTAGTAAAAAATAATCCCTTCTTTTTTCTACCTTCAGCTCTTTTATCATAATTTTTTAATGGTTCATTGGCTCTTTTTAAAAGCATACTTACATATTCTTTACTTCCAATATTTGTCAGTTTTGCAAATTGCTCAGTACTTGTGTGACCTTTTTCAAGAGAGGCATCATTTTTATGTTCGTAATTTCCTTTACCTATAAAATTATTCTCTTTGATTTGTCTAAGCTTATCTATAGTTTTTGCTTTAAAAATTTTCTCGGTAGAGGTTTGTTTCCAGCACCATAATTGTTCAGTTGAGTTAAAATAAAAGCTATCTTCTGTATATCCTTTATAGTCACCATCTGTACGTCTTTGATATAAGATTTTATCTTTCATCCTTTTTTTTTATAATTTCTGTAGGATCATTTTTTATTTTAAAACCATTTTTCTTTAGTACTTTAATTAAATTTTCATGAATTTCATCTCTAGAAGAATTTTTGTCTCCTATTCTTTCAAGGAATAAAAGTTTTTTACCTTTCCTTTTTTTTCTTAATAAAAAGTCTCTTATATTTTGAATTATTATTTTCATATTTTCTCCTTTTGTTTGTAAAATTAGAGAAAGTCATGAAGCTTTTAGTAAAAATTGGATCATTTTTACTTAATGGTTTTATTGTTATTTTTGCCATGTTTTCTCCTTTAGCGTTGTGTTTAAAGTCCCAGCAAGTAGAGTTGTGTTCTAAATCAGGACTATTTTTCTTTTATATTAATAAAACTTATTTCTTTGATTTTTTTATTCTACCGTATTTATCTCTATTTGACCATTTTTTTACAGTTTTAATATCTACACTTCCTTTTTTGGCAGCAGTATAACCAAGCATATATTGTTTTGCATGGGCACTAGGTCTTTTAAATCCCTTTTTTTTATAAAAAGCTGTCATTGATCTAAGGGTAGGATCAATTATTTTTTTATCTTTTTTCATATTCTACCAATATATTGGTTAACCAGAAAGGCTTCAATTTCAATAATGATTAAATACTCTAGCATTGTGGATTAACTTTAATGTTTATTATATTTTTTTAAATTATTATTATAAACATTACTCATGAAAAAAATTACATCTCTTGATTTATTCGCGGGAGTTGGAGGAATGAGAATTTCATTATCAAAAGCAGCAAGAAGATTAGGTTTCTATGATCAATGTAAACTTTATTCAGAAATAAATGAATACAGCATTCAAACTTATGAAGCTAATTTTACAAAAACGAAACTTATAAAAGATATTAAATCAGTAAAAAATTCAGAAATTAGCGATAAAATTCCAAATCATGATATTTTGCTTGCAGGTTTTCCATGTCAACCATTTTCAAGAGCGGGCGTATCAAATAGAAAATATCTTAAAAGAGCTCACGGATTTAATGATAAAGATCAAGGAGATCTCTTTTTTAATATTCTTGAAATATTAAAAATAAAAAAACCTAAAGCATTTCTATTAGAAAATGTTCAGCATTTAGAAAATTATTCTAACGGACAAGTATTAGATGAAATTTTATATAATTTAAGAAAGTATTATTATGTACCAGAGCCTAAAATATTAGATGCGCAAGATTTTGGTTTAGCGCAAAGAAGAAGAAGAATTTATATTGTTGGTTTTTTAGAAAAAAAAAATGAATTTCAATATCCTGAACCAAATTTTAAAAAAGTTAAAGTAAGAGACTTCTTAGATAAAAATTTCGATAAAAAATACATAATTTCAGATAAACTTTGGAAAAGTCACCAAGAAAGAAAAGAAAGAAATAAAAAAAATGGTAAAGGATTTGGCTTTAAACTCACGAATCCAAATGAAAAATGCACTAGAACAATATCTTCTAGATATTACAAAGATGGAAGCGAGTGTTTAATTTTTAGAGGGGATACAAGAAACCCAAGAAGATTAACACCAAGAGAAGTATTTAGGTTACAAGGTTTTCCAGAAAGTTTTAAATTTCCAGTGTCAGACCTGCAAGCCTATAGGCAAGCTGGAAATGCAGTGCCTATTAATGTTGTTGAGAAAGTTTGTGACTCTGTAATAAATTATTTATTTAAAAATAAAAAAAATTTAAAAAAAGTAGCCTAACTAATCTAATAAACTCTCAAAGTACCCAATTAATTTACCATCTTCATCACCTATGATAGTAGATCTGTTGAGAAGCTGGTTATTCTCTTCACAAGATGTTTCAGAAACAAATGTGCATGCATGACATGATGAAGAGTTTGTTCCACCCAAGCCTTGTGATTTTGTTTGTTTGCAGACAGGATCATAAGAACAATGAACTGATTTAGAAATAGCCTCATAAATTGTTTTTCTTAAATTTAACGGCTCTCCCTCTCTAACCAATCCTCCTAATGTTCCCTCAGAATCACCAGCAGACGTGTAAATAAGAACACCTTGCATTTCTTTAGTTTCATCATAAAGATTGCAATAAATCCTTTCTCTCAAAGCTGCACTAGAATAACCACAGTTAAAACAAAGTCTGTTCATTAAAATGTGAGCAAATGTATGTAGAAGAATAAATTTAGAGCTTATATATCGCTCATGCAATTTCCTTTTTTTACGAAACTCATTATAATTATAATTTAGATTTTCCAATTTTTTATCTCTGAATACTTCAAGCCATTTATTTAAAGCTTTTGAATTAAAATTAAAAAATATTCCCTCTCCGTTAACAACCATTGCTGGAAGCCATTTTCTAGGCCTGCTACTCAAATGTTGTTTAAAAGTGCCCGCACCTTCTTCGTAAGGATTTATTCTTGAAAAACCGGTTTGTACTCTAGTTTCTCTCAATTTATCTATTAATATTATATCTGAAAAAAAGTTTTCTAATTCTTTATATTCAGAAATATCTAATTTATGTTTTGTTAACTCTGCTGAATCATTTGAATCTTTATTTAGGATAAAATCATATTCTTGAAATCTATAATTTTCCTCAATTTTCTGTGGGTTTTCTAAGTCCTTTTCTAATTGTGATTGATTTAAAAGTCCTTCCTTTTTTTTCTTAACAGCAAGTTTTAATTTATCTAAATCAATATTTGTATCTGATACAACTGTAGTTAGTATTATATTTAACATTTCTTCATTTTGATCTTTTATTGAGTTCCAAAATGTTTCATTATTAATTTTATTCAAAATTTCCTTATCAAACTCTTCTGTTATTACTGGAATAAAAATCGAACTTTTTATAGTTGGATAGTAAATATTTGAAGCACCTTTCAAAAGAACATGTTGTTTTGCTTTACAGTTGTGCTCGTTTTCACCAATCCAAGGTCTTGATCCACTACACTCATGTTTAATTTCGTTAAAACCAGGACCTAATTTGTCATTTTGACTATCGTTATCTAAATTTTTTTGAAAAAATTTAGCTATATCCACTTGATCCGTATTACAAGTCATACATTTAAATTTTAATCCTAAAATGGAAGAGTTACCTCCACGTCCACCGAATGATTTTAAAATATGTTCTTGTGGATCTTTATTAATTTTACTTTTTAAATTTTTATGAGTCCATTCAATAAACGGGAAATCATCAATATGACCATGTTCACATGCAACCAAAAATCTTACAGGAATTAATTTATTTGGTTCGTTTCCGTCTCTAGCATTAAAGCAAACTTTAAAACTATTTTGTATCTTTTTTTTTTGTTCTTGATCTAAATCTAGTTCATTCAATCTTGTTTTAGCTTTACAAACAAGTTTATCTGAACTTGCATGTTTTCCCACATATTCCATTAAACCACATGCACTACATCTATGCCATTGAGGGAATCTAACATAAGGTAAATGGCGATTAGCAATTTTAGGATTATCATGATTTTTTCTATAATCTGGTGGCAAAACAAAAAAATCTTTCCCTAAAGCTTCTTGCAATCTAGGTTCATATATTTTCCATTCAGGTATAATGTCATCTACATTTTGAAACCACTCTTCTATTCCTGCTAGCATTAAAGATTCAGAATCACTATTTGAATTATATTTATTTTTAAACTGATAAACTGATCCAACACCATAAGTAGAAACTACATGTGATCTTCTTAAAGTACGCAGTATTCTTTGATTTTTTTTCTTTTTAAATCTCATGATTAGCACCAATAGTGTTTGTAATTCTTGCAGAACATTCTCTATCAACATTACGCATTGAAGTAGGTGTTTCAAATTGATCGCCTTCTATTTTCTTTTCTGTCCCAGATGGATACATTAATGTTCCCTCTATAGATTGATCTAAACTCATACTTCCAAATTTAAGAGGCTGTATCTCTTTCCATCTCCTAAATATTTCCAATATATCCTTTTCAGTTCTTTCAACTTCTTCTGGATGATCTGGATCAGCTTTTTTTACATAATCAGTTATATATTTTAATACTTTATTTTTTATCTCATCTTTTGGAAGATTAGGTAATGCACGATTTTTTTTGTCCCACAGTCTGCAAAGTGTAATTACTACTGCATGAAGGCATCTTTTTCTTACCGATGTTGAGTGCGGTGTAACACTAGTGGGCTCAACATAATTATATATAGATTGGTGATAACTTTTAAAATGTTCATAATGAGATCTGTCTCTAGAATTAAAAGGGGATAAAATATTAAAAACTAAACCAGGGCTATTTTGATCTCTACCAACTCTGCTTGATGCTTGAATATATTCTGAAGTTGTTTTTGGTTGACCGTTAATTATCATCAAACTTAATCTTGGTATATCAATACCAACCTGTATCATATTTGTTGCTAAGCAAATATCATAAGGATATGTATCTTCATTTTTTGAAACAAACATCCTTTTTAATATCTTGGGAATTTCGCTACTATCCTGTCTTGATGTTAATTCAGCAATTTGTCTTGGATTAATTTTTCTATAGTAATCATAATTTTGTTTAATTTCAAAATCTAAACCTTTTTTTACATAGAGAGCATTTTTTTCTCCATCAACATCATCATATAAAAGCGATGCTCCTGTCATAAGCTCTCGAATACTGTTAAAATATATTAGTTGAGTCCAATATGGATCATAAATTTTCGGATCTTTGCATTTATCTAAAGAAAAAACTTTTACATTAACAAAGAGAGATGCAATAACTTTAGAAAGAGTTATTTGAGGTGATGTAGAGGAAGGACAAAATATTCCAACATATTTTCTTCCATCTGCATCTTTTTTTTCATAAGAAAAAAAACTATCTTCGAGCTGATTTGTTTGAGAAGGAAAAATTGAACATTTTTTTCCATAAAGTGAGTAAATTTGTTTTTCAGCTTTACTGATAGTTGCAGTGGATCCAACAATTTTTGCAGTAATTGTTTGATTGTTAATTTTTTTCTCAGTTAATGCCTTAATACAAATTTCATACATTCCAGAAATTGATCCAAGTGGACCAGATATCAAATGCAATTCATCTTGAATGATTAAATCTGTTCCATTAATATTTTCATCTGAGGCAAAGCATTCTAAAGCTTCTGGTTTCCATGGCAAAGTAGCAAATTTATCAATTGTACCAATAACTAAATCAGGTTGTTTTTCATAAATTCTTTCATCAATAACATCAATTGGTAAAAAATTTTTTTTCTTATGTGAAAAATTACAAGAAATATTTTCACACGCAAAGACAATTTTCTTTTTTTCTTTTGGAGATATATTTTCAATTTTATAACCTGGTATTGATCCCTCCTTAGAAGTTTTTGCATCAGGGCCCATATCTTCACCACACCAAGGACAATTTATAATTAAAAATTTATTCTCTAATGTTGAATGAGGGTTCTCAAGTGAGGAAAGAATTTTCTTTGCGTTTTCTTCTGTATTGGGTGTCGCTTCTCCTCCAATCCATAAACCTATATTGATTTCAATTTTTCCTAATTTTTCTTCGTTTTCTGACCTTATTTTTTCACATGCACAAATTAAAGTTGATGCTCTCAAAAATTGTTGAGTTGTGAGCAGCCTTAAAGTGTATCGCATAATAACAGCATTTCCAGATTTCTCTGGTTCTTTAATTTTTCTCAAAAAAATTACAAAAGATGACAAGCCTAAATATGCTTCTGTTTTTCCACCTCCTGTAGGGAACCATATTAAGTCCATGATATCTCTATCTTCACTTAATGGGTCAGAAAAACTTTTAATATTTAAAATTATAAAAATTATTTGAAAAGGATACCATTTACCTTTTCCTATTTTCTGAAGTTCATTACTATAATCTATTTTATTTAAATCATTTTTGTATTCAAAATCTTTTTCGGTAGACAATTTATAATGAAACTGTTGTTGAGCCATTGCTTTATTCATAAACATAAAAGCATCCTGGATTGCTTTATCTGTTTTTAGAATTTCTAAACCTTCATTAATTCTATCTAAATTATCTGTGGCTTTTTTTATATTTAACTTAGAAACTTCTTTAAACTCTTGATCCAAATCATTTGTCTTTAATTTTTCGTTTTCGAGCCAAACTGTATATTTATCAATTAGCTTTTTTATCTCGTTTGTAGCAAAATCAACATCTTCAGAAAATTTCATCATATCAAGATTAAGATCGTCAAAAATTTTTGCTTTAATTGGTTTTACTTCATATGATGGAAAAATTTCTGTATATACTTTTTTACAATTTCCCTCTTTTAGATCCCAAGAAACAGCACAACCATGACCAACAGCATAAGATTTATTGTTTCTATGAAGTAAATGTAATGATTTTTCTTCATCATCCATATATTTTAAATTTTTTTCTTTGTATTCTTTAAATATGGATGCTCCATCTTTTGATTTAATTTCAAAACCACATTGAAAAAAACAATCTTTTACATATTCTTTATCTGATGTTTCATTATCGTTTACTAAATGAAGTGTTAAATAATATTGATTTTCCTTTTCACTTTTTCTTTTAGTAATATGAATTGATAACCCCAAGTCGTTACCATCATAATCAATAAATTTTTTTGTATTTCCTGTAATTAATTCTTCCTTTTTAATTTCAATTTCATGGTTTAGATTTTTTCGAAAGTAACCTTCATATTTGTATGTTTCGTTAATTTCTTTTGTATTAATATTTTTTATACATTTTATAATTTCATTTTCTAAATCTTCTTTTTTATAACCATCAAATTTTATTTTAATATCGTCTAGAGAGGGAGAAGATTTTTTTTGATGCCATCCAGCTCTTTGATCAAAAAATTTATCAAAATAATCAACATTATTTTTAAAAGTGCTTTTTTTAATTTCAAATACATTTGATATAAAATCTTCAACAGTATTTTGATTTGAATTATTTAACGAATAGTTGCTCGATATCCATTTATAAGAAGACTTGTTCTCATCATTAAATTTTGAAATATAAAAAGCTACTATCTTACTTTCTATTGGAATTTCCTCTTTATTTGTTAATTTGTAATATTGACCAACATTTTTTAGGGAAATGATTAAAACTTCTGGTGCTTCAATACATATTGAAATCCCCATGGCAGATGGTTTTAATTCATTGGTTAAATCTATAGGATCTTCATTGTCAGAATTGTTGCCATCGTAATTATTTTCTGAAGTTCTCTCTTTTTCATATTTATTATCTGATGATAAATCAGAAATTTTTGCATCATCAAAACTTACAGACTCTTCACTTTTAAAGTCATGATCAATTTCTTCTGAGTAACTGGTTTTTTTTGGATATAACACTCCTGCTATATAATTATATTTTGGTGAGTTAACTAAAATTTCCTGTTTATTTAAGTTTGGTTCATTCGGAAAAAAAGATAAAGATGCTACATCATTAGCTTCATAATTTTTATCTTTTCCATCAACTTTTTTATACTGAACTCTATTAAATAAACCATCAGAAGGTCCAATTAACTCTTTTTTAAGCTCTTTTTCTATATACTCTAAGCAATCTTTGGATTTTAAACTCATTTAAAGGGATACCTCATCTTGCATTTTAAGTGCTTTACCAATTTGTTGATTAACATATTTTTCATGAATTTTGTCCCAGATTACATAAAGAAAAGTATTGGCTCTACCCATAGCATTATATGTTATCAAATTTTTTAAATCTTTACTGTTTGAATAATCAGCTTCGTTTATTTTATGATTTTCAATTGGACTTGTTAATGGGTCTGTAAGAATTATTATCTTACTTTCCATTCCTTGAAACGCGTGTGAAGTAGAAAAGTAAATACAATTTTTTTCATCTGATTTTATTATATCAGTGCCGAACTTACTAATTTGAGTTAAATCAATTATTTTAAAAAAATTAGCAATATTAGATGATGATATATAATTTTTTTGATTATCAATTCTATTTGAAGACAAAATTACAATTTCGTTTCCATCTATATTTTGTTTTTTTAGATCTTCTATTATTTTTTCAAGTCTTTCAATTTTATGTTTAACACTATTTTCAAAATAATGTTTAATTTGTCCCTCAATTTTAATTATAAAAGGTCTTGAAGGTAATTTTTCTTTTGCAACACCAGATAAAAAAGGAGAATGCACGACTATCTGTTGAGCATTTCTTACATTATATGTTAGTTGATGTGTCTCAGGATTTAGATCTCTTAAATATAATTTAGGATTTTTCTTTTTAATTTCATCTGAAATAGAGTTAGACCATAAATTCTGATAATCAAAATCTCCAAAAAAATACCATTTACCCTCCTTAAGATCACCCTTAATTATAGAGCCGAACACACCATAAAACTCATCATAGTGACAATAATTTTGCATTTCATCCATTATTAAAAAATCATATTTTTTAAAATTCTCAGCTTCTAAAATAGTATCACTTATGAATTTAAGAAAAAAATCTGTTCTATCTTCAAATTTCAAAGAATTGATCTTATCAGAGAGTTCTTTTGGAATTTCTTTTTTTATGATGTCTTTTATAATTTTATTAATGAAGTTATGAAAAGTAAAACAATGAAAATTATTAAAATCTTTAAATCTTATTTTAGTTTCTTCATTCCTTAACCTTCCAGAACTTATAAACAAAACTGAACCTTCAAGTAATTTCTTTTTTGCAATTTCTTCTGCTATGATTGTTTTTCCTGTTCCTTGACCACCAGTTACGATTAATCTGTTGCTGTTATAACTTTCTAATATTTTTATTTGTTCATTAGTAAATTTATCTATTTGTTTTCTACTTTGGTTTAATAAATTTTTACTTGATAAGTTGCTTGTAAAATTTGGTCTCAAAACCTTTATTATTTGGTTTAGATCACTCTCTTTTGGATGAAATCTTCCATTTGCTTCGATTAAATGATTTTCAATAATATTGTTTAGTGTGTTTAATAACTTGGGATTTATCTCTCCCGATACAAGGTTTTGATCCGAGATTTCAATTCCAGTAGTATCAAATTCACAATCTGGGAATATAACAAGATAATCCTGTGGTATTAAAATATCTTTAGTTTTTAAATATCCACCTATTTTAAATAATGAGTTAGTTGCTTGTTTAAATGGATCTTTAATTTTATGTTTTCCAAATCTATTATTTGTGTACCATATTCCATCCTCCCTAGAAATTTTTCCACCTTTAACCTCAATATTAATTAAACCACGAGATGGAACTAAAATTACAAAATCACTCTCACCAAAAAATTCATAACTTTGTTTTTTATTTTTTTCTGTTCCTTGAGGATAATTAAGTGAATGAAAAACTAAGCAATCTTTGAATTTTTTAGAATTAGTATCTTTTAATAATTGAAAAATTTCTTTTTCACCTGATGGCGCATTTACATCAATTACTGGAGGTATCATTCTCATCGTTAATATTTTAAGTTATTTAATTCTGATTGTGAAACTTTGAATTTATTTTTTTCAATTTCTTGTACTTGAACTATCCAGGCTTCAGGTTTATCGCTGTCTTGAGAATTTAATGATATAGTTCCATCTTTATTATAATCAATTCTCACAGGTTCCCTACCAACATCAACATCTTGATCTTTGAGAGCAACTAATATTTTTTTGGATAATAATCTACCAGCGTTTCGATGAGTAGATTTTAGTTTCTGTGAACAAGTGTGAATTTCTTTTATTTCACTTTCATTTAATAAACTTTGATTAGCTAAATCTTCAAGTGCTTTAATTAAAATTACAATATCAATATATTCATCTGGACATATTATTAAGTTATTTACTAGATTTCTTAGAGTTGCTCTTGATTTTGTATAACCTGATAATTCCATTTTATTAAATATATTACTAATTGATAAATTATTTTTATTTTTTGTATTTATTAAAACATCAAACCATTTTCTAGATTTTAGTCTTAATTTTTCGTAATCATTTGGGTCTTTGAATTTAAGTTTTGCCTCAGACTCTATTACATCTCTATCAGATGAATCTCTAATTAATAAAAAGTCATCAACTTTTAAATCCTTGAAACTAACTTCTCTAATTAAATTATCTTTTCGTCTAGTTGTGGAAAATAAATTATTAATAAGTTTGAAATCAGTATTTTCTGTGAAATACCCATATGCATTACCATAAAAAATTAATACTCGTGCATCGATGTCATCTTCTTCACTAGTCTCTGACTTTAATTTATTTCGATCAAAGGGTTTATCTAATAAAGCTTCAAGATCAATCTTTTTGTCTGAATTTGTTGAAAAGGATCCGTCATACATAGAATGCTCTGGTGCGCTAAAAGTATGCTGTAGTTTATTATCAATGTTAACTAGCTCTATTTTTTTTTCATTATCAAGATGATATCTTTTCCACTTTATTTTATTATATTTTATTACATCATTAATTTTTTCTTTGATTGTTGGTGTTGAAAAAAAATTAATAATTTTAAACTTATGTTCGTTGATTAGTTTTGTTATTCGATCTTTGCTGAATTCAGATGGTACAATTGCATATTTGTAAACTTTTTTTGGAGTTTGGGTGGTATTAACATCAATATCTAAATTCCATTTTTGTTTAATATTTTTTTTATAATATATTTGCATTTTAGGATTATCAGAAATTATTGTAGTATTTGTGCTATTATAAACACTCAATTCATCTAGTAACATTTTTTGTAATTCAGTTCTCCTCGCTTCAAATAGTGATGAATCGTTTAAATCTATACTTTCTAAATTCAAAATAACTTTATTTAATAAGTCATACTCATCATTGTTAAAAAAATTTTTTTGATAGTTAAAAAACTCTTTTATTTTCGTTTTTGTTGTTTCGTGAAATAACTTAACATCATCATCTGGACCAAAAATATAATCCTGGATTT
>CACGFJ010000003.1 GCA_902572225.1 uncultured Pelagibacteraceae bacterium | reverse complement strand
CGAATTGATGTTCTAAGAGGATAGCTTCTTTAGAATAGTTTGTTTTAATTATAAGGTCGTATAATTTGTGAGTGACTTCTACGTCTCTTTCACAATAGTCTTGCATTTCAAGAGACCAAACATCAAATGTTGAATGTTCTTGATAATCACCTTTTCTTAAACCCAATCGGTAGCCCCAACTTTCAAGTGAGTGTCTACCGATGAGTTTAGGTGGTAGGTTTTTAACTTTAAAATCTAATTCTTGTCTATTTGTCCAAATTAATCTTGAACATAAAAGAGTATCTAAAATTTCTCCTGAATATTTAAATCCAAATATTTTATCTAATGCAGGTAAATCGAAACCTTGAATATTATGACCTATTAATAATGTTGCTTTCTTTAGCAACTCTAGACCGTCATTTAGATTGTCAGGATTATATGAATATACCTTATTGGTTTCTATATCCTTGCAGACAATGCAGTGAATGACATCTAATCTGTCTAGAAAACCATTGCTTTCTAGGTCAAGTATTAGTTTCATTAATGTATTAAGTGAACTGTAATTTTTTCAGTGCTTGGTAGTATTTCTCCAACGCCTTCAATTGCTTTTTTAATTATTGCTCTTGCTTCAGCGTCACCACACATAATTACTGGGTGGACATTGTCGTATTTAATAGCGTTATAAATAGCCATCATAATTGTACGACAAGTTTGGAAAATTAATTGTTGTTGTTCAGTATCTAATTCTACGTAATCAGGTTTATCTACTAAATAACTTAAAATAAATTTAGTTAAAGTTGCTTCATTCATCGAAGTTGCCTTCAACCAAACGACCTGTATCTTTGTTCCAAATTAAATCACAAGCAACACCAGTGTCACCTGTAAATCTATTTTTTAAAACTCTAACAGTCATTATATTGTTTTCTGTTTCCGATTGTTGGTCTCTTTCAAAACCAATCACTGCGTCTGATAATTGTGCAAGTGAATGAGAACCCCTGAGGTGTGAAAGTGACGTTTGAATACCTTCTTCGTGTCCTGTTTTACTGTCCACTCTTTTCAAGTGTGAAACAACAAACATTCCACAATTAACTTCTTCAACTAACTTTCTAAGGTTAGTCATTAAGTTATCAATATTACGTCTCTCATCACCCTCAGAAATTCCTGATATAACAATGGAGATATGGTCTAAGAAAATGTATTTACAGTTTAGACCTTGAACCATAAATCTAATTCTATTTAATAGGTCATCACTGTCTGAACTTCCAAAGTGGTCATAAAAGCATACCTTGTCTTTTATTTTTTCCCACGCTGAAATTAAATCTTTATCTGAAATTTTTTTTCTAACTTCTGGTATATGAATTGGTTGGTTTACTGCAAGAGAGACTAAACCTCTTACACTTCTCTTTACGCTTTCTTCTAAAGCAATATATCCAACTTTATTTTCTTTATTAATTAAATCAAAAGCTAATTCTCTACAAACTTGTGACTTACCAGTTCCTGAACCTGCGCATAGTAAAACTAATTCTTTAGGTCTGATACCTGATAGTTTTTTGTTTAGTCCATCAAATACATATGGAACACTTTCAACATAATCATCTTTTAATAATAAATCTTTTGTATCATTACCTTCAATAATACCTTGTGGTGTATAATGTTTAGCTTCAAAGATTGCGTCTATAATTTTATTACCTTTACCTTTTTGTAATAATTCACTTGCGTCTTTTCCTTGAAGTTTTGCAATGAAACATTTTTTTACTGGTAAAATATTTGCACATTCAACACTAGCTTTCATTCCTGCTTCATCAGTGTCAAACATCAGGATTATCTTTTCAAATTTAGATAACCATTCTAATTCTTGTTTTATATATTTTTTAGCTGACGCAGTTCCTGAAGGTATAGAACAAACAGGATATTTATTTGAATTTACTTTTGATACACTAAGACAATCTAATTCGCCTTCTGTTAAAACTATTGTTCTTCCACCATCACGCCAGTTTTGCTGACCGAATAAAGTAATTTTATCAGTATCACCAAGCCACTTAAAAGTTTTATCTTGAAATCGTAGCTTTTGCGCTACCTTGTTATAATGCTTGTCATAGTAATTAGCGATTTGAACTGGTTTACCTTCATATTCGCCTTGCTGATAATCGAATACTTTACAAGTTTCCTCGTCTATATTTCTTCTATCTAATCTATTGTAATTTCCATTTATCATATCTGTATTAATTTTTGTTTGAATTTGTTCTGGTAGAACACCAGTTGTTTTTTGATAATCGTGGCAACCGAAACAATAAGTATGGTTCTCGTAAACTCCGAGATTGTCTCGGCTACCACAATTTTCACAAGGTGCGTGATGAAGAAACTTTTCCTCAGGATTGGTCTTCAAGTTCCATCTCCTGTAAATCAGCTTCATCAGTCAAGCCATCTTGGAACTTATAACCCTTTACGTCTTCGTTAAGTAAATATTCTCTTACGTTAAAGTTTGGACAAGTCTTTGCTTCGTCCAACATATAATGACCGACTATTTGTGCGTCTGGGTATTTTATTAATAATTCTTCTAAAGTTTTCTTTAATGCTTCCCACTGCTCACTTGTGAAATTGTCCTGAGGTTTCTTCCAATCTTCTTCTAAAGCACCACCTACAAGACATAAGCCATAACTGCAGTGATTATATCCTTTGACGTGAGCTTGTATATCATCGTCACCTCTACCTTGTTCGACTTCGCCATTTCGTTTAATTACTTTCCCATAGCCAATCCGAAGCCACCCACGTTCACGGTGAACACGGTCTATCCATTTTGCGTCTACATCTTTTTGTGACGGTCTCGTTTGAGAACAATGGATAACTATATATTTAGTTTCTGGTCTTGCCATTTTATTTTCCTTTAATTTCTATTAACCAATCTTGTGGAAAGGTTTGTTTTGTTGATTGAATACAGTGATAGCGAAATCCAAATAGTTCACACCACTTGCCATAAGTAGTTTTAGACTTCTTACCTATTTTAGTTTTTGAGTTCGAAAAAATAAATCGAATATCTAATTCTGGGTTCTGCGATTTTATAGTCTTCATCTTTTTTCTATCTGCAGAATTAAAAGCACCTTTAGTTTCTATAATGAAAAAATTCTTTATTGGGAAATCAGGTGTATATGTTTTCTTAATTTCAGGTTGGAAGTAAGTAATCTTCATTCCTTCGTAAGTAAAATTAATCTTTTGCTTAGTTAGGTAATTAAAGACTTCTTCTTCCAAACCTGATTTTAGGACAACACCACTAAAAGTCTTTACTCTCTTGAACTTCTGACGTTTCATTTGAGATAACTTCTGGTTTGGGTGTTGCTTCATAGCCATCTTCTTTTTCAAAAAGGTTGCTATCTTTTCCCTCAACAAGTTCGATAACTTGTACTGCTTTTAATCTAGCAGTAATACCTGCGCCTAACATTGGCGTAAAGTAAGATACTAAATTGTAAGCGACACGCATTTTAGAACCACCCCATATTATCGTAGATAATGGAATAGGATTTTTCTTTGCGTCAAACAATTGGGGTTTTTGTGAAAACTTTTCTTTAGTCTTCTGGTTTACCCCAGTTGCTTTCATTTTGAATTTGAAGAAAACGTAATCGCCTTCTTCTGTATAAGGTTTCGGTGCTTTTTTAATCCCTTTACCTTTATGGTTTTGTTCAGCTAATTTAAGACTGTCATCTAAAGCTGAAGTATATAACTTCAACATTTCAGTTGCGTCTGATTTAGCGACCTTCAAGGTCACCTTATATTCACCTGCTTCGTTAAAACGAACATCAGGTTTATTTAGGTGAGGATAAATAGCTTCTCCGACAACACTTATGTTTGTTGTTGGTTGCATATTATACTCCTATAATTTGGCTTCGTTTATGTAGCCATAAGTGGAACTTTATTTGCACAAGTGCAAAGGTCTAGACGCAAAAAAAGACACTTTGCTTTACTAAAGCTAAATCCAAGTTTCCTCTTGCAGGAATATTAGGAAATTTCTTCATATTCTTATAAGAAAGCATTTGTTTCATTTCATTCGCCCAATTTGCAAGAACATCATTTTCATATATTTCACAAAATGCTTCTCTTATAGCTTCTGACAACATATCTACATCAGGTGCTACACAACCAAAGCTATCGTGAATTAAACTAAAGTTAGTCACTCCTTTTTGTTTTGCTTTTACAACTGCTAAATGAAGTACACTTGCGTCAAGAGAATGTATAAAGTTAGGACAAATAGATTGTGCAGTTTTTCTTTTATCAATAACATCAGTATCTGATTGTATAGATAATTTAATTATACTGTCTCCCATCTTAGTCTTCACTCTTTTACTTTCTTTTTTATAACACATCATCTGTACTGGAAATCCTAAAGGTGTTGTCCAAGTCACTGGTAAGTTTTCTGAAGCAACTAATCGAGATACTTTTTTCAAAAAATCCATAATCTCTTTTGCACCAACTATTACATCATTAATACTTGACCAAACAATTGGTTGAAGAAAGTTAGTAGCTTTAAATAAATCATTACCAAAGTTATGTTGTACTCCACGTTCTTTTAATTCTTTTTCAACGTGGTCTTGTAGATATTGCCTACAGGAATATTGAGTTAAAGAATATGGTAAACACATTACAGGTTTCTTACATAGCTTTCTGTCTACACCATAATCTAACCACTTCTTAGCTAGTGGGTCAGGATTTACTTCTAATTTTTCTATCACTTTTTCAGATACAGTTCTGTAAACATCTTCAGGTTTATTTGATGGAATTAGATTAGTAGCTTTACCACCTATTTCGTCTCTCATCATAGCTGAATAATGTTGTAAACCAGAATTACTGCAGTCTGATTGTATTGGTAGTGTAGTAATAAAACTAGCGTCAAAGTCTGTTTCTGCAAAGTCTTTGAGTTCAAAACACCAAGCAAGAAAACAAAATGATTTATCAGCTTGTGACCAATAAGTATCTTCTAGTGGGTTCTTTGCACAATTTATAAATCGTTGCATATTATCTTTAACCCAATCTAATCTTGTTTGAATGTCTTCTTTATCTACTTCTCCAAATAATCCTGCACCTGCGATTGCAAAACTATCAAAACTACTATTCTCTTTCATTTGTTTTCCATACTTAAATTTAAGTAATGCTCTAGAATAGTCAGCACCTTGTGGAGATAACATTGCAGGTTTTGGATAACCTCTCGACCTAAAATCTATTTGGTGAGGAAAGAAGAAAGACCTATCTTTTAATAAGTTAGCTTCTTCAAGAATTTGCCTTACCTGTATATATTTAGATTTTGATTTAGCTTGTTCTTTGTAAATATTAGACGCTTCTCTTTTCCATCTAACTAAACTTTCTTTATTGGTAGCTATATCTATTGGTTTAACTGGAAGTTCCATACTTTGAGGATTTACTGGTAGCTTTCCCAAAGTCACATCTTTTTTAATTAATGTTTTTATGACATCTAAAACAGGTTTATTTATAACCCATTCAGTTTCCTGCATAATATTTATGCTATCGTAAAGGTCTTTCATTTCGTGACCTCTATTTTTAAGTTCTTCTAAGTATCTTCTGTTTGACGCTTTTACTAAATTATAGTGCATTTTTTACCTCATCTGGTTTGTTTTCGTGATTGTGTTTTCTTCCATAATATCCACCGACAAAAGGATTATATTCCCATTTTCTAGGTGGCATTAACATTGGAAGGTATTTAGGTTGAAGTGCTTCATTCTTGATATTGAAGTTCCTAATCTCGTCTATGATTTTTCTAGTAGCTTCAACATAAGTGACTGTCTTGAATTTATTTAGCTTTCTATTCTGGTGTTTTACTAAACCCAGTTTTTCTAGAAAACCAATCATCTTAACTCCAAGATGAAGTCTCCCTTCCTTGCCCCAATCGTCAAACTCCAGTTGGTTTTTATTAATCATATAAGTCCAAACTTTATGCTTATATTGATACCTATTTACCTTCTGAGGTATGTTCTTTCCTGCAAGTCTTTTATATATCCTATTATAATTTTCTTTATCTCTATCCTTAAACATCGTTATTCTAGCTTCCATCATCAAGCCAGTTCCAATCTTTATTGCTAGTTTATTCATTGTGGTTTCATTGCTAATACCATCAATTGTATTCTTCAAAACTATCAACGAACAAGTATCCCAAACTGTATGTTCTTTAGAAAGAAATACACCTTTATCAAAAGCTGATTTTGGTAGACATTGACACAATAGTTTTAGTGCAGTCATTCGATTACCTGCGCCACCATCTTCCATAGTCTTAATATCGCCATTAATTAATAAGGACAGTTTAGTTATATATTTCTGTTGTAATACTAGACCGTGAAGTGTTGTACTTTCTTGACCTTTAGCAATAGCGTCTTTTACGGTCTTTCTGAAACGGTCTATACCACCTTGTAGCATAGCGTCTTCAAATTCTAATTCTTCTTGAATACGTTTTGTATAATCTGAATTATCTTTAAACTTGCCACCCACGCCTACTTTGACAAGTTCTTGTAATTGTAATTGTAGGTCTTGTTGTTGTTGATTTAATATGTCGGACATTTAGTGAACATTTCTCCATTTATTTATTGCAGAAGTGCAGGATACAGTAGTTTTGATACAATTTGATACAAGACTATCGCACAAGTGCAAAGATTGATTTTTTAAAAAAACACAAGCAACACAATAATAATTCGTCACTTGTGCAATGAAGAAGAAGTGTCGGTATCTCCTAAGACCAACGCGTCTACCAATTCCGCCACTCGCCCAAATTATTGGTGCTTTATATATGATTGTTTATAATTGTCCAATTAGAATAATAGTGTAAAACATTAGCTTAATTGATATGAGCAAAACAAATATTGCAATTGTTATTTATCTCGTCGGTCTTGCATTAGGTGCAATCTTTTTAGATATATGGAGTGCTGAAACCAGTCCAAAAGCTTTATTAGGAATTGCATGGACAACTTTATTTGCGATTGCTTTATTCTTTGCTGAAAAAGAAAAAGAAGAAAAAAAAGATTAATTCTTCTTTATTAATTCACTTATAAAAAGTTCACCATCGCCATCATCAACTGCTTTTTTATAAAATGATTTTGATAAATCAGATAATTTTTCCGCATTATCCATGCCTTTTAGTAAGTCAGTAATATATGTTAAATCTTTTAGTGTATTAGTTGCCGTAAACTTAAAACCAGTGTAATCATCCTCTAACACTTTATCAAAAATCCTTTTTAAAGCATTAGAATTACCTGATCCTAATTGAGCAACTTTATAGAGTTTATCTAAATCAATATTCAACTTTTTTGCAGCTTTTATTAATTCAATTACATATGTAGCTGTTCCTAAAGATAGAAAATTATTTAATAATTTTGTTTTTGCGCCATTTCCAATCACACCAAAATGATAATAATTTTTACAAAAACATTTTAAAAGTTCTTCTGATCTTTTTAAATTTTCCTCAGATCCACCAACAATTCCACCCAATATTCCCTCTTCTGCTTGAACAGGACCTCCCATTACTGGGCACTCTAAATAAGGAATATTATTTGCATTTAATATTTGCTCCATTTCGATAGATCCATTTTGATTATGAGTGGTAATATCAATTATGATTGTTTTATCAGTCAGTAATGAAACTATTTTTTTTCCAATTTCATGAGCAATAGGAGAATTCGTTACACACAAAAACAAAGCATCTAATTCACTTTTGCAAAGTTCATCGTAGGATTTCACTTCTTTTGCACCCTCTTTAACTATTCTATCAATTGGCTTTCTGTTCTTATTAGCAATTACAAATAATTCATGATTATTTTTAAGGATGTTATTTGCGATACCAAATCCCATCCATCCAACACCTATAAAACCGACTTTCATTTATTCTATACAATCAAATATAACTTTATATTTTTCTTTTGATTTATATGTTGCTGATCTGCCAAATTTATTACAATGTTTTTCAGCGTATGGTAGTGCTTCATTCTCCTCGCCATATAATGTCAAGGTAACATAATTTTTGTTTCCACTAATACTTTGTTTAACACAATCATAAACACCAACGTATCCTGAGTGACCAACTATATATGCTCTCTTACCGTATTTTCCACAATGCTTATCAGCTACTTTTAAACCATCTGTTGCTTTCCATATATTATCAATTTTTACCCCGTAAGAGTCACCAACTACGTTAGATCCAAAAAGACCTACCGTATAAATTTTTTCCTTTTTTTCGCAACCAGTTAAAAGAATACAAACAAATAAAACTGTAATTAAGATTTTCACAATTTGATTTTATCATTACATGGTTTCAATACTACCTATAAAATTATAATCTTTATCAATAACTACAATTTCACCTGAAGAAGTACCGAAATTTAACATTTCAGAAATAACTACAAAATGTGTTACTAAAATAAGATTTTTATCACTATTCCAATTAGATATATATTTTTTTAAACTTTTAATTTGTTCATCTTTATATTTATAAAACTTCTCTTGATAAAAAGAGTTTAAACCTTTGAAGGTTTCATAATTATTAAACGCAAATCTTGCAGTATCTTTGCATCTACACCATTCACTCGACAATACTTTATCAATTTGAAGGTTATTGTCTTTAAATAGTTTTCCAATATTTTTTGATTGCTCTATGCCCTCTTGATTTAAATTTCTTTGAGTATCACATTTTGTTAAATCAATATTGTCAGGATCTCCATTTCCTGGTGCGAGTGAGTGTCTTATAAATACAATCTTTCCACCCTTCTGCAATTCTTTAATAACTGATTGATCGGCGATTACATTATTTGAAATAAAAAGATTTAGAATAAAGAAAATAGAGGTATAAATATATTTCATAAATGACAGTTAAATTTGAAAAATTAAAAAAAACAATAATTAAATGTAATAAATGCCCTAGACTTGTGAAGTTTAGAAAAAAAATATCTACAGAAAAAAGAAAACAATATATGAAACAAATATATTGGGGAAAACCAGTAACAGGTTTTGGAGATATAAATGGAAAGATAATGATAGTAGGACTTGCACCAGCAGCCCATGGTGGAACCAGAACAGGTAGGGTCTTTACTGGCGATAAATCCTCAGACTTTTTATATAAATGTTTACACAATGTAAAAATTGCCAATCAAAGTAATTCAGATCATGTAGATGATGGATTGCAAATAAAAAATACTTTCATAACACCGGCTTTAAAGTGTGTCCCTCCAGGAGATAAACCATTAAATGAAGAGTTAAAAAATTGTTTTGGTTATTTTAAATCTGAATTTGAAATACTTAAAAATCTTAAAATAATTGTGGCTTTAGGGAAAATTGCCTTTGATACTTGTGTAAAATTTTATAGAGAAAATTTTGATTACAATGAAAGAGTAAAATTTGGTCATGGAACATATTTTAAATTACCTAACAATGTGTTGTTAATGGGGTGTTATCATCCAAGTCCAAGAAATGTAAATACTGGACGAATAAATGAAAAACAAATGACTAAACTATTTAAAAAAGTAAAAGAACTAGTTTAATTTGTTAATAAGTGCTTTTGGAAGTTTTACTGGTTTTCCCAACTTATTTAGAGATACCAGTTTAATCTCTGCATCACACAAGATATCTGATTTTCTTTTAATTACTTGTGACATTGTAATTGTAGTCAAAGTATTAGACTTAATTTTTGTAAAAACAGTAATTTTATCCTCAAATTTTGCTGGTTTTTTAAAGTCTACATTGCAAGTTTTAACTGCAATTAAAACATTAAATTTTTCTAATAACTTTTTATTTGAATATCCTATTGAATAAATGAGCTCAGATCTTGCTCTTTCAAAGTACTTTAAATAATTTGCGTAGTAAACTATTCCACCAAAATCAGTATCTTCATAGTATACTTTTAAATTATACTTAAATACTTTCATTAATTGATATTAATAAAATTTATTGAGAAGAAAAATAGATATTTTGATAATAAGTAATTGATTTTTGCTTTGAATTATCTGTATCTGACATGATCGCTATACCATCCAGCTCAGTAACATCCAAATTATGGAATTTCTTGAAATCTTCTTTAACATTTGCCTTAACAGTTACCCACTCATTTAAATTTGTTTTGGTGGTAGCAAGAACATTATCTATAGATTTTTTAGTGTATGGGCTTGGTGAATTGCTTCCAACATCCTGATTGCTTGAAAAAACATAATTTATGGCTCTATTTGATAAAGCCGTAGCTCCAGTTTTTTTTATAACAAATACTCTTGCTGCAAAATCGTGACCCTTTTTAGCTGTCTCGTCTATCCCTGGTATATCCTTCTCAATTTTCCAAGTTATATTTATGAAAGGTGTTTCATTTAGATCAATTTTAATCTCCTTACCTAGGCCAGAAGCAGCATTATCTGCAATAGCTTTTAAATAATTGCCATTCTCATTAGATCCGACTGAATATGTAGTTTTATTATCTGCCCCTCTTACTTTTCTAACTGTTAATTCTGATAATTCTTTATCCGTAAACTCAAATACTTTTATATCCTCAGCATACAAAATAGTTTGAAACAAAGCTGTAACCAAAATCAATTTAAATAAAAATTTAAACATGTCCTTTCTATATAAAAGATAAAATAATTTTCAAATTCAAAATTTTGACATTATTTAAACATGCATAAATCATTATTGTTCTCTACTTAGAAGATATGAAGTTAGCAGTTCTTTTTGGTTTGATGATTTATTGGTCTATAATTATAACTGCACCTGTTATTTCAAAAAATTCTGAAAAATTTGGAGAAAAAAAGGTATTAGTACCTCTTAAAAAACCAAGAATTTAAGGCAGAAGCACTATCTTTGGGGCCGAACAGGTTCCATCATGAATTTCCTTGAAAGCTCCCCACCCGTCTTTAAGATTTCTGTACTCAATCCACTCTATCTTGCCTAGCTTGTTATTAGTTAAAATATCAATAGTTTCTCCAAACTCTTTATTTGTATAACAATAAGTCCCAATAAAAGTGACTTCTTGAAGAGTTGCTTTTCTAAAATTAAAAGA
This sequence comes from uncultured Pelagibacteraceae bacterium, assembly GCA_902572225.1. GTDB lineage: Bacteria > Pseudomonadota > Alphaproteobacteria > Pelagibacterales > Pelagibacteraceae > Pelagibacter. The sequence goes on along the minus strand of CACGFJ010000003.1, from coordinate 59,886 downwards.
TCCTGCAGGCTGAGTTAGTCCGATATGAACTATTATTCCGCCTGGTTTTACTACACTGATTGCCTGTTGTCGTGAAACTTCAAGTCCAACAGTATCAAAAACTAAATCAAAGCTGCTCTCTTTAATGTCTTTATGATCTGGTGATACTGTTTTTGCATCTACATATTTTGAGCATGCATTAAGTCTTTTTTGATTTGGATCAGAAATAGTTAAATTTGTATTTCCTTGGATCTTGGATAAAATTAATGCACATAATAGCCCAATTGCTCCACCACCCTGAACAAGCGTTCTGCATTCATTTAATGGTTTTTTTGATGCTTCTACTGCTAATAATACTGCATGATATGAAACTGCTGTTGGTTCTGCAACCGCAGCCTCTTTTACATCAAGCTTTTCAGGAACTTTGAAAATATTGTGATCTGGAACAGTAATAAGTTCAGCAAACGCACCTTGTCTTTCATAAGGTCTATTCATTCCTAGAAGAACTCTGTCTGGACATAAATGTTCTCTTCCACTCTTGCAGTATTCACAATTTCTACAAGTTATTAATGGATTAAGAACTGAAATTTGATCTTTAAGCTTACCGTTAATAATTTGACCACTGACTTCATGACCTAAAATTAACGGTGGAATTCTTCTCTCGTCTTTTCCGTGGTAAGCATGCATATCAGAACCACAGATACCTGATGCATGAACTTTAAGAATACTTTCTCCAGGTTTTTCAGAAGGTTCTTTTTCCTCCCTGAATTCCATTTCTTCAACACCAGTGTAGACAAGGGCTTTCATCATTACTTATTATTTAATAAATAATATACTAAATAAGACGCGAATGCTCCAATAATCCATCCAAAAGATTGATATTGTATTAAATTTTCATTTAGCAAAGATGATAAAGAAAAGATTGATCCAATTAAAAGAGCATACAGTGCTTTGAAGTTCCAACCGTTACTGTAAATATATTCTGTATGTTCTTTAGGATAAAAAAGCTCTTTGTGATTAATTTGTTGTTTTTTAAACAAATAATAATCTGCAACTAATACTCCAAAAATTGGGCCAAAAGTTGTCGCTACAGCTTCAACAAATATTAAAACATTAGCTTTACTGAAAATTGAAAGCCAAAATGTTGAAATAATTAATCCAATAATTGATATTACAATTCCTGTTTTTTTTAATGTTAAAGAGTTCGGGAAAAAATTTATCAATGTATTTTGTGAAGGAATATAATTTGCTATCAAATTAGTTGATAAAGAAGAGATAATAATAAATATCAAACAAAAAAAAGTTAAAAAATTATTATTAAATTTACCAATTATATCATTTGGATTTGTAAGTAGACTTGAAGCATTTAAACCTTTGCTAGTAAGAATAATATCTGAACCTAATGTGATCAAAACAGAGAAAAAAGAAAAGAATATTAAATTTAATATTATACTTAAGTTTCCTTTAGTCATTTCTTTATAATTCATTGAGTATCTAGAAAAGTCTCCAAAAGTGAGAAGAACTATTGCAAAATAAGCAAATAAAGTTCCTGTGATTGAAATTATTGGAGCGATATTTGACTGAATTGCAAAATTGCTAAAAACTAAGCTTAGTTTTATTCCATTTAGTAGTTCGTTGTAATACTCAGATAAAATAACAATTAATAATACAGATAACCCCAAATATATTGAAAGACCTGAAAAATTAATAAATGATTTTAGAAAATTCTGTCCTTTTGTAAAAAGAATGTATTGAAATATTAAAGTTAAAAATAAACAAACCCAATCAATTAAATTCAAACCAAAAAAGAATAATAAAAATATTTCATTCTGTAAGATTTGATTATCAATTTTAAACAAAATGATCCTTGCAATATAACCTAGAGACTTTGATATAAAGAATGTTTGTACACCAAACATGAATAAGCCAACTAATCCTCTGATCATCCCTACATATCTTGCACCAGTAAAACCCATTGAAAGTCTAAGAATTGTTGGAAAACTTAATCCACTACTTTGAGAAATTTTTCCAATGATATTAGCAAAAAAGAATACTAATAATCCTGCCAGTAATGATCCTATTAAGACAACAAAAAAATTCAGATCATAGAATAAATATAAAGCTGATATTAGAGAGAACCCAACTATTGTTTGAATATTTATAGCCCAAAAGTTAAAATAATTCTTCCAACTCCAGTCTCTATTATTAGGATTTATTGAAACTAATTCCCAATTCCTTAATTGAAATTTTTCGCTTTGATTCACTTAAATGATATTAATCAATTATTTACTGCTGTCCATATAAGAGAGTTGGCAACCACAGTACTATTTTTGGATACGCTATGATGATAATTAATCCAATTATCTGTAATACCATGAACTGCATCATTCCAAGATAAATATCTTTTAAATCCCAACTTGGAACTACTCCTTTTAAAAAATACGCAGATAATGCTACGGGGGGTGAGAGCCAGGCGGTTTGCAAATTAACAGCAACAAGAATTGCAAACCAAGTTAAATTAAATCCTAATGCTTCAATTAATGGTAAAATTATAGGAACAACTATCATAACAATTGGTACCCACTCTAATGGCCATCCTAAAAGAAAAATCATAATCATGATTATTCCTAAAATTAAATATTTATTCATCTCAAGTGACAAAAGGAAATCTGTTAAAACCATTGGAGTTCCTAATCTTGCAAACACTGCTCCAAAGAAATTAGAAGCAGCAACTAAAACCATAATTAGTGCAGAAATTTCTAAAGTTTTAACTAAAGCATCTTGTAATTTTTTTAATGTTAATTTTTTGTAAGCTAATGAAAGTAATAATGCACCACCTGCTCCACATCCTGCAGCTTCTGTTGGTGTAGCAAATCCAAATAAAATACTACCTAATGCGGCAAATACTAATGCAGCAGGTGGAACTAATCCTAAGAAAAATTCTAGCCATAATTTTTTTAAATCTGTTGTTCTTAATTCTTCTGGTATGGGTGGACCTAAATTTGGGTTCATCATACATCTGAAAGTGGTGTATGCAGCATATAAGCATGCCAACAATATTCCTGGAACAATTGCTGCAGCAAATAAATCAGTTACAGGAATTTCCATAATTGGACCCATAACTACGAGCATAATACTCGGTGGAATTAGAATACCTAAAGTTCCCCCAGCAGTAATCGTACCGGCAGCTAATTTAACATCATAGTTTGATCTATTCATTGATTTAGCAGCCATAATTCCAAGAATTGTAACTGATGCACCAACTATTCCAGTTGCAGCAGCAAATATTACCGAAACAAACAAAACTGCATAATATAAAGATCCTCTAACTCTTGCCAACATCATTTGGAAAGCTGAGAATAATCTTTCCATTAAACCTGCTTGTTCCATCATTATTCCCATAAATACAAATAAGGGAACGGCGGCGAGAGTTTGTTCGGTCATCACCATCGAAAATTGTAATGTCATTAAATAGAAAACCAATTTTCCAAAACCTAAATAACCAAAAACAAAACCTAAAAAAATAAGAGTAAATGAAATTGGAAATCCTATAAATATTGCAAACAACATCACACCAATAAGTATGAAACCTAAAATTGCTGGATCTATTAAATGTGAAAGCATTAACTACCTGGCCATTTACCTTTGACGGCTGCGTAATAACTTTTAAAAAGTTCTGAAATACCTTGGATAAGAAGAAAAACAATTCCAATCCATAAACAAGATTTTATCGGCCACATATATGGCATCCATGTTGTATCCATCCCTCTTTCATTTCTCATTATACTTTCTTGGACAAAGCCTGTTGTCATATACAAAAAGACTATCAATCCTGGAAAATAAAATAATAAATAAAGCCAAAAATCTATTCTGCCTTGAGTTTTAACTTTAAAATTTCTATATAAAAAATCTGCTCTAATATGAACACCTTTTGAAAGAGCGTATCCTGCTCCTAACATAAAAAGTGCTCCATAAAAAAATCTGCTCATATCATAAGCCCAGATTGTAGGAGCTAAAAATAATTTTCTTGCTAAAACTTCATAAACCATCCCAAGCATTAGTGGGATCGTAATCCAGCAAACAATGTTTCCTATTAATTTACTAAATCTATCAATGTTAACTATAGTTTTAGCCATCCAAGTTGGCATATCATCAGGCATCTTTCCAGATCCTGATCGCCTTTCGGCTATCATTTCGTCTGAAATATCTAACTTTGGATTATCCGACATATAATTTTTTGAAAAGAAAAGCGGGCCTATAAAAGCCCGCTTAATAACTTTATTTATTTCTTCAACGAATTAGCATAAGCCATTCCTAGCTTAGCATTCGATGTTTGTGCACCAGACCAGAATGGTACAGCAGTATTAGCAAAGCTTATCATTGAGTCATAAACTTCTTTAAAGAATGCGTTTTCTTTTGCATTTTTCTCTAAAGTTGCTTTCGCTGCAGCCATGTAAGCTGGGAAATAATCAGCTGGTGTATCTTCAAGTATCACACCATGATTTTCAGTTAGATCTTTAAGTGCTAATCCATTAGTGTTGATTCTGTAAGCTAAAGCTCTCATCAACGATGCATCAGCAGCCATCTTCATTGAAAATTTCTCATGGTCAGTGAACTTATCGTAAGTGCTTTTGTTTAAATAAAAGTCAGCATTTACGACTACTTGGTGTAAACCTTGTAGATAGTAGTGTTTTAATACTTTATGTATACCAAACACTTTATCTGGTTGAGGACAACACCACTCAGCAGCATCAATAGTTCCTGCTTCCAATGCTGGAAGAATATCTCCACCACCCATTGCAACTGAAGCTATTCCAATGTCTTTGTAAGTTTGACCTGGAATTCCTGGAGGAGTTCTGAACTTAAATGTTCTGAAATCATCCATATCTTTGATTTTTCTTGGGAACCATCCTAAAGCTTCTGGACCAACTGGTTGAAGCATGAAACCTTTAATGTCTCTTTTCATTTCTCCCCAAAGTCTGTCATATAGTTGTTCTCCACCACCATATAAAAACCATGATAAGAATGCGATGTTATCAATTCCTACACCACCACCTGCTACTGGCGAACCAAATAACATAGCAGCTGGATGTTCTCCAGACCAATAGTGAGTCCAAGCAAATCCACAATCAATCAAACCTTTATCAACAGCATCAAGAGTTTCTTTAACTCCAACTACTGTTCCTGCTGGCATAATTTCAAATTTTAGAGATCCACCTGTTAGTTTTGTTACGTTGTCAGTAAAGTCTTTTAACATTACCGCTTCATCACCTTTAGCGCTAATAACCGTCTGACACTTTAACGTTTTTGCAGCATTTGCATTTGAAATAAATCCAAATACTAAGAACGCAGCAAATAACGCTGAAACGATTTTTTTCATTATATCCCTCTCTTTTTATTTATAATGTTAAGATCCTCTCAAAAATCAAAGCCACATACAAGTGTCATTTCGACGTTTTTATGAGAAAAATGTTTAAAATCATTAAATATTCATTAAAGATTATTTATAAAAAATATGGATAAATTTGATTACATAATTATTGGTGCAGGATCCGCAGGATGTGTTTTAGCTAATAGATTAACAGCAAATCCTGACGCTAAAGTTCTTTTACTTGAGGCTGGAGGAAAAGATACCAATCCTTGGATCCATATCCCAGGAGGTTATTTTAAAACTATGCACAATCCAGATACCGACTGGTGTTTTAATACAGAAAAAGAACCAAACTGCGATAACAGACAAATGGTTTATCCTAGAGGCAAAACACTTGGAGGAAGCTCATCGATTAATGGAATGCTCTATATTAGAGGTCAATCGAATGATTATAATTATTGGAGACAATTAGGTAATGTTGGTTGGTCATGGGATGATGTTCTGCCATATTTTAAAAAATCTGAAGATTTTCAATTTGGAGAAAATGAATTTCATGGTTCTGGAGGACCAATTGCAGTCGAGAAAATTAGAGCAACATTTAAAGTTCTTGATCTATTTTTAGAAGCTGCTGAAGAGCATGGTTACAAAAGAACTGATGATTTTAACAACGGTGATAATGAAGGTATGGGATACTTCCCCTTTACAATTAAAAATGGCTTTAGATGTAGTACAGCTGTAGGTTATTTAAATCCAGTGAAGCGTAGAAAAAATCTAAAAATTATAACTAAAGCACATATTAAAAATATAGAATTTGAAAATAATATAGCAAAAAAAGTAAATTATTGGATTGATGGAAAAGAATTTTCTGTTGAAACTAATAAAGAAATTATATTAAGCGCAGGCACAATTGGTTCGCCTCATATATTACAAGCTTCAGGAATTGGTCCAGGAGAACTTCTAAAAGAAAATAATATTAATGTATTAAAAGATCATCAAGGAGTTGGGAGAAATCTAACTGATCATTTAATGCTAAGACCTGTTTACAAGATTAAAAATTTAGAAACTTTAAATGATATTTACTACAGCTTTACTAAAAAAATGTTATCTGGTTTAAAGTTTCTTCTCTTAAGAAAAGGACCTCTAACAGTTGGTGCTAGTTATGTTTGTGGTTTTGTTAAAAGTGATCAACATTTAGAAACTCCAAATCTTCAATTTCATATTTCACCAGCAAGTACCGATCTTTTAGGAAAATCAGCTTTACATAAATTTCCAGCGTTCACTCCAACAATTACAAATGTAAGACCAACAAGTAGAGGGTCTATAGAATTAAAATCTCCAGACACCAGAGTTTCACCAAAAATAAAAATGAATTATTTATCAACTGATGAAGATCGTGAAATTGCTGGAAAAGCTTTAAAGATTGTAAGAAAAATTGTTATGGAGTCTAAAGCTTATAAAGATTACCAACCTGAAGAGCTTAGACCGGGAATCAATATTACAGATAATGAAGAATTAGCAACAGAAGCTGGAAAATTTGCGAATACAATTTTCCATCCAGTAAGTACTTGTAGAATGGGTAAAGATGAAAATGCTGTTGTTAACGATCGATTAGTCGCTCACGGACTAGAAAATTTAAGGGTTGTAGATGCCTCTGTTATGCCTCATATCACATCAGGAAACACAAATGCACCGACAATAATGATTGCGGAAAAAGCAGCTGATATGATAATTGAGGATAGTAGAAGATGACCGAACAAATAGTAATTTTTTTTCAAATAGTTTTTATCGATTTAGTTTTAGCAGGAGACAATGCAATTATAATTGGAATGGTTGCTTCTCAATTTCCAACCGAGCAAAGAAAAAAAATTATTTTTTGGGGAATTGGAGCAGCGGTAGTTTTAAGAATTATATTTACACTAATAACTGCTTATCTATTACAAATCACAGGACTTAGACTTATAGGTGGAATATTACTACTTTATATATGTTACAGACTTTATGAAGATGTAATTAAAATTAATAGTAATGCTGAAGAAAATATCAAAAAAGTTGATAACAGTTCATTCATGAAGGCAATAACAACTGTAATTCTAGCAGATGTAACAATGAGTTTAGATAATGTATTAGGAGTAGCGGGAGCGGCTAGAGATCATTACATGTTATTGATATTTGGTTTAGTTTTATCAATAGTTTTAATGGCTACTGCAGCAACATTGATATCTGGCTGGATTAAAAAGTATAAATGGATAGGATGGGTTGGATTATTAGCAATATTATTTGTTGCAATAGAGCTAATATATACAGACGTAAAACTATTTTTATAAATGTATTTAAAAAAAATTAATTTAAAAAATAAAGTTGCTTTAGTTACTGGTGCGGGGAAAGGTATTGGTAGAGCATGTTCTATTGCACTTGCAGAAGCTGGTGCAACAATAATTGGAGTGAGCAGAACTGCTTCTGATCTTGATAAACTTCAAAAAGATATAAAAAAAGTTAAAGGAAAATTAACTAAAATAACCTGTGATATTATGGATTATGAAGATCTTTCTTCTAAATTAAAAAAAATTAAGAAGATCGATATACTTGTAAATAATGCAGGTACAAACATTCCTGAGCCTTTCGAAAAAATAAAACAAACAAGTATGAATTATCTTGTAGATTTAAATATGAAAGCAGCATTCAATGTTGCACAATTAGTAGTCCTAAAAATGTTAAAAAATAAAAAAAAAGGTGGATCTATAATTAATATGTCCTCACAATTAGGACATGTCGGTATGTCAGGTAGAAATATTTATAACATGACAAAATTTGGAATTGAGGGATTAACAAAAGGGATGGGAGTTGAACTTGCAACAAAAAATATCAGAGTAAATACAGTTGCACCTACATTTGTTGAAACTCCAATGGTTAAAAAATTCTTTAAAAATAAAAAATTTAAACAACTAGCTTTAAGTAATATACCCATGGGAAAAGTTGCAACAGAGTCTGATGTGGCTACAGCAGTATGTTTTTTAGCTTCAGATGCAGCAAGTATGATAACTGGAACATCAATTGTAATTGATGGGGGTTGGACAGCAAAATAATGAAAAAATTGTTGCTTTTTTTAGCAATTATATTTTCTACACACTCTCATGCTTTAGAGTTTCAAGGTAAATTTTTACAAGGACATTTTATTTTAGGTAAAGCAGAAGCTGGATCAAAGGTATTTGTAGATAAAACGCAAGTTAAGGTATCCGAAGATGGATATTTTGTATTTGGTATAGATAGAGATCGAAAATTTGATGTAGCTATTACTGAAATAAATAATGGTAAAAAAAATAGAATTATAAAAAAAGTTTTTAAGAGAAAATATAATATTCAAAGAATTGATGGTCTTCCTGAAAATAAAGTTACACCACCAGAGTCTGTTTATAAAAGGATTAAAGAAGAAAATGGAAGAATTGGAAAAGCAAGAGCCATAAATTCAGATTTAACTTTCTTTACTGAACAATTTATTATGCCAGTTAAAGGGATAATTAGTGGAGTTTACGGTAGCCAAAGAATTCTTAATGGTAAACCAAAATGGCCTCACTATGGAATTGATATTGCAGCTAAACAAGGAACTAAAATTAAATCATCTGGAACTGGAATAGTCACAATGGCGGAAGATGATCTTTATTATACAGGTGGTACTGTAATAATGGATCACGGACACGGAATTTCAACGATATATTCACACCTTGAGAATGTAATGGTTAAAGTTGGTGATGAAGTTAAACAAGGAGAAATTATTGGAACTGTTGGATCCACTGGAAGATCAACCGGGCCTCATTTAGATTTTAGGATAAATTGGTTTCAAACTAGACTTGATCCTATGAGCATTCTTCAATAAGTTCTGGCTATGAAAAATGAAATTGAACGTATCGCTGGAAGACTTGTAAAAGCTTACAACACAAATACAGTCATCAATCCTATCCCAGTAAAATATTGTAAAAATATTAATTTAGCCAACAAACTTAGAAAATTGTGTGAAGATCAAATTAAAGATGAAACAATTGGAATAAAAGCTGGTGGAACTGGAATTCAAGCTTTAAAAAAATTAAAAGAAAAAGAACCTTTTACAGCAAAAGTATTTAAAAAAAGATTAGTTAAATCCGGTCAAAAAGTAAAAATAAACCAACACACTAAAGGTATAGAGGTTGAAGTTTATTATTTTATTAAGAAATCTTTCTTTGATTTTAAAGGAAAAGTCACAAAATCAAATGTCACTAAATTTATTAAATTTATGGGGCCTTGTTTTGAAATAGTTGGATTTAGACAAAGAAATAAAAAATTTACATATTTAGGAGACATTTGTGGGGATTTTGGATTTAACATCAAATTTGTTGTTGGAAGAAAAACAAAATTTAAAAAATTAAACTTAAATAATTTAAAAACATCATTAGTTAGTAAGAAAAATGGAGTAAAAGTAAATGGTAATACAAATATTGTTTATATTAACCCATTAAATTCTTTAAGATTTGTTTTAAATAAAGTTAAGAAAGAAAAGATAAAATTAAATAAAGATTTTTATGTTTTCACAGGTTCAACTGTGGGAGTAGTTCCATTTAAAGGAAAAGGATTATACAAAGGAACAGTTGATAAAATCGGTTCTGTTAGTGTTAACATTCGTTAATGGGTCTTCATTTTAGTAAAGAAGAATTCTCAAATAGAAAAGAAAAGACACTGAACTCTATGAAAAATGAGGGTGTAGATGCACTTATTATGTTTAGACAAGAGTCTATGTATTGGCTCACTGGCTACGACACCTTCGGATATGTTTTTTTTCAAGCATTAGTTTTAGATCAAAAAGGTAATATAATATTATTAACTAGAGCCCCCGATCTAAGACAAGCTCAAAACACATCTAATATAAGTGATATAAGAATTTGGGTTGATAAAGATGGTGCCAATCCTGCTGATGATCTCAAAATAATTTTAGATAATTTAAATTTAAAAGGAAAAAAAATTGGTGTCGAATATGAAGCATACGGTCTTACAGGAAGAAATGCATTAAGACTTAACACAGTATTACAAAACTATTGCTCAATCGAAGATAAATCAGAACTAATTACAAAATTAAGAGTAATTAAATCTGATGAAGAAATTAGTTATGTTAAAAAAGCAGCAAATTTAGCTGACAAGGCTTTGGATGAAGTTTGGAAGTATGCAAAAGCAGGAGTAAGTGAGTCTAAAATTTTAGCTGAAATGAACAGAGTTATATTTGAGGGAGGTGGGGATTATCCTGCAAATGAATTTATTATAGGGTCTGGGAAAAATGCCCTACTCTGTCGATATCAAGCAGAAAAACAAATACTTAATAATCAAGATCAGTTAACTATTGAATGGGCTGGAACTTATAGGCACTATCATTCAGCGATGTTTAGAACAATACCCATAGGAAAAGCAGATCCGAAACATCATAAAATGCATGAAGCATGCGTTGAGGCTCTTACAAATTGTGAAAATAAATTAAAACCTGGAAATAAAATTGGAGAAGTTTTTGATGTTCATGCAAAAACTTTTGATGATCATGGATTTAAAAATTCAAGAATGAATGCATGTGGGTACTCATTAGGAGCAACATTTTCTCCAAACTGGATGGATTGGCCAATGCTTTACACGGGTAATCCTTACTGCATTGAACCAGGCAACATCTTCTTCATGCACATGATATTGATGGATTCTGAAAGTCAATTAGCGATGAATCTAGGAGAAACGTATTTAGTTACAGAAGATGGCAACGAGAGATTAGGGAAACAAAAACTTGATTTAGTGGTGCTTTAGGGCGCTAGGCTCTAGCTAGACTCTAATTTTGATACACGATTTACTTCAATCATATATTCAGTAAGGGCTGAAGTAATTCCATATTTTATTTAATTAATCTAGAAATAAATTTTTTTTCCACTTTCAATTTTATATGGTTTAAATTTACCTATTTTTGTTGCTTTTATTATTCGATTTATTTTATCTTTTGAATAAGAATTTTTAATATACATGATTTTATCTATATCTTTTTTGTAATTTATTTTTTTTGACCATTTAAAATTTACTTTATTTCTTTGATAAAATTTAAAATTTTTAAAAAAAATTTTGATTTGAGTTAATTGATTTTGATAAGTTTCTTTTAATAGCAAAGAAATATTTATATTTTTTTTTATTTTAAACAAACGCACATCTAAAATTTCACCATTATCTATCTTTTCATTCATAGTATGTATTGTAGATCCATAATTCTTTAATTTTTTTAAAATAGCAAAAGATGCGGGTGCAAATCCTCTTAAGTTTGGAGGTGCAGGATGAAAATTTATAGCATTAATTTTAACTTTTTTAAGAATATTTTTTTTTAATATTATATAACTTCTATATGAAAAAATAAAATCATAAGATTTTAAAAATTTTTTTGGTAGTTTTTGACCAATTTCATTTGAATAAAATACCTCAACATGTTTAAATTTTTTTTTTATTAAATTATAAATATTCTTATTATATTTAATCTTTTTTCTCGTAAGAAATAAAACTTTCATCATATTGTGTTGTTTTTTTTCAAAAACTCACCTGGCAAAATATTTCTTTTAGCTTTAAGTTTTCCTTTTAATAATTTTTCATATGATGGAATAATATTATTTTGCAAAGGTCTTTTATATTCTAATTTTTTAAAACTTATAATCTCTCCCTTGTCAATTTTTTTAGTTGATACTAAAGACCTACGCATTAACTTAAAATTTAATTTTTCTCTATTTGTAATTTTTTTTTTATCAGATCCTAAAATTTTAAAACAAATCTTAAGATCATTAACATATTTTTTAAATTCTTTTGGTTCGTAGGAAGAAGAATGATCAGGGCCTGGAAGATTTTTGTTAAGAGTAAAGTGTTTTTCAAAAACTTTAGCACCTTTAGATAATGCTAATATTGAACTTAAATTGCTAGTGGTATGATCTGAATATCCTATATTAGTTGTGAATTTTTTTTTATATGTATCAAGAACATTTATATTTGCTTCTGTTTCTTGAGCTGGGTAATCCGATGTACATTGTAATAAAAAATATTTTTTGAAATTTTTTTTTATAAATAAATCATTAATAATTTTTACATCTTTTTCTGATGCCATTCCTGTTGATATTATTATTGGCTTATCAAATCTTATTACAAATTCAACAAATTCTGGCTCAAATATATGTATAGAAGCAAGTTTAAAAAATTTAACATTTAATTTATTTAAAAAAATTACATCATCTTTGTTGTAAGGTGTAGATGAAAATATAATTTTATTTTTATTACATGCTTTTACCAAATCAAAATATTTACTCTCCGATATTTCTAAAGATTTTAACATATCATATTGAGTAATTTTTTTTCCTACATTTTTATTTTGATAATTTGGTTTTGGTGATTTTTTTGTAACTAATTTTGCAGCTTTAAAATTTTGAAATTTAATACAATCTGCTCCTGTTATTTTAGCTTCTTTTATTAGCTTTATGGCTCTATTAAATGATCCATTATGATTAACTCCTGCTTCTGCAATTATAAAAGGTGTTTTTTTAAAAATTTTCATTAAATTAAATTAGCTTTTTTTTTTCGTTATCAATCCATTATTCAATTCATAAACTTTATCACAAACTTTAGGTTTTCGTGAATATATAAAATTATTAATTATTGGATTTCCATTTATTATTACAATCAAAGAAAGAAATATATTTTTCATTATCTTTAGTTTTCATATTTTTTGTAACTTCATGAATTAATTCGCCAGTTGATCTATTTAAAAATACTGACTCTGAATATTTTTTTTCTTTATCTATATTCTTAAACAAAATGGTATCATTTTTTGCAATTCTAACGTTGTCTTTACTTATATCTGAATAAGTATCTATAAATTCTGATAAACCATTAATAGTAAGTTTACTTGGTTGTGCTGCTACAACTTTTAAAACTTTTTTTTTATCTACCTCAATATTATCTGCAGTAAAAGTTTGATAATTAAAATCTTTATTTTTGATCATTATTTTTTCTAATTTACAATCAAAAGTAATTTTAAAGTCATGGATAATATCAGTATTTTTAGAAAAACTAATTGATGATGAAAAAAGTAAAATTACTATCGAAAATATAATTTTCATTTATTTACCATATCGTATTTTACTGTGTAAATCGTGTGCACTTTGCCACCCATTTTCTAATCTTGGTCCTCCAAAATAATCACCACATAAACCTAATTTTAAAGACTTATTCCATAAAGATAATTGTTTGAGTGGCTTTGAATTTGATGAATACATCCAGCCATGAATTCTAGAGTGATGAATTTTTTTGATTTTTAACTTTGTTAATTTTTCAAATTTTTTAACTAGTTGATTTGTGTAGTATTTTCTTTTGTTTCTATAATCTTTAGTGAATTTATTACCATATTTGTATGTGCTTTGAAGTGTCCATAAATCATACTTAAATTTAAATCTTTTCTTACTATTTTCGTATGCAGCCCAACCAAGCATATCATCATTAAAAAAATAACTACTATTTGATTGTTTAAGCTTATTAGAGACAATCATGACTGTTAAATTAGCATCCATTTTAACTTTTTGATTTAAATAGGATTTATTTAAATATTTTTGTCCTAATTTCTTACTTTGAGGAAATGGACAAGTCAAAATAAGATTTTTACAAATTTGTTTTACATCATTTTTAAATGTTAATTCCCAATGATCATTTAATCTCTTTATATTTGTAAGTTCATGTTCAAAATTACATTTAATTTTCTTTAATAAATGTTTGCTAATAGAGTTGTTTCCTTTTGTTCCAATTAATTTTAAATGATTTTTAATTTCTTTAACCGTTTTATGCAGAAATAAATGATTTCCTTCCCACTTTTTTAAAACTTTTTTCTTAATAAGTTGATTAGTAAATGTTTTAAATTTTTTAGATTTTGGAGAGATATATTGAAGTCCATGATCAAATCCAACTTTATCTTTGTATTTTTTAAATGAACTTCTTCCACCATAACCTCTTGCTTTATCATAAATTGCAACGGAATATTTTTTATTTAATAAGTTTGCTATCGTTGATCCAGAAATTCCCGATCCTATGATGCAAAAATCAAGCATAATTCACAACTTGATTGATTAACAAAGATACTCAAGTGCCTTAAGTATTCCACCTTTTTTATAAGGTATTTTAGATTTCATTAAACCCATTTCAACACCTGCCAATGTTCCAGCTAACATGAGTTCGTTAAAATCACCCAAGTGGCCAATTCTAAAAATTTTGCCCGCAACTTTTGCAAGTCCTGTTCCTAATGACATGTTGTAATGATCTAAAATAGTTTTTCTTAAAAAATCTGCATCATGACCATCTGGAACCATTACTGCTGTTAATGAGTCTGAGTATTCTTCTGGATTTTTACAAAGTATTTCTAATCCCCACGAATTGACTGCAACTCTTGTAGCTTCTGCAAATCTTTTGTGTCTTTTGAAAACATTATCTAAACCTTCTTCTGTAAGTATATTGATTGCTTCATCCAAACCATAAAATAAATTTGTGGCTGGTGTATAAGGAAAGTAACCTTTTTTATTATTCTCTAACATCGGTCCCCAATCCCAATACGATTTTGGTAATTCAGATGTTTTATATGCCTCCAAAGCTTTAGAACTTATTGCATTAAAAGAAAGTCCTGGTGGTAATAGTAATCCTTTTTGAGAACCCCCAACAGTTACATCAACTTTCCACTCTTCATGTCTATAATCAATAGAGCCTAATGAAGATATAGTATCAACAAATAATAAAGCTGGATGTTCCGCATTATCCATAGCTTTTCTAATTTCTCCAATTCTACTTGTAACACCAGTAGAAGTTTCATTATGCACTGCACAAACTGCTTTAATTTTTTTATCTTTATCTTCTTTTAGTTTTTGCTCAACAATGTTTGGGTCAACACCTGTTCTCCAATCACCTTCAACAAAGTCTACTTCAATTTTAAATTTTTGAGCAATATCCCACCAAAGAGTTGAGAAATGTCCGGTTTCAAACATCAAGATTTTATCACCAGCACTTAAAGTGTTTACAAGTGCAGCTTCCCAAGCTCCTGTTCCTGAAGCTGGAAAAATTATTACAGGTTCAGAAGTTTTAAAAATTAATTTTATTCGATCTAAAACTCTTAATCCTAATTCAGCAAAGTCAGGACCTCTGTGATCTATAGTTGGATAATCCATTGCTCTTAGAACTCTATCTGGGACATTTGTTGGTCCTGGAATTTGTAAAAAATGTCGACCAGGTCTTATATTATTTGAAATTGCCATAACGCTGTATATGCTAAAGAAATTATATAATCAAATTTATAATATATGACAAATAGTAGTAATTTAATTGATAGCCTAGAAGTTTATGTTCTTAATAATCCAGATGAAGTAAAACCACATTGGGTTAGTCACTTTATTGTTCCAACAGCTAACGAACTTTTAATTAAAATTAAAACTAAAGATGGTCATTCAGGCTTTGGTTTAGCAACAAGCTATACTGATATTGCTCCTATCATCAAACCATTTTCAAATGGCTTACAAGATTTAATAATTGGAGAAGATCCATTTTGCCCTGAAAAAATTTATGAAAAAATTTTCAAATTAACTGATACTCGAGTCAGTAGTGAAAAAGGCTGGAGCAGAGAAGCATTAATCAGAATTTCTGCAGCTTTGGATATTGCATGTTGGGATTTGATAGGAAAAGCTTCAAATATCCCATTGTATAAATTATTTGGAGGATACAGAAATAAAATTCCTGTTTATGTTACATGTGCTTATTACAGAGATGGAAAAGACGAAAAAGAATTAAGAGATGAAATTAAAAAATTAGTAAATATTGGTCATCAAAGTTTTAAAGTTAAAGTTGGAGGGCTTAGCATCAAAGAGGATGCTAAGAGATTGGAAATTATTAGAGATGAAATTGGAGATCAAAAAAATTTAATGGTTGATGTTAATAGAGCATGGGATCTAAAAACTGCAATTGAAGGTGTAAAAGAATTTGAGAGATTTAATCCTACATGGATTGAAGAACCTGTTAGATGGGAAGATGACAGAAGGACTTTAAAACTTTTATCAAAACAAACTAAAATTCCATTATCAGGTGGTGAAAGTGAAATAACTATTTATGGATGCAGGTCCATGATTGAAGAAGATGCAATACAAATTTTACAATTTGATTGCACAATGTTTGGTGGTTTTACTAATGGAAAAAAACTCTCTGCACTGTGTGAATTAAATCATATAGATGTAGCACCACATCATGATTGTTATATTCATGCTCCATTAGTAGCATCAACTCCAGCTGGAAGAATAGTTGAGTCATTTGATGATGAAAGAGATCCTTTGCAGGCTCAATTATTTGAAAATCCACATAAAATGAGTGATGGATGGATACATTTAAATGAAAAACCTGGTTTAGGTTTAGAGATTTCTGAGGCCGCGTTAAAAAAGTTCGGCAAACTGGTTTACAAAAATAAATAAACCTTTAATTAAGTTTTATGCGGTTTAATTCAGATCAGATACAAAAAATTGGTAAAGAAATTAGTAACAAAGTTGATGGAAAAACTTTATTCGATGAATTCTCACGTGGAAGATACAGTACCGATGCTTCTGTATATCAAATTAAACCCCTTGGTGTAGTTCTTCCAAAAGATACTAATGATGTTTTAAGTTTAATGGAGTATTCACAAAAGAATTCAGTGCCTCTATTAGCTAGAGGTGGTGGAAGTTCTCAATGTGGTCAAACCGTTGGGGAAAGTGTTGTACTAGATTACTCTAAACATCAGAATAAAATTTTAGAACTTAATGTTGAAGAAAAATATGTATGGGTTCAACCAGGTGTCGTATTAGATCATCTAAATGCATATTTGAAGCCTCATGGTCTTTGGTTTCCAGTGGATGTTTCAACAAGTAGTAGAGCAACTATTGGAGGAATGTCAGCTAATAATTCCTGTGGATCAAGATCTTTATATTATGGCAACATGGTTCATAACGTATTAGCTATTGAAGCAATATTAGATGATGGTTCTATATTTAATTTTGACCAGATAAATAAGAATTATTTAGCTACTAAGAATAACCAAGATAGACTTTATAAAATCATAGATAAATTTATCGATGTAAGACAACAAGTTGGAGGCGAAATTGATGCTAATTGGCCAACAACGCAAAGAAGAGTTGGAGGATATAATATCGATCTAATTGATCCAAAAGGATTTAATTCATCAAATCTTCTTGTTGGCTCTGAAGGAACATTATCTTTATTTAATAAAATAAAATTAAAATTATCAGAAATACCAAATAATAAAATTTTAGGTGTTTGCTACTTTGATAATTTCCATCAAGCAATGGAATTATCAAAAGAGATAGTAAAATTAAAACCAACTTGTGTTGAATTGATGGACCAGAATTTATTAAATTTAGCAAAAGAAATACCAATGTATGCTGGGGGTATAAAAAAATACATCAAAGGAAATCCTGAAGCTGTTTTGATGGTAGAATTTATTGATACAGAGAAAAGTGTTTATGAAAAGAAAATAAAGGATCTAGAATATTTAGTTTTAAACCAAAACAAAAAAAACGAGTTTTCATATTATTCAGATCTTTCAGAGCAGAAAGAAGTTTTCGAAATAAGAAAAGCTGGATTAAATATTTTAATGTCAATGAAAGGTGATAAAAAACCAGTTGCATTTATTGAAGATTGTGCAGTTTCTCTAGAACATTTAGCTGACTATACAGCAAGATTAAAAGAAATATTTAAAAAATATGGAACAAGTGGAATGTTTTATGCACATGCATCCGTTGGAACTCTACACGTAAGACCAGTTTTAAATATGAAATCAGACAAAGATATACAAAACATGAGATCTATATCTGAAGAAGCTTTTGAAATGGTTAAGGATTATAAAGGTTCTCACTCAGGAGAACATGGTGATGGAATTGTTAGATCAGAATTCCATGAAATGATGTTTGGTAAAAAAATCACAAACGCTTTTGAAGAAATAAAAGATACATTCGATAGTAAAAACCTTCTAAATCCAGGTAAAATTGTTCGACCGTTTAAATCAAATGATAGATCTTTAATGAGATATAAATCAGGTTATCAAACTGAAAACATAAATACACATTATGATTGGTCAAACTGGGGCCAATTCTCTGATGCTATTGAGATGTGTAATAACAATGGTGCTTGTAGAAAACTAGACTCTGGTGTGATGTGTCCATCATACAGAGTAACTAAAGAAGAAAAAGATTTAGTTCGAGGTAGAGCAAATACTTTAAGATTAGCTTTATCTAATCAACTTCCAGAAGGTTCATTTGCATCAAAAGACATGTATGAAACTATGGAGTTATGTGTCAGCTGTAAAGCTTGTCAAAGAGAATGTCCTATGTCGGTTGATATGGCTAAGATGAAATCTGAGTTTCTTTCTCATTACTATAAAAAATTTAGCATGCGTATTAAAGATAGAGTTATCTCAGGTATGCCAAGACTTATTTGGTTATTAAAGATTGTTGCTCCTCTTTTCAATAAGGTCAAAAACCTACCTCTAATCTCTACAATTGTTGAAAAGTTTGGATTTGCAACAGCAAGGTCTATGCCTGAAGTTCAAAACCAGAACGCATTAAGAGAGATTTACGATAGTCAGACAGTATCGGAAAATAAAGTAATTTTGTTTGCAGATACATTTAATATTAATTTTGAAAATGAAAATTTAGTTTATGCCATTAAAGTATTAAATAAATTTGGTTATCAGGCGATTATACCAAGTTTTGGTAAAGACAAATTAAAGAGACCACTTTGTTGTGGAAGAACTTATATATCTTACGGTCAATTAGACAAAGCCTCTGAAGAGCTAAACAGATTTAATAATTACGTTATCCAAAATAATTATATTGATCTACCAGTTGTAGGTATTGAACCATCTTGTTTGTTAACATTTAACGATGAATATCAGACTTTAAAAAATGTGAATAATAGAGAACAAATCAAAAATAAATTTTATCTACTTGAGGAATTTATTCTAGAACAAATAAAAAATAACAATAATATTAAAACTAATAAGTTCGATCAAAATGTATTAATCCACGGGCACTGTCATCAAAAATCACAAGATAGAATGAAGGGTCTAATTGATCTTTTATCAGAATTAAATATTAATAATAAAATGATAGAGTCTAGTTGTTGTGGAATGGCTGGTTCATTTGGGTATGACAGTAAGACTTATGAAGTCTCCAAAAAAATGGCTAATCTTTCTTTAATACCTGCGATCAATAATAGTGATGAAAAAGATTTTATAGTTGCAAATGGTACAAGCTGCAGACATCAAATATCTGATTTATCTGAGAAAAAAGGTAAGCATGTCTCAGAATTATTATTTAAAATTTTTGAAACAGTTAATTAAACTAAACTAGGAATAATTTTTCTTAAATCCATAGAAAGTTTAGGATTAATTTTTGAATAAATTACGCCCTTCCCTAATTTTTTTAATGCTAATATTTTTCCGTCTGGAGAAATAATCGTTGTATGACCAAACGTTTCTCTTTTAGGTGTGTTTTTACCAGTTTGAGCTGGTGCAAAAATATAACAAAAATTTTCAATCGCTCTTGCTCTTAAAAGTGGTAACCAATGTTTTTGTCCCGTAAACTTTGTAAAAGCTGATGGAACGGCTATAAAACTTAAATTTTTTTTTGATAAATTCCTATAAAGTTCAGGAAATCTTAGATCAAAACAGATTGTAAAACCTATTTTGCCCCAAGGTAAGTTGGCAGTGACCAATTTATTTCCTGCTTTAAAAGTTTTACTTTCTTTATGTTGTTCTTTATTTGGAATTTTAACATCAAACATATTAATTTTGTCATAATATTTGACAATTTTTCCATTTGGTCCAACCAGTATAGATCTATTTCTGAGTTTGTTTTTAACCTTAACACAAATTGATCCGAGTAAAATCCATTTCTTATATTTTTTTGAAACTTCCCTAATTTTCTTCAAAATTGGATCTTTATTCATTTCATATGAATATTTAAAAAGTGTTTCTCTACTACTAGACATCAAAGAAGAGGTCTCAGGTGTAATAATTAAATCAGATTTATTTTTTATAGCTTGATTTATGTATTTAATAATATCTTTAAAATTACTTTGATAATTTTCTCCACTAGATAATTGTATACAAGCTATTTTCATGTTTGAAATCCATATTTTTTTTCTAAATATTTAATTACATTATGAATTATAAAAGTCATAAACAAATAAATACCTCCTGCCACAATAAATACCTCAACAGGCTTAAATGTTGTTGAAATTATATATTTAGCAACACCAGTTAAGTCCATAAGTGTGACTGTGCTTGCCAAGGATGTGCCTTTAAGCATTAAAATAATTTCATTACCATAGGCTGGCAAAGATTGTTTAATTGCAATAGGAATCTGTATTTTTGTAAAAATAATTTTTGAAGGTATACCTAGGCTTCTTCCAGCTTCTAAATATCCAGGTTTTATTGTTTGAAAAGCTGATCTTAATATTTCTGAAGTATAAGCCCCAGTATTTAATGAAAATGCAATTATCGCGCACCAATATGGTTCTTTTAAAACTACCCACAAAAATGTTGTTCTTAAGTATTCAATTTGACCTAATCCAAAATATATTATGAAGATTTGAACTAATAAAGGTGTTCCTCTAAAAATATATGAATACCCATAAGCAAATTTATTAATCAACTTATTATTATTCATCCTCAAGATTGCAAAACCTAACCCAATAAAAAGTCCAAGAATTAAAGATACAGATAATAGTTTAAGAGTAATCAAAGTTGCGTTTAACAACTTAGGAAAACTATTAATCATTAATTCAATATCCATTAATAACCTTTGCTATATTTTGTTTCTAATCTGTTTAACAATTGCATACTTAAAAATGTTAGCATTAAGTATAAAACTGCTGCAAACGAGTAAAAAAATAATGGATCTCTAGTTGAGCCAGCCGCAATATAGGATTGTCTCATTATTTCAACTAAACCCGTTACAGATATAAGAGAAGTATCTTTTAATGTAATTTGCCAAACATTACTTAAGTTTGGAATTGCTAGTCTTAGCATTTGAGGCAAAATTATTTTAAAGAAGTAAATATATTTATTAAAACCTAAAACTTTAGCAGCTTCGAACTGACCTTTATCAATTGATTGTAGGGCTCCTCTAAATACTTCGGTTGAATACGCTCCCGATATTATCCCTATTGAAAATGAACCAGTTAAAAAAGCATTAATTTCGATGTAATCATTATAACCAAATATTGAAGCAACAAACATAATTGCTCCACTTCCACCAAAGAAAAATAAATAAATTACTAGTAGCTCAGGTACACCTCTAATAACAGTGGTGTAAGCATTACCAATAGAATTAAGAAATTTGTTATTAGATAATTTTAATGGAGTAAATAAAGCAGCAAATATAAAGCCTATTATCATTGCAGTTATTGAAACCGCAATTGTCATTAAGGTTGCAAAGAATAACTCGTCTCCCCAACCTTTATCACCAAAATATAGAAGTTCCATAATATAGGTGGCTAACTATAGCCACCCATAAATAATTTATTACATAGAAGCGTCAAAACCAAAATGTTTTATAGCAAGCTTACTAATAATGCCATCATCTCTAGCTTTATCAATTGCTGCATTAAAATCATTTAAAAGTTTAGAGTCACCTTTTCTAATACCTACGCCAACACCATTACCAAAATCTCCACCTGCAAATGTTGGTCCAGTTAATACAACTCCTTTACCAGATTTTTCTGCATAATCTGTAAAAGCAACTGCTGCAGCTAGTGCTGCATCTATTCTACCAGCAGATAAATCTAAGTTTACTTCATCTTGAGTTTTATAAGTTCTTATTTTTACATTACCCATTAAACCAGATTCTAAGAAGTTCTGGTGAATTGTTGCTGTTTGTACTCCAATTGTTTTACCTTTAAATGCTTTTGTCAAAACATCTAGTGTTGCTTGTTCATCAGCACTTACATCAGATAAATTTATAGCTGACATTGTTTTAAGGCCTTCGTTTTTCGATCCTTTCATAACAGCTAATGATGCAACTTCATCAGCATAACCTTGAGAAAAGTTTATTGTTTTCATTCTCTCACCAGTTATTGACATTCCAGCCATAATAGCATCAAATTTTCTTGAGACTAAAGCTGGTATCATTCCATCCCAATCTTGCTCTACAATTGTGCAATCATGGTTCATAATTTTGCATAATTCATTTGCTAATTCGACTTCAAAGCCGATCAAATTTCCAGCTGAATCTTTAGAATTCCAAGGCGGATATGCGCCTTCGGTTCCTATTTTAATTTGATCTGCAATTGAAGAAATTGTTAGAAATGATGATATTAAAATACCAAGTCCTAATACTTTTAATTTTTTCATTTTTTCCTCCAAAAATTTTGAAGATTATTTCATAAAATTATTGTTTTAAAAAGAAAAATTAATGATTTATTGACGAGGAAAAATTCCAAGAACAATCGAAACTTGGTATATAAACTCTTGAAAGTTTTGTATTTCCAAAATTTTTGTTAAAAACATTTAACCAATTTTCAACTTGTTTTGGTTTTTTGTCTTGGCTTCCTACTTGAGCAGTAATTACACCTTTAGGTTTTAAAATTCTTTCTAAAGATGACATATTTTTTGCAGCCAAATCTATACAAAATTGATCATCATTTAGATCAACAAATATTTGATCATAAGTATTGTCTTTAACAGATTTAATACTTTCAAAAGCATCTCCCCATACGCATTTAACTGAATTCTTTTCAGTAGCTTTCTCGCCAATTTTGCTTAAATGTTTATCACATACATCAACAACTTCAGGATCTAATTCATACCAATCTATAAAGCCAAAGTTTTGTGAAATGCATTCTCTTGCAACACCACCATCACCTCCACCAATAATTGCAGCTTTTTCTTTATTTGAATTTAAATTAAGACCTGAATTTACAAAGGTTGAGCTATATAAGTGTTCATCACTTTCAGCTACTTGTATCTCATTATCAATAAATAAAGCTTTTCCAAATTGTTCTAAATCAAGTATTTCAATATATTGACCAACTTTAGATTTAAAATTTTCTAAAACTCTATTAACAACATATGATTTTTTTAAACCTGGAGAACTATAATTGTCATGATAAAGATCAATAGTATCTCTATTAAATTCTTTAATTATGATATTTGTATGTTCCATCTCGTCTTTTATTATATCGAGAGAAACTTTTGGTGATACTTTTCCACATGTAAAAAAATCAAAGCTTACAATTTCTTTTTCTGGGAAAGTATGAAAACTAATGTGGCTTTCAGCAAGCAAAGCAACCAATGTAAATCCTTGTGGCTCGAATTTATATTTAGAGATTTTTAAAACTGTTACTTTTGCTGCTTTAGCAATTTTATAAACTAACTTTTCATAAA
The DNA here is from genome assembly GCA_902572225.1 of uncultured Pelagibacteraceae bacterium. GTDB lineage: Bacteria > Pseudomonadota > Alphaproteobacteria > Pelagibacterales > Pelagibacteraceae > Pelagibacter. Next base: position 36,061 of record CACGFJ010000003.1, on the reverse strand, counting down.
ATTCAGGAGTATATTCCTTTTTAGTTCCTACTATATCCAGTGTTATATGTTCTCCAACTTTTTCCATAAGAATCTAATAAATATCTTTTTTAACTAACGAAATTTTTTACTTCTTTCAAACAAAAAACTATTATAATAATTTATCGAGGATAAACATTGAAAAACAATTGGTCAGAAAACGAAGCTAAAAAATATATTAAAAAGTATAAGAAATTAGGTCATTCTGAAGATATGGCTTTAAGAGTTTATACAACCAGGCTTTTAGGAAGAAATCCAGAATTGGTGTTGCATGGTGGTGGCAATACATCAGTTAAGACAAAAATCAAAGATATAGATGGTAAATATTATGATGTTCTTTGCGTAAAAGGGAGCGGATGGGATATGGCTGAAATTGAACCAGCGGGTTTGCCAGCTGTTAAATTAAATCCATTGCTTGCTATGAAAAAAAAGAAAACGCTCTCTGATGATGACATGGTTGCTTTTCAAAAAAAAAATTTGATAGATACAAAATCGCCCAATCCATCAGTTGAAACTTTTTTACATGCATTTTTACCATTTAAATTCGTCGATCACACTCATTCAGATGCAATTATGAAAATTACTAATAGACCAAATGGAGAAATTCTATCAAAAAATATATTTGGTAAAAAAACTGCAATAGTACCCTATGTAATGCCAGGATTTAAATTAGCGCAAAAAATAAATGAAGTTTATTCTAAAAACCCAAATATAAACTGTTTAATTTTGTTAAACCACGGTATTTTTACATTTGCTGATAATGCAAAAGATGCTTACAGTTTAATGATTAAGTATATATCTGATGCTGAAAAAACTTTAACCAAACTAAAAAAGAAAAAAATAAAACAAATAAAGAAAACTAAATTTAATTTCTCAACTGCAGATATAGCTCCTATATTGAGAGGTCTTTTATCTGAAAAAAATGATAACAAATTTATCTTGAATTTTAAAAAAAATAGTAAGTTAGATTATTTTATTAATGGTAAAGATATAAATAGATACTCAAATGAAGGTACAGCTACGCCTGATCACGTTATAAGAGTTAAACCATTTCCTTTAGTAATATCACCAAAAGCAAACTGTACTTTAGATGAATTTAAAAATTTAGCTGAAAAAAAATTCAAAGAATATAGGCAAAAATATAAAAAATATTTTGAATCTAATAAGAAAAAAACTAAAGAAAAAAAGGTAATGCTTGATACATCTCCTAGAGTAATTCTAATTCAGAATTTTGGTTTATTTACAGTAGGAGATACCTTAAAAGCTGCAAAAATTGCAGGAGATTTAACTCAAACTAATGCCAATGTAATTTCAAGTGTTGAAGAAACATCCAGATATAAATTTTTATCGAAAAAAGACTTATTTGATGTTGAGTATTGGTCCTTGGAACAAGCAAAATTAAATAAAGCAAAAAAAGAATTGCAAGGCAACGTTGTTGTTATCACTGGTAGCACTGGTGAAATTGGTAAAGCAACCTATAAATTATTTAAAAAATACGGAGCAGAAGTTGTTTTGCTTGATATTAATAAAAGTAAGATAAATGATTTACAGACAAAAATAAGTGATCTTTGTATTCATTGTGATGTAACTAACAAACAAAGCGTAAAAAAAGCATTTAGTAAAATTTTGGAAATATATGGAGGTGTAGATATTTTGATATCTAATGCTGGTACTGCTATAGGTGGATCAATTGCAGAAGTTAATGATGAAATACTTCGAAAAAGTTTTGAAGATAATTTTTTTTCACACCAAAATTGTGCTTCAGAGGCTGTAAAAATTATGAAAAAACAAAATATAAATGGATGCTTGTTATTTAATATATCTAAGCAATCAGTTAATCCTGGTAAAAATTTTGGACCATATGGATTGCCTAAGTCTGCACTTTTAAATTTATGTAAGCAATATGCAGTTGATTATGGACACCTTGGTATTAGATCAAATGGTGTTAATGCTGATAGAATTAGAAGTGGTTTATTAAATGATAAAATGATTAAACAAAGAGCAAAGGCAAGAGAAGTAACCACGGATCAATATATGAGTGGTAATCTACTGTTAAGCGAAGTTAAAGCAGATGATGTGGCCAAAGCTTTTTATCATCTTGCAATATCAAAAAAATCAACTGGAGCAGTATTAACCGTAGACGGTGGAAATATTGCAGCTTCTTTAAGATAATTAATTAAATAACTTTTTTAAGCCCTCAGAAGAAGCATCACAAACTCCTTTTTCTGTTATTAATGCAGTAACATATTTAGCAGGTGTTACATCAAAGGCTAAATTTAATGATTTACTTTTTTCAGGATATATTAAAACTTTATCAACTTTATTATCTTTGTTAATTCCATCTACATGAGAAAGTTCTTTTGGATCTCTTTCTTCTATTGGGATATCTTTAGAGTTTTTTAAATTCCAATCTATAGTTGAACTTGGTAAAGCAACATAAAAAGGTACCTTATTATCATGAGCTGCGAGTGCTTTTAAATATGTGCCAATTTTATTGCAGACATCTCCATTAGATAATGTTCTATCTGTTCCAACAATACACATATCAACCTGTCCTCTTTGCATTAATATTCCACCTGTATTATCTGCTATAATTGTATTTGGAATTTCTTCTTCATTAAGTTCATATGATGTAAGGTTTGCTCCTTGATTTCTTGGTCTAGTTTCGTCTACCCAAACATGTATTGGTATTCCTTTTTTGTGCGCATGATAAATAGGAGATGTAGCCGTTCCCCAATTTATTGTGGCTAACCAACCTGCATTGCAATGTGTGAGAATATTTACAGTATCTTTCTTTTTTTTATATATGTCTTCAATAATTTTTAATCCATTTTTACCAATACTTTCACAAAATCCCTCATCTTCTTTACAAATTTCTTTAGCTTCATTGAGTGCAACTTTAAATAAATCTTCAGGCTCAACAAATGACAATTTATTATTCATTCTATGTACTGCCCATTGAAGATTTATAGCCGTTGGTCTAGATGCAACTAATTCCTCTGAACTTCTCTTTATAAAATCTAAACTGTTGTTTTCTTTTATAGCCAAAACTAATCCAAATGCAGCCGTTCCTCCAATTAACGGAGCACCTCGGACTTCCATTGTTTTGATAGCATTTATAGCGTCTTTAACTGAACATAATTCTTTTATTATAAATTTGTGTGGAAGCTTTGTCTGATCTATAATTTTTACAACATTTTTTTCAAACCATATTGTTCGATATTCTTTTCCTTGAATTTTCATTTATCTCCAAAAATACTCACCAGAGACATTATTTTCTCTTAAATAATTATTAACACTCTCTTTAGTACAAAATATATCATTCCAAGGAGGTTCATCAAATGGGTCTGAACAACTAAAATCTTTGTGATCTGCAAATGAAAAATTTGAAAATAAAAATAATATTAGAAAAAAAAATATTCTCATTTATTTAATATTCTACCAGCAATAGTTTTAAGTTTTTCAATTGTTTTTTGAGTTCTTTTTTCTGGAGCCGTAATTATTGCTACATCTAAGCAATTATTAGTTGGATCATTAGGATCAATGTGATTTTCAAAGTTCTCTATTAAGTTTTTAATCATATTTTTGGCTTTCGCGGCATTATCTAAGAGTACTTTTATAACTTGTTGAACATCAACATTTTCATGATCTGGATGCCAGCAATCATAGTCTGTTACCATTGAAACTGAAGCATATCTGATTTCAGCTTCTCTAGCTAGCTTAGCTTCTGGCATATTTGTCATTCCAATAACATCTGCTTTCCATGATCTATATAGGTTTGACTCTGCTAATGTAGAAAATTGTGGACCTTCCATTACAACATAAGTTCCACCTCTTTGATAAGGTATATTTTCTTTTTTTATAGAATCTTCGCAAGCATTCATCAGCCCATTTGAGGTTGGGTGTGCCATTGATACATGCGCAACAATTTCATCATCAAAAAAGGTTTTATTTCTTGCAAAAGTTCTATCAATGAATTGATCAACAATAACAAATTTACCTGGGGGCAAATCTTCTTTTAAAGATCCAACGGCTGAAACAGAAACTATGTCTGTGATACCTAATTGTTTAAGAGCATCAATATTTGCTCTAAAATTTATTTTTGATGGAGAAATAAAATGACCTTTTCCATGTCTAGGTAAAAAGTAAATTTCTTTGTTATTATATTTTGCTTTTAATATTAAATCTGAGGGTTTTCCCCAAGGAGTGTTTAAATCTAAAGTTTCTCTATCTTTAAACTCTTCAACATCATATAGGCCACTTCCACCAATAATTGCTAATTTATTATTTGCCATAATACATTTTAGATTATAATTAAGTTTTATGGATTTAAAAGAACATATTAGATCAATTCAAGACTATCCTAAAAAGGGAATTCTATTCAGAGATATTACAACACTTATAAAAAATGAAAAAGCATTCAAAGAATGTATTAACCAAATTGTTGAAAGATCAAAAAAATTCCAGTTTGATAAAATTGCAGCAGTAGAATCTAGAGGCTTTGTTTTTGCTTCTGCTATTTCATATATTTTAGATAAGCCATTTATAATGTTAAGAAAAAAAAATAAATTACCTGCAGAAGTACATTCTGTTGATTTTGAACTAGAATACGGTACAGCTACAATTGAAGTTCACAAAGACTCATTCAATGAAAGCGATAATGTATTAATTATTGATGATTTAATTGCTACAGGAGGCACCGCTGAAGCAGCTGCTAAATTAATTGAAATATCAAAAAGCAAGGTTGCAGGTTTTATTTTTGTAATTAATTTATTTGATCTTGGTGGTACTGATAATCTTTTAAAAAAGGGTTATGAAGTAGAAAATCTTTTAGATTTTCCTGGTCATTAATTTGCTGTCATTATTGCCTGAAAAGGACCACTTCCTATCCAAAGTGAGTCTGCACCAGTATTTGATAAGTGCATACCTTCTCCAACATTAAAAGTCATGCTTAAAGAAGTTGTTCCTGAAGTGACTGTTATGGGATCTGCAAATTCCACAAGACCTTCTAACTTTACAACCTCACCTGTGTTAGCTGCTCTATGTTCGTTGCTATCAACTAAGTATCCAATAATACTAGCAGTTGTTCCATTAATATTATTAACTGTAGCTTTTGATGAAAATGCATCATCATGTGCACCAAATTGAGCTAATGTTTCAACAAATTTTCCTGGTGTAATAGCACTTGCACCACAAACAGAATTACCAGTATGAGTACTTCCTTTTGCATGAGTACCAGAACCAGCTTTTGTTCCACAAAAAACTCCTGTTCCACTTGATGTTCCTGTCTTAGCACCACTAAGTTCGCCTGCCCATGTTAAACCGAAAGTATTGTCCATATAGGCGTATCCATGAGTATAAGTACCATTTGGAGGTCTTGTGTAAGTTCCATCAAGGTTAATTTCTGCTCCTTGAGTTACAGCTGCAGTTGCCCCACTATCATTATTAAAAATCTGAGAACAAGATGTTAATACAACTGTAGATGAAGTAGTTGCTTCAGTTGGAGAACTTGTGCATAAAAATAGTTTATAAATTACAATTTCATATTCAGCAGGTGCAGTATCACATCCACTGTTAATATCACCTTCTGAAACAACTCCAGAGGAAATTGTACAGGCTTCCGCACTTTTTGAATTAAAAATCTCAAAAATAAAAATTGTAGATAAAATCAAAAATAAATATTTAATATTTTTCATTTAAAATCCTCCTGCTTTAACAGTAAAACCTGCTCCTTTTTTCTTAATAACATTATCTCTTCTAACTTTTTCGAACATTCTATCTTTCATAGAAATTTTTTCGAATGCATTTCTACTAAAGAATGAATAGCCTGAATTTTTTATATTGCTACTGTATTTAAGATTGATAAAACTTTGATCGTTGTGATTATCGTAATCTGTGTGACCAATCTCCAATGATAACCCTGAATTTGGAACTTTTATTTGTGTAGAAAATTCTAAACCTTGAAAATCATTTCCACCAGAAACATCAAAGTCAAAAGCCTTAACATATGCTTTCATTGAAGGAATATAGGGTAGGTGCGCTCCTAATTCTAGATCGTAACCGTCAATAGCTTCTTCATTTTTACTGTTCTTTCCTTTTTTGTTAGAACTTTGCGCGATGTAGTGATTGTAGTTTAAATCCAAAATTGATGATTTTATTTCAGTACCTATACTAAATCTTTGGTGTTCGTAATCAAATTCATGGTCATAAAATGCATTTATTCCAAATAGAACGCTCTCATCATTTGATAAATATCTTTTTCCTAAACCTAAATTAAATGTCTCTCTATCGCTATCATGTAAAAATAAAGATCCCTGAAAGAAAGATAAATCTGAATTTTCCTCTGAAAATATCTTAAAAGTTTGTATTCCAATTTCTGGTTTAATTTTATCAATTTTTTTTATTGAGAAATCTGTATTCTCAAAATTTTCCTCTAAAAAATCCTCAAGAGAAGAATAAAATTTATCTACTACTCTGTCTACTTTAGCAAAAGAAACAGAAACAAAAATTATGTTAAATATCAATACTTTAACTAACAGTTTCATAACATCTTTATAAGGATAAATATAATAATTAAAAGAATTAAATTTGGTAGCGGGAAGTGGGATCGAACCACTGACCTCGGGCTTATGAGTCCCGCGCTCTAACCAACTGAGCTACCCCGCCGTAAATAATTGTTGGTTTATACTACTTTTATTTTTTGATGCAAACAAGATTTCACTTGCTCTTTTTCTTATCTTTTTTAATTTTTCTTTTCTCCTTCAAAGAAAGTTTGGCTTTTTTCATTACGCTGGAGTCTTTAAATGATTTTCCACTATATCTTTTTGACATTAATTAATCTTTTCAAAGAACTTGTCTTTTAATTGATAGGTAAAAGGATACTCCTTTCCAAGTGGTTGAAATTTAGTCTTAATTACTATTACGTTTTGTTTATCAAGTTTAAATTTCCAAGTTAATTTAATATCACCTGAAAAAACTCTTAATTTACCTAGGTTTGTAAATCTCCACCCATCTTCTGAAATAACATTTCCATCTTGGTATCTTTTATAATTCTTTTCATCAAATATATAAGTAACAGTACCTTGATTTCTTTCATCTTCCAAAGTTATTGCATAATTATTTAAAAATTCTGCAGTTTGAGATTTATTCAAACTTTTTTTGGATATAGATTTCAAAAAGTCTGTAGTTTTATCAATAGTTTTATCTATTTTATCTTTGGCTGTTGAGACCGAAGATAAAAAAAGAGAAATAAAAAGAATGCTAAAAATTTTTTTAAACATACTTTATTAATTTAATAAATTTATTGTAAATAAAAAAGTAAATATTGACGCAAATGTTGAAATAAATATTGCCTTAATAATATTTTCTGGGCTTACATTATATGCAGAACACATAACAATTGAGGTGGCTCCACACGGGCCAACACTAACCAACAAAGCTCCAGCAAAATTAATTGGATTTGACAAGCTAAAGAATGTGTAGCCTAATATTAGCAAAATCAATGGTGATATAATAAGTTTTAATATTGAAATAGTGATTGTTAATTTATTGAAAACTTTTTTTGAGTAGAAAGATAAAATGATACCAATTGCAAATAAACCAACTGGCATCACACATGCTGCCAGTCTTTGTAGAATATACTCAAATGGAGTTTCGTCTATATTGATCTTTGAAATTCTTATAATCAATCCAATTAATATTGCTAATATCATGGGATTTAATATTAAATTTCTTAAAAACTGAAATAATTTAATTCTTTTTTTTACAGTAAGTTCTAAAAAAAAACTAACTATGGATAATAAAACAACACTATCCATTAAAATAATACCTGATATTTGAGTTATTGTGCTTCCATCAAAGAATATTTCAGCAATAGGTAAAACTAATATTACGTGATTTGATAAAGCAACTGTTAGGGCCCAAATAATAGATTCTTGCATTGATCTTTTGAAAGTATTTTTGGTTAATAAGAAAGCAAACATTCCACTTGTTAATTGCATTAAAAAATATGATGAAATTTGAGACACATCTATTTCCCCAACATCACTTTGTGCAACTAGTTTTATGATTAAGGCTGGTACCGCGATATAAAATGAAAATAAATTAAATATTCTAGCCTTTTGTAAATCAAATATTTTGATATATCCTAAAAGATAACCAATAAGAGTAATACCTATAAATGGAGTTAAGCCTAGAAATACCTGAAACATTATTGAACAGTAATTCTATGCATAATTCTATTACCTTTAAAAGCTGTAGCTTGATGAAGCATAGATCTATTGTCCCAAATGGCTAATTGGTTCTTTTCCCACTCTAAAGAATATTGAAAACTTTTTTTTAATTGGTGTTTAAATAAATAAGTTTTTAATTTTTTATCAATTTTGCTGTTATTAAAACGTATAAAGTGTCCTGGACTACAATATAAAGTATATTTACTATTTATTTTTCTTATTAATTTATGCTTTGAAATAAGTTCTTTAGCTTTTTTCCCCTTTTCTTTCTCTCTTTCCAATCTAGTTACAGAAATAGGTCCTTCTGATGAAAAAATACATTTTTCATTTTTAAACTTTCTTTTAAAGTTAGCTGGTAATTTTTCATAAGCTAAATATTGAGAACAGAAATCTGTATTTGCCTGACCTTTTTTTGGGACTAATTTAGATAGTAACATAGTAAATCTTGGTGGCTTTTTAGTATAAATTGAGTCTGTATGAAATTGCTCACCAAAACTAGGGCCTTTATCAGTAGATTTTCTTTGAACAACAGTTATTTGAGGATATTTTTTATTCAATCCTTTAAGTCTTGGATAGTTTGCAAGTTTTCCAAATTTTTTTGCAAATTTAATATAATGATCAGAATTTAATTTTTGGTTTCTAAAATAAATCATCCCATATTTTGAAAGAGCAGATTTTATTTTTTTTAACGAAGAATTATTAATTTTATTTAAATCACAGACTAATTCTGCACCTATATTTTTTTTATTAGGAATAATTTTAAGCATTTTTTAAAAAGAAACTTTTTAATTGTTTAATAGTTTCTTTAGGATTTTGCTCTGGTATAAAATGTCCAGATTTAACAGCAACTCCAATAACTTTTTTATTTGAATATTTTTGCCAAATTTTTATTGGTTTAAATTGTTTACCTATAACACCATTTTTTCCCCATAATACTTGAACTGGAATATTTAATTTTTTCTTTCGATCGTATCTGTCATGATCAAGATCAATAGTAGCAGATGCTCTATAATCCTCGCATGATCCATGAATTCTCTTTGGTTGCTTAAAGCACTTTAGATAACTCTCTTCAACCCTACCAAATTTATGATTCCCAGACCATTTATCTAAGCAATTCTTCATCCATTTTCTTGGGTCGCTCATTATCATTCTTTCAGGTAACCACTTTGGTTGGATTAAGAAAAACCAATGGAAGTATGCTTTTGCAAAATCTCTAGTGGTTAGTTCATACATATCTAATGTTGGACAAATATCTAAAACGCTGAGAGCAAGCACATTTTTTCTGTGGTCTCTTGCTAGTCTATGAGCAACTCTTGCACCTCTATCATGGCCTGCAACAAAAAATTTGGGGTATCCCAATTTTACCATCATTTGTTTCATGTCACTCGCCATTTCTCGTTTTGAATAATTAAAATGTTTACTATCAGATTGTGGAGCTAAACTATTTCCATAACCTCTTAGGTCTGCAACAACAACTGTAAAGCTTTTCGATAACTCTGGAGCTGTTTTGTGCCACATTAAATGTGTTTGAGGGTAACCATGAAGTAATAATAAAGGTAGACCTTTTCCTTTAACTTTACAAAAGACTTTCCCTTTTTTTACCTGTACGTATTTACTCTTAAATCCTTCAAACATTTATTTATTTTAATTTATATTTTATAATTCAATCAGTAATTTTAAAATTGTTCAAATACAACGTTAATAAGCTTAATTATTAAATTGAATTATCATTCATTGAATGTATACCTTCATTTTTGTGAGAATTGAAGAAGAGCTAAAACTAGATTATTCCGACGTACTTTTTAGACCTAAAAGAAGCACTCTTAAAAGTAGAAAAGATGTTAATTTAAAAAGAACTTATCGTTTTAAATATAGTAAAAACGAATGGTCTGGAATCCCTATAATGGCAGCTAATATGGATGGAGTGGGTGTGCTTGGTGTTGCAGAAAAATTATCTGAATACGGAATGATTACATGCTTAACAAAACAGCATGATGTTAAAAAAATTAAACAATTTAAAAAAATTAAATCAATATATCCAAATGTAGCTTTAAGTATTGGAACCAAAAAAGAAGATTTTCAAAATTTAGATAAAGTTTTAAAAGAATTTAGTTTCATTAAATTCATCTGTATTGATGTTGCAAATGGTTACTCAGAGCATTTTAGTAAATTTTTAAAATCTGTAAGAGATAAATATCCAACGAAAACAATCATAGCTGGTAATGTGGTAACCGCCGATATGACTCAAGAATTAATTTTATCAGGTGCAGATATTGTAAAAGTTGGAATTGGACCAGGTAGTGTTTGCACAACACGTATACAAACTGGAGTTGGCTATCCCCAGTTAAGTGCAGTGATAGAATGCGCTGATGCAGCTCATGGATTAGGTGCACATATAATTGCAGATGGTGGATGCACATGTCCAGGTGACGTTGCTAAAGCATTTGGTGGAGGAGCTGATTTTGTTATGCTTGGGGGAATGTTTGCAGGTCACGATGAAGGTAAAGGAAAATTAGTAAAATCTAATGGTTCTAAATATGTCGAATTTTATGGATCGAGTTCTGAAACAGCTAACAATAAACATTACGGCGGACTATCAGACTACAGAAGTAGCGAAGGAAGAACAGTCAGAGTGAAGTACCGTGGTAAAATTAATGATACCATTTTAAATATTTTAGGTGGTGTGAGAAGTAGTTGTACATATGTTGGTGCCCCCTCTTTAAAACAATTAAGTAAGTGCACAACTTTTGTCAGAGTTACTAAGCAATTTAACGATACATTCACTAAATAAATGAAAGAGTATTCTATAGCTTCTATTGCTGGTGACGGCATTGGAAAAGAAGTTGTACCTGAAGCGCAAAAAATATTAAAAGAGATTTCTCAACAACATCAATTCAAATTAAAGATAGAAGATTATGATTTTGCATCATGTGATTATTATGAAAAGCATGGAAAAATGATGCCAGATGACTGGAAAGATAAATTAACTAAACACGATGCAATTTTCTTTGGTGCGGTTGGTATGCCAGATAAATATCCAGATCACATAACTCTTTGGGGTTCATTATTAAAATTTAGAAGAGAGTTTGATCAATTTATTAACTTAAGACCTGTAAAACTTTTTGAAGGTGTAAATGCTCCGTTAGCTAATAAAAAGCCAGGTGATATTGACATGATAATTGTTAGAGAAAATACTGAAGGAGAATACTCATCAGTCGGTGGAAGAATGTTTCAGGGAAGTGATAGAGAAGTGGTTATTCAAGAAACAATAATGTCAAAATACGGAATAGATAGAGTTCAACAATTTGCATTTGAATTAGCTAAAAAAAGAAAAAGAAAAAAACTAACAAGTGCTACAAAATCAAATGGAATATCTATTACAATGCCTTATTGGGATGAAAGATTTAATGAGAATAAAAAGAACTATTCTGATGTGGAAACTGATCAGTATCACATTGATATATTAGCTGCTAGATTTGTTTTAAGTCCTGAACGTTTTGATGTGATAGTCGCATCAAACCTTTTTGGAGATATTTTATCAGATCTAGGGCCAGCTTGTACTGGAACTATTGGAATTGCACCATCTGGAAATATTAATCCAACAAATAAATACCCATCATTATTTGAACCTGTGCATGGATCCGCACCAGATATTGCGGGACAAGGGATAGCTAATCCAGTAGGACAAATTTGGTCAGCTGCAATGATGTTAGATTATTTAGGCGAAAAAGAAGCTTCTGATAGAATAGTAAAATCAATTGAATTAACTCTTAAAGATAAAGACAGTCGAACAAAAGATCTTCAAGGCTCTAGTAATACAGAACAGTGTTCAAAAAAAATTTTAGATAATCTTAGCTCGGTCTAAAATTTAATCACAAATATGAATTTCCTTAAAAATAAATCTATTACCAAAGTTATAATTTTATCTATATCTGGATTTTTTATTTTAGTTTGCCAAGATTCTACTGCAAAATATCTTGGAACATTAATGCCATTAAATCAAGTAATTTGGGGCAGATTTTTTTTTCACTTTGTGATTATTATAATTTTATTCGCGATATTAAAACCTAAGTTAAACTTAAAAAGCAATTTTAAAATTAATATTATTAGATCTATATTAATGGTTTTTGCTACTTTTTTTTTCATTCATTCTTTACAAAAATTTGACCTTGTCGATATCTATGTAGTTTTCTTCTCAGCTCCATTAATAGTATCAATTTTAACAGCATTGTTTTTAAAAGATATTCTTTCATCTAAAGGTATAATTTTAATGTTATTAAGCTTCGGGTGTATAATTTATTCAATGAGTCCTAGCATGAAAGTATTAAGTTTAGACTTAATTTTTCCTTTGGTGCCACCAGTATGTTGGGCTTTATATCAATTTTTTACAAAATTTATTTCTGGTAATAATGATCCTTTAGTGGCGTTATTTTATGCTGCTGTTGTTGGGGCCATTGTTTTCTCTATTTATGTAATGTTAGACTGGACACCTATTGAGAATAAAAGGTTATGGGTTTGGTTGATATTTCTTGGTGTATTAGGTTTTACTAGCCACCTTTTAATTATATTTGCTATTCAACTATCAAATTTGTCTTTTGTAACTAATTTTCAATATTCACAATTAATTTGGTCAACATTAATAAATTTTTATATATTTGGAGTACCTTTTGATTTTAATAAAACTTTTGGAGTTATTGGAATAATAGTTTTTGGTGTTTTATTTGTTCAGGCCGAAAGTAGAAAAAAGAAAATTAGTTCTTAAAATCTTTATTGTTTAGAGGTTTTTCTAATACCTCAACTGGATATTTTTGTTTTTCAATTTCAATGTATATATTTTTGTCTTTTAATGTTTTAACTGTATTTCCAGAATTGACATATCCAAATGAAAGATTTTTCTCATAACAAAAAGAATAATTTCCTGAAGTTGTTCTACCAATTATTTTGTCATCCATATAAATAGGTTCTTCATGTAGTAAAAGTGGCTCACCAGGTTTACTGTCTTTAAGAGTAAACATCATCATCCTTTTATCTAATTTTTGGTCTTTAATTTTTAATAGAGCATCTTTTCCAATAAAGTTTACATTTTTCTTATAACTAATTGCAAATTTTAAACCTGCTTGATACTGATTTTCCTCTGGTGAAATATCATGTCCCCAGTGAACAAATCCACTTTCCATTCTCATAATATCCATTGCATGCATTCCACAATGAGATAGTTCGAAGTTTTTCCCCTCTTCAATTAAAATTTCATATAAATCCTTAGCTAAACTTGAGTCAACATAAAGCTCAAATCCTAATTCACCAACGTAAGAAAGTCGTTGGGTCCAAACTTTAACACCATTTATCATGATGAACTTTCCAGTTCCAAACTTAAATTTATCATTACTAAAATCTTCATTGCTTATTTTCGAAATCATCTCTCTACTCTTTGGACCAAACAATCCTAGACAACAAATATCTTCTGTTACATCTTTAAAAGACACATCTCCATCTAAATACTTTAAGATATGGTATTTATCGTGTTCTCTAGTAGCTGCTGAGCTCACAATTCTAAAATAATTTTTATCCATACATACAACAGTTAAATCTGTTTCTATTCCACCATCTTCATTTAACATATGAGTGTAATTTGTTTTTCCAATCTCATTTTTAATATTAGCGGTACACAACTTTTGAAGTTCTTGGTGAGTTTTTTCGCCTTTCAAATCAAACTTTGAAAAAGTTGAAAAATCAAAAAGTCCAACATTCCTCCTGGCATTTAAAGTCTCGTGTTTTGCTGATGGGTACCAATTTTGATAATTAAAACTATATTCATATTTAGGCTCTTTACCATTTAATGAATACCACATTGGTCTTTCAAAACCTCCGGCAACTCCAAAACAAGCTCCTGCTTTTTTTAATTCTTCATGATAGGGCAAAAGTTTTTGATTTCTTGATGTATTTGGTTGTTTATAAGGCCAATGCATTCCATACAGATCACCAAGCGTTTCTGTTACTCTTTCCATAATAAAGTTTTTTGATGAGTGGAATTTTTGAAACCTTTTAATATCCACTGAAAATAAATCTTCATTAATATGTCCATTGATCATCCACTCGGCAGTAACTCTGCCAGCTCCTCCTGAGCTAGCAATCCCAATGCTATTAAAACCGCAACATGTAAATAGATTTTTAACTTCAGGAGTTTCGCCTAATAAATATTGAGTATCTGGAGTAAAAGACTCTGGACCAGAGAAGAATTTTCTTATTCCTGCACTTTCTAACATTGGCAATCTATGAAATGATTTTTCTAAGTAAGGTTCAAAATGATCAAAATCATCTGGCAGTTCACCAAATGAAAAATTATCTGGAACTCTTCCAGTGTCTTTAAATGCTGGTTTTGCTTTTGGTTCAAAAATACCTACGAGCATTTTTCCTGCATCTTCTTTTAAATATAAACAAGCATTATAATCTCTCAATACTGGAAGATTTTCAGGTAAATCTTTTATTGGTTCTGTAATGATATAAAAATGCTCGTTTGGATACAAAGGCACACTCACATTTATTTCTTCACCTAATTGTCTTGACCACATTCCTGTTGCCATAACAACGTATTCACAATCGATGATACCTTTGTTTGTTTCTACTCCACTTATTCTAGAATTCTTGATTAGAATTTTTTTTACAGGGGTTTTTTCAAAAATCTTTGCACCCTCCATTCTTGCAGCTTTTGCAAGAACATTAGTTACTCCAACTGGATCTGCTTGACCATCTTTCGGCATATAAACACCACCTACAATATCTTCACTATTTAATACGGGATACAATTCCTTTAAACGTTTTTTATTAAGAACTTCTACTTCAACATTTGATAATTGAGCAGTTGTTGCTTGTCTTAGTAGTTCTTGCATTCTTTGTTTGGTAGATGCAACTGTAATTGCACCATTTTGCTTCATTCCAGTTGATAAACCTGTAGTCTTTTCTAAATCTTTATAAAGATCTAAAGAATATTTTCTTATTTTTGTAATTGTTGATGATGCACCTAATTGACCTAGAAGACCTGCTGCATGCCAGGTAGTTCCTGAAGTAAGCAAATCTCTTTCAAGTAAAACAACATCTTTCCATCCAAATTTTGCAAGATGATAAGCACATGATGTTCCAGCAACACCACCCCCTATAACAACTACTTTAGTACTTTTAGGTAACTCTTTCATGCATTTTTTGATTTATATAATTAAATTTAAAAGCAAACAATATGATCGATATGGATGGGTCTTTTTATACCAAATTTTTCATCGACTTCATGTTGATGAATATGATGAGAATGCACAAAAACTGGTATTAATTTATTACTTAATGTTTTTAACGTATAAATAAAATTTGACCCTCTGAATTTTCTATCTACGACTTCAAGTTTAAGATTGCTCGCATCATCATGTTGCAAGTCTTCTGGCTGTATTAAAAGTTTTACTTTAGATCCTATTGGGAAAGGTCTAGCAAAATTTCCTGTTATTGTGCCTAAATCTTCATTTTCAAGACTTTTTGGACTAGTAACTTCAGCAGGTATTAAAATTCCTCTATTAAGAAAATTAACTACTTCTACTGAATTTGGTAAATGGTAGACATTATATGGATCATCATATTGCTTTAACTCACCGTCTAAAATTATTCCGCATTTACTACCCAGGTAAAAAGCTTCGTATGAATCGTGAGTAACAATAATTGTTGTGATTTTAGAATTTGTTAAAATTTGTTTTAATTCAACTTGAATTTCCTCTTTAAAACTTTGGTCTACATTTGATAACGGCTCATCAAGCATTAATAAATCTGGTTGAGAGACTAAAGATCTTGCTAAAGATGCTCTTTGGGCTTCACCCGCACTGATCTCATGCGGAAATTTATTTAATATTTTGTTTAAGTTTAAAAAATTAATTACTTCTTTAGTTTGTATTTTTTTATCATCTTTCACTCTATCTGAACCAAGATTAATATTTTTTTCTATATTGTAATGAGGAAATAAGCTGTTCTCTTGAAATGATAGAGCAATATTACGATTTTCTGGCTCAATATGAATATTTTGAGATGAAAGTGTTCTGCCTTTTAGATTAATTTTACCTTTATTAATTTTTTCTAAACCCGCAATAGTTCTTAATATTGTGGTTTTACCTATACCAGAGGGACCAAGTAAACATACAATTTCACCTTCATTTTCAATTTTTAAAGAAACATTATTAACTTTATTTTTCCCGCCAGCAGCAAAAGATACATTTTCAATTTCAAAAAAATTATTAGTCATTAGTCTTTCAAAATAAATTTAGACGTTATCAAAATAAATGTACTTGCAATTAATATCAAGAATAATGATGGAACTGCTGCTGCTTCTAAAAGATCTTGAGATGCAAAAATATATGCTGTTGTAGCAAAAGTTTCAAAGTTAAATGGTCTCAATATTAAAGTTATAGGTAATTCTTTTATTACTTCTATCGTAATCAATATTCCTATTAGAAAGACAGAATTTTTTAAATAAGGAACATGAATTCCAAGGAAAGTTTTTATTTTAGAATAACCAAGAAGATAAGAGCTCTCATCAATTGACCTATTAATCCTTTCGTAGCCAGTTTTCAATCCATTATAAGCTAGTGAATAAAATCTTATAAAATAAACTATCACTAAACCAAAAATAGATCCTATAAAAATTTTCTTAATAGAATTAAATTCAAAGGCTTTGACAAAAGTATTGTCAAACCAAGCAATAAAAGTGATGAACGCAACAGCTAAAATTACTCCAGGAATCGCATATCCTGTGATTGAAAATGTTGTAAGATAGTTTAAAAATTTACTTTTAGTTACTCTATTTCCATAATTTGAAATAAATGAAAAAACTACTAATACGATACTAGATAAAAAAACTAGATAAATGGTGTTTGAAAATAATTGAAAGGTATTTAAATCAAATAAATTTTTTGGAAAAATTATTGTCCAATATAACATTTGTAAAACAGGAAATAAAAAACTTATAAAAAATACTAAAAAACAAAACCCGAAAGCCAAAGTTCCTTTAGAAAAATTTAGTTTAATTTTCTTCTTTTCTTTAATACCACCTTTAATTGGTGAGTGATATTGAGCACGCTTTCTTGAGATATTTTCAATAAAAAAAAGTCCTAAAATAAATAACAGCAAAAAAAATGAAAGTTGGTTTGCAAAAGCTAAATCATCAAAAGATATCCATGAGTCATAAATACCTGTTGTAAGAGTTGCTATTCCAAAAAACGATACTGCACCAAAATCAGATAATGTTTCCATTGCAACTAAGGCTAATCCTGCAACAATTGCTGGTCTAGCTGATGGTAAAATAATCTTAAAAAAAGATTTATATTTCGAAAAACCTAGATTTTGTCCTAATTCTATTAAATTTTGAGATTGATAATGAAAAGATGCTCTTGTTAGAACGTATACGTATCCAAATAGAGAAAAAGAAACTGATAAGATAGCACCAAGCATACCATCAAATTTTGGGATGGATTGATTATATTCACCAGGTCCAAATAAAGATTTTAAAATTGAATACAGTGTTCCAAAGTTTTCAAAAAAAGCTGTTAATGAATAAGCATAAATGTAAGCAGGTACCGCAAAAGATAATATTAACGCCCATTTAAAAAATTTAACACCTGGAAAATCATAAAATGAAACTACATAAGCACATCCAACACCTAAAAACAAAGTAAGTATTAATACTCCAAAAAGTAAAGTTAAAGAGTTGTAGATGTATTCGATTAGAAAAGTATTTTTCAATATATCGTAGTAATTTGTTGTTTCTTGAAAGAAACTTGCAAACACAGTTAAAATTGGGATTGCAACAATAAATGAAACTATAAAAGATGATAAGTACCAGGAATTAAATTTCATATATTATAATCCGCCTTATAATCATGAAAATCAAAAGTGCCCATGGTTTAGGAGACCAAACCATAGGCACAAACTTTAGAAAATCAAAAATTAAATACTTTTAGGATATGCGGAACCTCCTTAGTTTTAATTTCAGACAATTTTCTATTATTTACACGTTTATTGATTTTTTCACACTCCGAAGCACATGCAGGACAGGCTTTGGTAGATTTATTATAATCAACTTCCGTAGTAAATTTTTTTTTAACAGCTGTCATTTACTTCCAACCAGCAGCTAACATTACTTCTAATGCATCTGCTTGTTTTGCACCGTATGACTTAACACTTGTTTTAGTATCCATTACAAAGTTCATTTCTTTACCTGGAACTAAATCATTAGGTGTTACACCACCTATCATTGGATACTCAAAAGTATTATTTACAATGTGATTTTGAGCCTCTGTTGATAATAAAAACTCAACTAATTTTACAGCATTAGCTTTGTTTGGTGCATGTTTAAGCATACCAGCTCCACTAATATTAATGTGCGTTCCTCTATCTTGTTGATTCGGGAAAAAAGGCATTACTTTTTTTGCTGCTTCTTGTTGTTCAGCACCTTTTTTTCCGGATAACATCAACGCATGATAGTACGTGTTTGCAACAGCAATATCAGCTTCTCCTGCAGCAACAGCCATGATTTGAGCACGGTCGTTACCTTTTGGAGTTCTAGCCATGTTTGCTACAACAGCTTTAGACCATTCTGCGGTTTTTGCTTTACCATTATTCTTAACAAGTGAAGCAACTAAAGATTGGTTATAAATGTTGTTAGATTTTCTTATTACTAATCTGCCTTTCCATTTTGGATCAGCTAGACCTTCGTAAGTCATACCATTAAGTTCGTTTGCATTTACTCTTTCAGGTGAATAATAAATTATTCTTGCTCTTTTAGCTATTCCAGTCCATTTTGCAGATCTAAATTGTGCAGGTACGGCATCCTTAATAGCTTTTGACCAGCCTGCATTTTGCATCATTCCTTTTGCTGCAAATGCACCTAGTCTTCCAGCATCAGCTGTGATGTATAAATCTCCAACACAATCTGCTCCCTCTTCAGTAATTCTTTTCTGCAGGGCTTTATCTTTACCTGATACTACGTTTACTTTAATTCCTGTTGCTGCTGTGAACTTTTCATATAATTGAATGTCAGAATCATAGTGTCTTGCACTAAAAATATTGACCTCAGCTGCAATCGTAAAACTTGAAATTAAAGCAAAAAACAATGAAATTATTGTTAATTTTCTCATTCTACTCCTTAAATTTATATTTATATTAAACGTAATTTGTCCTGCAATGCGGATGATAACTATTCTCAATGAAAATGATTATCAATTGCAATATTGTCGCAATTGATAATCAATTGCAATTAGTACTGTTTTTTTTGATGATTTATTTAAAATTCCCACTCAGAAATTTTACTGTAAAGGAAGTTCCTGAAAGCTTGAACTCTAGCAACATTTTTAAGTGATTGAGGATATACAAAGTGTGCCTCAGTAGTTGGACCTTGAACGCTTGGTAAAACTTTAACAATATTTGGTTGTTTCACAGTCAAGTAATCTGGAATTGCAGCTAGCCCTACACCGCTTTGAACAGCTAATAGTAAACCATAAACACTATTCACTCTCATTACAGTTTTTCTTTTTTTATTATCTTTCATTCCAAGTTTTAGTGCCCAATCTGGATTATAAACAGGAGATGGAGCTCCTCTACCAAATGAAATAAAGTTGTGCTTATTTAAATCATTAATTGTCTTAGGATATCCATGTTTTTCTAAGTATTTTGGTGATCCATAGATATGGTAGTTGATATCAATAAGCTTTTTTTGAATATAGTTTAGCTGTTTTGGTCTTCTCATAAATATACCAATATCCGCTTGTCTTGTGCTTAAATCTAGTTCTCTATCATCAAATATCAGTTCAACCTCAATTTCAGGATTAAGTTGCATAAATTCTTGTATTCTTGGTGTTAACCAGGTTGTTCCAAAACTTACTACAGTTGTTACTGATAATTTTCCAGAAGGTTTGGTTTTTTTGTCTCCTAAAGTTGTTTCTACCTCTTTTAATTTGGAGATAACTTCATGAGCTGTTTTAAATACATATTCTCCATTTTCTGTAAGAGTTAATCCTCTAGCATGTCTCTCAAATAACTTAACTTTTAAGTCATCTTCTAAAGATTGAATTTGTCTACTAATTGCAGATTGACTTAGATTTAGAATTACTGTTGCACTAGTAAAGCTACCTGCCTCAGCAACTGCATGAAAAATCTTTAATTTATCCCAATCCATTATTTATTTACATCCACTACAATTTTATTTTTTAAATTTCCTTTTAATATATCAGGATAGACATTTAATAATTCATCTAATCCAATAGTATTTACTGATTTTTCTAAAATATTAAAATCTAGCAAAGCAGGAAATTCCCCCCATACAAACTCTTTTCTTTTTTTACTGATATTAACCGAGTCCACTCCCCATAATTTGACTGCTCTTAAAATAAATGGAATTACTGAAGTATTTAATTTATTGCCACTAGCATTTCCACATATAGCAACAATTCCTTTTGGTTTAGTTTGAGCTATTGCATTAGATAAAATGTTACCACCCACAGTATCTACAACACCATCCCATGTTCCTTTATCTATTAATCTTGCTTCACCCTCAAATTCTTTACGATCTATAACGTTTTTAGCGCCAAGTTCTTTTAGATAATCTGCTTTATCTGGTTTACCAGTTATCGCTGTAACGTTAATTCCCATTTTAGCAAGAACCATTACTGCCACCATTCCAACACCTCCTGTAGAACCAGTTACTAATACATCATTAACTTTTGACTGCATCAATAGTTCCTCTCTTGCTTTAACTGCAAAAGCACATAATAAACCAGTAAGACCAGCAGTTCCTAAAATCATAGCTTGTTTATTTGTCATACCTTCAGGTGTTTTTGTAATATGATCCTTTTTAACTTTTGCGTATTGAGAATATCCACCATCAAAAAGTTCACCTGCTCTGCAACCTGTTAATATAACTCTGTCTCCTTCTTTAAATTCTTCACCATCACCTTGTGCAACAGTTCCAGAAAAATCAATGCCAGGTATTCTTGGATACTCTTTCACTAACTTACCACCATCTTTTAGTATCATTGCATCTTTCCAATTAAGATCAGAATAATCTATCTTAACTAGCACCTCTCCATCTTTAAAATGGTCTAAACTTAATTCTTTGACTTCTCTTGTAAAATTTTCGTTCTGATTGTTTATTACAACTGCTTTAAATGAGTCCGCCATGTTTATCAGTAAATATTATTTTGCAATAAATCGCAAATATCTATTTTGATAACTTAAATCGTCTTTAAACTGTCCAAGATAAAAATTTGTAACTGTAGTAGCTTGCTCTTTTTTTATACCTCTCATAGTCATACACTGATGAGTTGAATCTATTGTTACCGCAACACCTTTTGCATCCAAAGACTCCATTAAAGTATTAGCGATCTGAACAGTTAATCTTTCTTGTGTTTGTAATCTTTTAGAAAATACTTCTACTACTCTTGCTATTTTGCTTAATCCTACAACTCTTTGATTTGGAATGTATGCTACATGAGCAATTCCTATAATTGGTGCCATGTGATGTTCGCAATGACTTTGGACTGAGATATTTTTTTGAACAACCATATCGCTATAGCCTTCAACATCACCAAATGTTTTATCTAAAACTGCTTTTGGATCTTCTTTGTAGCCTTTGAAATATTCTTTAAATGCTTTTGTAACTCTCTTTGGAGTTTCTAATAAACCTTCTCTAGTAGGGTCTTCACCTAACCATTTAAGGATTTTGACAAAAGCTTCTTCGGCTTCTTTGTCTGTTACTTCATTAATTTTTTTTTCGTTTTCGTTTTTTACTAATTTCATGACGTGCTTTTATATATATAAAACCTTAATTTTAAAATATTTAATATATTTATTATTATGTTAGATAATTCCACATATATGTTTAAAAAAAGAGAAAATGTAGCAGAAATAGAAGAAGGCAAGCTTTTATCTCCTAAATTCGATAATGATGGATTGATTCCAGTCATTACAACATGCTCAAAAACAAAAGAAATATTAATGCATGGGTATATGAATGTGGAAGCATTCAAATTAACTATTGAAACTAAAGAAGCTCATTACTGGAGCAGATCAAGACAATCAATTTGGCATAAAGGAAAAACAAGTGGATTTGTTCAAAAAGTAAAAGAGATTCGAATTGATGATGATCAAGATGCAGTTTGGATGACTGTAGATATTGGCGAAGGCTCTAGTTGCCACGTTGGGTACAGATCCTGTTTTTATAGATCTGTTCCTTTGGGAAAAATTGATAATGCAAGACAAATCGAAATGAAATTTGAAGAAGAAGAAAAAAAATTTGATCCAGAGGTTGTTTATAAAGGACAACCTAATCCAACAAAAATATAAAAAATTGATGAAAGTTTTAAGTCCGTTTGGACCAAAAATTGCTGTTATTAAAATTCCATTAAACTTGGTAAAAAAAATTAATGATGAAGTTGAAAGTATTATTAAAGATAAAAAAAAATCAAAATCAAGTGACTATTCAAAAAAATTGGTAGGTCAAGTTGAGCAAGAAATTGAATTAAAAAATAAATTTATAAAAAAAAATTTAAAAAGTTTTATTTCTAAATCTGTTAATCAATATTTAAAAAAAAATCTTAATAAGAAGTCAAAAAATATTAAAATTAAGAATTTATGGGTTGTAAGACAATTTAAAAATGATTACAATCCTATTCATTTCCATGATGGTAATGTTTCTGGAGTTGGTTATTTGAAAATTCCAAATAATTTAACAAAAGGAAACAAGAAAATAAAAACTAACGGAACCATTGATTTTATTTATGGCTCTAAATCTTTTTTAAATAATTCTATATTTAATCATAAACCAAAAGTTGGCGATCTTATTTTGTTCCCAAATAATTTAATGCATACTGCATATCCATTTAAATCTGACGGTGAAAGAAGATCTTTTTCATTTAACATAGATATTGATAAAAAATTAACAGAATTATTTCATGGCTGATAAACAAAAAAATGTTTTAGATGAAGATTTGGAGTTATGCTCTAATGACCCTTTGACAGGATGGTATAGAGACGGATGTTGTAATACAGATGAAAATGATCATGGTGTTCACACTGTTTGTGCAAAAGTAAATACTGAATTTTTAGAATGGTGCAAAGAAGCAGGGAATGATTTAGTTACACCTCATCCTGAGTTTGGTTTTCCGGGTTTAAAAGATGGAGATAGTTGGTGTGTGTGTGCAGGTTGGTATGCTAGAGCTTTAGAAGCGGGAAAAGGATGTCCTATTTATTTAAAAAAAACTCACAAAAACACTTTGAAACTTATTCCAATTGAAACTTTAAAAAAGTTCGCAATCGATTTATCTTAATTACATATTTCCGTATTTAGGTCCGCCTCCACCTTCTGGGGTTACCCAAGTAATATTTTGAGACGGTTCTTTAATATCACACGTTTTACAATGTATGCAATTTTGAGCATTGATTACAAATTTTTGAACAGAATTTACTTCTTGAACTTCATAAACTCCTGCTGGACAATATCTTTGTGCGGGCTCATCAAATTTCTCTAAAGTATATTTTATAGGCAAATCTGGATCTTTAAGTTTTAAATGCACTGGTTGATTATCATCATGAATTGTACCCGTTAAATAAACCGAACTAGTTTTATCAAAAGTAATAACGTTATCAGGCTTAGGATAATCAATTTTTGGCATTTTATTTGCTGGTTTTAGAGCTTCATGATCAGCATGTTTATGTTTTAATGTGAAAGGAAGCTTTCCTCTAAATAAAATCTGGTCAATTCCAGTAAATAATATACCTAGAATTAAACCCCAAGAGAAACTTGGTTTTACATTTCTTGCCTCATATAATTCTTTGTAAACCCAACTTTCTTTAAATTTTTGTTCATATGAAGATAAATTTATATTTTTTGTAAGATGATCATAAATTGTTTCAGCAGCGATCATTCCACTCTTCATTGCAGTATGAGACCCTTTTATTTTAGGCATATTTAATGTTCCCGCATCACATCCAACTAACAAAGCACCTGGCATAAACATCTGAGGTAAACTCTGTATTCCTCCCTCAATTAAAGCTCTTGCGCCATAAGAAATTCTTTTTCCACCTTCAATTATTTTTTTTATATCTGGATGGGTTTTAAATCTTTGGAATTCATCAAAAGGTGAGAGATGAGGATTTTGGTAATCTAATCCAATTACGTAACCAAGAAAAACTTGTTTATTTTCCGCATGATACATAAAACTTCCACCGTAGGTATTATTGTCTAAAGGCCATCCAGCAGTATGAATTACTAAACCTTCTGTATGATTTTTTTCATCTATCTCCCAAATTTCTTTAAAACCAATTCCATATTGTTGAGGATTTTTGCCTTTATCCAACTCAAACTTCTTAATTAATTCTTTTCCTAAGTGACCTCTGCATCCTTCTGCAAATACTGTAACTTTTGCATGTAATTCCATTCCTGGTTCATAAGTATCTTTTTTATTTCCCTCTTTGTCGATACCCATATCTTGGGTTGCAATACCTTTAACTGATCCATCATCATTATATAAAACTTCACTTGCTGGAAATCCTGGAAATATTTCAACTCCTAATCCCTCAGCCTGCTCTGCTAACCATCTGCAAAGATTTGCAAGACTTATAATATAATTATTATGATTTTGTTGAACCTTGGGAAGCAACCATGTTGGCCAACTTAATGATTTTTGTTTTCCTAAAAATAAAAATTTTTCTTTTGTAACTTTTGTTTTAATTGGAGCATTTAATTCTTTCCAATTAGGTATTAGTTCGTCTAAAGCACGTGTTTCAAACACGTTCCCTGATAAAATATGTGCACCTATTTCAGATGCTTTCTCTAAAAGGCAGACATTAATATCTGGATTTAACTGCTTTAATTTAATTGCAGTTGAAAGTCCTGATGGTCCGCCACCTACGATGACAACATCGTATTCCATCACTTCTCTGGACATAATGATAATTTCTTACAGTATTTGCTATTTTTGTATAGTGTTTAATTTGTTCAATTCTGACAAAAACTGAGGAAGCGCCTCAAAAAGATCTGCTTCTAATCCGTAATCTGCGACACTAAAAATTGGAGCTTCACCGTCTTTATTTATAGCTACAATAACTTTACTTTCTTTCATTCCTGCTAAGTGCTGTATCGCACCTGAAATTCCAACTGCAATATATAAATCTGGAACCACAACTTTTCCCGTTTGTCCCACTTGATGATCATTCGTAATATAACCTGCATCAACTGCTGCTCTTGATGCTCCAATTGCTGCATTAAGTTTATCAGCAATATCACTGATTAATTTGAAATTTTCACCATTTTGCATTCCTCTGCCACCAGAAATTACTATTCTGGCTGTTCCAAGCTCTGGTCTGTCTGACTTAACTTCTTCTTTCTTTAGAAATTTAGTAGATGAACTAGCTTCTGCTGGATCAGATTTTGTAATTTCAGCAGATCCACCACTCTTATCAGCAGGATCAAATGACGTCGGTCTTATAGTAACACATTTTTTTTTGTCATTACTTTTAACCGTAGCAAAAGCATTTCCTGCATAAATTGGTCTTAAAAAAGTATCTTCAGAAATAACTTTAATTATATCGCTTACTTGAGACGTATCTAGTAATGCTGCGATTCTTGGCATTAAATTTTTGCCAAATGTATTTGCTGAGCTTACAATGTGTGAATAATTTTCTGCATGCTTGATTATTGCTGATGTATAATTTTCTGCGATATAGTTTTCGTAAATCTCATTATCGACATGAATAACTTTTTTTACACTTGGAACTTCAGATAAAGATTTTGCAACATCATCAGCTTGATGACCTAAAACCAAAACATGAAGATCCTCGTTTATTTGAGAAGCTGCTGTAATAGCATTATATGTAAATGGTCTTACTTCTTTATTGTTATGTTCTGCAATTAATAATACCGACATTTAAATTACCTTAGCCTCATTTTTTAATTTTTGCACCAATTCTTCAACACTAGCGACTTTTATTCCAGCTTTTCTTTTTGGTGGCTCTTCAACTTTAATTTGTTCGATTCTAGGATTAATATCAACTCCTAAATCTGAAGCATTTATCTGTTCTATTGGTTTTTTCTTAGCTTTCATAATATTTGGAAGTGAAGCATATCTTGGTTCATTTAATCTTAAATCACATGTAACAATTGCTGGAACATTCACTTCAATGGTTTCCAAACCTTCATCAATTTCACGAGTTACCTCTAATGCATTATCTTTTACTTCAATTTTAGATGCAAAAGTTGCTTGAGGCCAATTTAATAAAGCTGCAAGCATCTGACCAGTTTGATTACAGTCATCATCAATTGCTTGTTTTCCCATAAATACTAAATCAGGATTTTCTTTTTCTACAATTTTTTTTAAAATTTTTGAAACTGCTAATGGTTCAATCACATTATCAACTTTGACATGTATTCCCCTATCCGCTCCAACTGCTAAAGCTTTTCTAACTGTTTCTTGAGCTTTTTCTTCACCAATTGTAATTGCAACTATTTCTTTAGCTTTGCCAGCCTCTTTAATTTTTACTGCTTCTTCTATCGCATTGTCATCTGGTGGATTTGTTGACATTTTAACGTTGTCAGTAACAACACCTGAGCCATCTTCTTTAACTCGTATTTGAACGTTGTAATCAATAACTCTTTTAACAGCGACTAATATTTTCATTAAGCTCTTAATAAATTGTTTTCTGGATCGTAAGGACTTTCATCTAAAATTGTTGCATCATATTTCTCACCTAATATTTCAATTTTAAGTTTTTGTCCAACATTTGCTAATTCTGGTTTAACCATTCCTAATGCTAAAGATTTTCCAATTCTAAAACCAAAATCTCCACCTGTTGCTCTTCCTATTACACTTCCATTTTCATAAATTGGGTTATTGCCCAAAACATCTGCATCTTTTGGATTGTGAACTTCTAAGGTAACAAGTTTGTTATCAAAACCTTTTTCTCTCCACTTGTTCAATGCTTCAAGTCCAATAAAACTTCCTTTATTAGGGTGTATAAATCTATCAAGACCACTTTCATAAGGTGAGTATTCTATTGATAATTCTGTTCCAACTAATTTATATGATTTTTCTACTCTCAAACTATTCATAGCTCTAATACCATAAGGTTTTAATCCAAGATCTTGTCCTGCTTCCATAAGTTTATCAAAAATGTGATTTTGATATTCAATTGGATGATGAAGTTCCCATCCTAATTCACCAACAAAATTAACTCTCATAGCATTTACTGGTGCATACCCTACATCAACCATTTTTGCACTTAGCCATTTAAAGTTTTCATTTGAAAAATCATCTTTTGAAACTCTTTGCATTAACTCTCTTGCTTTTGGACCTGAAACAACCAAAACTCCATTACTATTAGTTAAATTTTCAAACTGTACTGAACCATCTGAAGGCATCCATTTTAAAATCCAATCATGATCTAATCTTTGAAAAGCTCCTGCTGATACTAAATAAAAGCTATCATGTGACTCTCTCATAATAGTAAATTCAGAATGAACTCCGCCTTTAGTATTTAAAGCGTGACATAAATTAATTCTTCCAACTTTTTTTGGTAATTTGTTTGCAACTAAATTATCTAAAAATTCCTCAGCACCAGGTCCTTTAATTCTACATTTTGCGAATGCAGTCATATCCAAAAGACCTACATTTTCTTTTACGTTTTTGCATTCTTTTTCCATCGCATTGAACCATTTTGATCTTCTAAATGACCAATCATCTTTTTGCTCCATTCCATCAGTTGCAAAAAAGTTAGGTCGTTCCCATCCAAATTTTTGACCAAACACTGCTCCTAAATTTTTCATTCTGTCATAACATGGCGCTGTTCTTAATGGTCTTGCTGCTGGTCTTTCTTCATCAGGAAAGTGAGTTATGAAAACGTGACTGTAAGCTTCTTCATTTTTAGCTTTTAAATATGATTTAGAGCAATAATCTCCATACCTTCTTGGTTCAACACCAAGCATATCTATTGTGGGTTCACCATCTACGATCCATTCAGCAAGTTGCCATCCTGCTCCACCTGCTGCGGTGATACCAAAGCTATGACCTTCATTTATCCAAAAATTTTTCAATCCCCAAGCAGGACCAACAATTGGGTTACCATCAGGTGTATAACAAATTGCACCGTTATAAACTTTCTTAACTCCCACTTCTCCAAACGCAGGGACTCTATGTATTGCACCTTCAATGTGTGGAGCCAATCTATCCAAATCTTCCTGAAATAATTCATATTCAGAATCTTTTGATGGTCCATCTACATAACAAGCTGGTGCACCATCTTCATATGGTCCTAAAATTAATCCACCTGCTTCTTCTCTCATATACCATCTGCTATCACTATCCCTTAAAACTCCCATCTCTGGTAATCCATCTTTTTTTCTTTTTTGAATATCTGGATGGGGTTCAGTAACAATGTATTGATGTTCTACTGGAATAACTGGAATATCTAATCCAACCATCTTTCCAGTTTGTCTTGCAAAATTTCCTGAACAAGAAATAATATGTTCACATTCTATGGACCCTTTATCTGTTTCAACAACCCAACCATCATAAGTTTGTTTCATTCCAACAACATTTGTATTTCTATAAATTTCTGCTCCTCTATTTCTTGCACCTGTTGCAAGTGCTTGGGTTAAATCTGCTGGTTGAATATATCCATCTTCAGGGTGTTGTATTGCACCAACTAAATCTGATGTATTACATAATGGCCATATTTCCTTAACTTGATCTGGAGTTAAAAATTTTACATCAACACCTATTGTTTGAGCAACACCAGCGTATTGAAAGTATTCATCCATTCTATCTTTAGTGCTTGCTAATCTAATATTAGATACAACGCTGAAACCTACATTCTTGCCTGTCTCTTCTTCTAAAGTTTTATACAAATTGACAGCATACTTATGAAGTTGTCCCACAGAATAACTCATATTAAATAGTGGTAATAAGCCAGCTGCATGCCAAGTTGAGCCTGATGTTAGTTCTTTTCTCTCAATTAAAACAACATCTGACCAACCTTTTTTTGCTAAGTGATAGAGTGCGCTAACCCCTACTACTCCACCACCAACTACAACTACTTTTGCTTTGGATTTCATTATCAGATTCCTACTAAATTTTAATTACTAACGAAACAAAATTATATTATTCATCATCTGCGTCACGCCAGCCCATTCTGAACATTAAATAAGCGGCAACTATAACGGAAATTGTACCTACTACCATGCCAATATTAATCCCAACTTCACTTCCCCAAAAATACCATCCAAGTTGAGTGGATGAAATTGTTGGAAAGCATAAAATAAACATTAGAATTGCGTATCTAATATACATTGGAGGCTTTTTCATTATATTGATGATCCCATTGGTATTGGTTGTGAAACTGCAGTTGTTAGCCAGCAATCTAAAAGATTGCCTTCCTTACTATTCTTTTCAACTTTCCATTTAAATTTAAAATATTGTTTATCTTTATCCAAGACAACAACTTCATAAGTTGCCATGGTACTTGATTTGTAAATTTCAGTTACTGTATTTTCTTTGTGATCAATCAGCATCGAGTATGAAGCCCCTTTTAACATTCTTTTAAATCTATCTAATGGACCTGTCATCCTTTGATTATTTGGATGTGCAAATTCCCATGTTTGCTCAATCCCTCTATCTTTATATGGACTGTCATTTTTCATTAACGCCTTTAATTGAATTAAAACAACTTGTTTCGGATCTATATTCACACTTGGTTTTAAAACATCAGCAAATGAAGAATTAAAATAAAAAAATGTAATTAAAATAAATAAAATTTTAAATTTCATATTTAAAATTTATCTTAAATTTAAAATGAAATAAAAGGTCTTAATATCACACTTAATAATTTGATATTATATAGTTTTGAATAATCTATCGTATTCGTTTTTAATACATTTATTAGATATATAATATATTTTATTTTGAGAGACTAATTTTGCTGCATTTTCATTGTGAATTCCTAATTGCAACCATAATACATTTGCACCAATTTCAATTGTTTGTTTTGCAATTTCCTCAGCCTCTTCACTGGGTCTAAAAACATTAACAATTCCTACATGATCTTTTATATCCGTTAATTTTTTATAAACTGGCTCACCATGTATAATTTTATTATCTGTTACTGGATTAACAGGAAAAACTTTATAACCTGTATTTCTTAAATATTTCATTATTATATTGGAAGTTTTTTTTGAGTCTGGGCTTGCTCCAACAATCGCAATTGTCCGATAACTTAAATAAAGTTCTTTTATCTTTTCATCTACGAGTGTTGTATCCATAATTTAATTTAAATTTTAAGATCTAGTCGAGGTTTCCAAAATGGTCTGAAGAGTTCAATTTTTGGGCATCTATTCATAACTACCTTTAAACCTGCATCTTCAGCAATTTTTGCTGCATCATGATTAATTACACCGATTTGTCCCCATAAAACTTTTGCTCCAATTGATATTGCCTCTTCAGCAATTCCATAAAGATCCTCAGATCTTCTAAAAACTTCGACCATATCAACGGGTCTATCGATAGCCGATAAATTTGGATAAACTTTTAAATTTCTAATTTCCTTTATACCTGGTTTAGGGTTTACAGGTATCATATCATAGCCAGTTTCGTGCAAAACTCTTAATACACCATAACTAAATTTAGTTTTGTCTGGGCTAGCACCAACCATAGCAATTGTCTTAACTGAGCTTAAAATATCTTTTAAATATTCAGCGCTATAAGGTTCGTTATGGTTCATTTTTATTTTTTTTCATCCTTTTTACTTGCAATATCTGCTTTTAATTCGTGTGGCTCTAAAGGATCAAGAAAAGGATTTCGGTATAATTTATCATGACTTTCAACTCCTATCTCAATTGTGCAATCTGTTTTTGCTTTAGCAACACATAAAATAATATATCCATCATTTATTTGTCTGTTATTTAAAGCAACTTGAGAACGTTGATCCACTTCTCCATTAATTAGTTTAGCTGCACATGTAATACATCCTCCATACTGACATCCGTATGGAAGATCGACACCTTGATCTCTTAATTCATTTAATAAAGGTTTTTTTCCACTTACTTCAAATGCACTATTATTTCTGTTTGAGATTGTAATCTTTGTCATAGCCAGATATCGCTTGTACAATCTCCACCAGGATATCTACTTTCGTGGCATCTACTAGGTCCATTTGGTTCTTTACCAAAATCAACAATAAAATCTGTATTAATTTTCATTCCTCCATTTTCAACATCACAATCAATCATAATCATTGCTCCACCCTGCTTTCTTATTTCAGGATAAAATTGATTATCCCAAGTAGAAAATAATGATGTTGTTACATACATCCTTTTGCCATCTAAAGATAATTGATACATTTGAGGTCCGCCAGCTATTTTAACACCATTTACTTCTGGAGCCTTTCCTAACAATCCACCCATCCAAACTTGACCTGTTAATTTTGGTTTGTGTGGATCTGAAATATCGTATTGTCTCATATCTCCATGAAGCCAATTATTTATATAGAGATATTTATCATCCATTGAAACTAATATCGCTGACATAACTCCGGGTACAGGGATTGGCCAATCAGGATGTGGTTCATTTTCAACATCAATTATTTTTTCCCATTCCCATTTTCCTTCTTTTGATTTCCAAAAATGAATTACATTTGCACTTAGTGCAGCACCACAAAATCCATGACTACTATCAGGATTATGCATAAATTTAACTTCTAATGGTATTAAACCATCTTCACCTAAATACATTGTTTGAACTGGCTCTTTTTTTTTAAAATCCCAAACATGAAGTCGTCTACCATATTTTAAATGACCAACTTCCTCTAAATCAAATCCAGGCATGAAAGTATTTGGAGCAGCCCATTCAGAACTAACCATCACATTATGTCTTGGCTGGTACCAGAAGTCATAACTAAAAGGTATGTCTCCCATTGAATTTTCCCACCTACCGACAATTTCAAAATTTTTATTTAAATGTAAATACCCTCCTGGCGCTTCTCCTCGAGCGTCTCCAAGAAAAGAAATTATAATTTCAGAACCTAGGCAATGAACTGTGTGCGGTCCTGATAAATTAGTTTTTTTCTTAATTTCAGATCCATCGACTACTTTATGTATTTTTGGAGCTCTAGGATCAGATGCAGTATCAACGACATAGATGTTATTTGATCTAACGCCTGGAACTAATAAATATTTTCTACTCATATTTGAGTCGCCATGACAAGACGAACATGCATTCCATCCCATGTGATGCAATTCATCTCCAATACCTGGCATTTCAAGTCTATGAATTACTTTAGAATATGTAGGGCTTTGCGGATCAACATCGACAGTTGCTAAATAGTCTGGTTTTTGAATTCCCGTCCCTGTGTAAATAGCTATTGTGTATAAAAGCTTTTCTTTTGGTGCTTTTATTGCTTCTGCAGGACTAGCATATCCAGGGCCACAGCATCCATCCATGATTGATTTTCTCCTTTGATTACAACTTAATCTTTTTTTTAAGTGACTTCAACTTAATGGTTATTTGTTTTTCCAACTTGGATTTCTTTTTTCAATAAATGCACTAATACCTTCTTTAGCATCATAAGATGACATATTTAGTGTCATCATCTTACTTGTATAATCGTAAGCTTTACCTAATGGCATTTCTAATTGTTTATAAAAACCTTTTTTACCTATTTTGATAGTTAAATTTGATTTTGAAGATATTTTTTTTGCAATATCTAAAACTTTTTTATTCAAAGTTTTTGGGCTGTAATGATCATTTATCAAACCTATTTCCTTTGCATATTTTGCAGTAATCGGATCTCCAGTTAGGAGCATTTCCATCATTCTTTTTCTGCTAATTTTTCGGCTGACAGCTACCATTGGTGTACTACAAAATAATCCAATTTTTACTCCAGGTGTAGCGAATGTTGCCGAGTTTGTGCTGTATGCAAGATCGCAACTTGCTGCTAATTGACATCCAGCTGCATAAGCGGCACCATGAACTTTTGCTATTACTGGTTTGTTTCCTTCTACAATTTGCATCATAAGTTTTGAACAAAGCTTAAACAGTTTTAGATGATTAGATCTATTTTTTATACCTCTTACCTCTTTTAAATTATGACCAGCACTAAATCCTTTGCCAGCTCCCTCTAAAATAATAACTCTAGTTTCTTTATCATTATCTAATTTTTTGAATGCTTTTAATAAATACGAAAGAGTATTGTATGATAAGGAATTATAAGTTTTTGGATCATTAATTAAAACTCTTTTAACACCCGGTGATACTTTATTTATTTTTACAGTCACTTATTTTAATTTACCTTCTTCTCTCATCTTGGCTCTAATTTTAGTTGCTGAAATTTTTTGGATTTCTTCAGACAAAACTATTTCTTCAATTTTATATCCAACACCTCTTCCATAACAAATATTTGTAATATTAGGGACAAGCATAATTTTGAACCTGCCCTCAAACTCTGGATTAAGTTTTTCTTCAATATTTTTCTTAACTGTTTCAAAATCAAATGGATTATCATCAACACCTTGTACATCTCTAATTTGAATACATACTTGTCCTGTTTTTTTTATAATTTCCTTAAATAGAGTATAGTGACCATCATGAAACGGTTGCCATCTTCCTAACATTTGAGCAGTTGGTTTTTTATTGTCCCATTGATACGTCATTTTTTTATCTCCTTTAAAATCTTTGGTGCCCAAGACTTAGCATCTTGCGATGTAACATGAAAATCATATTTTTCTGGTTTAACAAACATTTTATTAGTGTCATCAAACCTACCTTCTTTTATAGTATCTACCCAAACTACATAATCTGCAGGAAATAAACTTCTTGCCTTTGGAGTTGGGCAAATAAAATCCGCAATCACATAATTTCCTTCTTTTTTTAATTTTAATGCAAAGTCAGCCATTCTTTTTGCTTGTCTTGTTCTTCCCTCTTCTGAAAAATCCCAATCGTTTGCAGCTTTTCTTACTTCATCTGCATTTAATCTTTTTGCATTCAATAAGGGAGCAAGTTTATCAGCTAATGTAGTTTTCCCTGCGCCTGGAAGTCCCATAATTAATATAATTTTCATTTTTAGGTTTTAACTTTAAATTAAATTACCAGCAACCCACTTATGAAAATGATGTGTAGGATTGTCCATCTTTGGAGAAAAATTACCACCATTATAAGCTGGAGAGTTTCTACCTATTTGCATACTTTGAATTATATCTACATCTTCTTTTTGAATATCTTCCCATTGTTTGTGATTTTTTTGTCTTAGGGATTTATATTTTGTTGAATTTGCTGCTTCATCTCCTACATAATAAATTTCCATATGTTCTATTGTAAACTCATGATTGATTAGCTCTAACCAATAAGCATAATAATGATCTTTGTGAATTCCTAACATTACGTTAGGAAAAAGTGCTACGTACTCAGCTATATTTTCTTTATCTTTCGGCCAGTTAGGGAAACAAGGAAACTTTTCATTTCCTTCAAATCTTGGATTGTAAACAACTGTTCCTTGTCCAGCGAAACGATTTGGCAGTCCTTGAATATGATAGTGATCCTCTAATTTTGAATAAGAATTTAAACCTGGATGTACCCAAGGCAAATGATAGCTCTCACAATAATTTTCAATTGCAAATTTCCAATTACATTTTGCATCTAATTTAAAATAACCATAATCATTTGCATGATAAATTAATTCTCTATCTTTCAAAGGCCAAAATTTTTCCCATCTTTCACTTAAAGGACTAATGTAATCCTCAAATGAAATTTCATTGTTGTTAATATTAATCATAATTAGATCTAACCAAATATATGATCTTATCTCTTTTAAATTACTTTTTGATTTATCAAATTCAGGTGTTTGATGAATATTCATGCCTCCTATGTGAGGTGTAGCAATTAATTTTCCCTCTAAGTCATATGACCATGAATGATATGAGCACCTCATAACATTTCTAATTTTGCCAGCTTCTTTAACTAATTTAACTCCTCTATGACTACAAATATTATGGAAAACTTTTATTTCTTTATTTTTTGTTCTAACAATAAGCAAAGGTATTCCAAGTAAATCAATTGGTTTTACATCGCCTGCATCTGGAATTGAACTTCCTACTCCTATTACTATCCACTTATCTTCAAATAATTTTTTTCTTTCAATTAAAGTATATTCTTTACTGATGTAACATTCATTTGGTAAACCATGAGCTTCACTAATTGGTTTCGATACAATATCTAACTTTTGTTTATCTATAATATTGTAAATTTCTGACATGGCTTACTTTATCACTTGATATAACCCTAACCAAGCATTTACATCTTTACTTGCAATGTAATCTGACTTAAAAAATTTTATTTCTTTCCATTTATTTTGCTGTTTAAGTTGTTCAATTTTTTTATCAAAACCATATTCTTCATGTATTCCCTCATTTATAGTAAAACAGATAAATCCATCATTCTTTGTAATCCTGATAAATTCCTCCAAAGCTGGTGGCTTGACATGTCCAAAAGTAAATGTACCAACGCACATAACAGAGTCATATTCGTCATCTTTTTTATTAATGGGTTTATTCAAGTCTACTTGTTCAAGCTCTTCATAAAGATCATTCGGTACCAATTCTAATAACTTTTTCGAAAGATCTGCCCCATGAAAATTTTTAAAACCATGTTTTTTTAATTCAACACCAACCAATCCAGTACCACAACCAGCATCATAAATTTTTGCATCTTTATTTTTCTGAAATTCTGAAAATACTTTTGTTGTTTCTTTTGGTC
>CACGFJ010000002.1 GCA_902572225.1 uncultured Pelagibacteraceae bacterium | reverse complement strand
ATGATACCAGAAACTTCTTACCACCAGAAATTAATGGTGAGTCTGCAGCTTTTATGATGATGAATAGAAATAAGAAGGGTATTGCATTAAATTTAAAAGACAAAGATGGAATAGAGATATTTAAAACTATGGTGAGGAATTCTGATGTAGTTTTGGAGAATTTTAGAAAAGGGGCATTAGAAAAATTAGGAGTTGGTTATGATGTTTTGTCAGAAATTAATCCTAAAATCATATTATGTGAAATTTCTGGATATGGCAGAACAGGTCCTTACGCAGATAAAGGAGGATTTGATTTAGTCGCTCAAGGAATGAGTGGATTAATGAGTATTACTGGTGAAAGTAAAGATAAACCACCAATGAAAGTAGGTGCACCTATTACAGATATTACAGCAGGATTACTTGCGGCTAGTGGAATTTTAGCAGCATTAGTTCACAGAGAAAAAACAGGTGAAGGACAAAAAGTTGATACATCTTTATATGAAGCAGGCATTATTCATACATACTGGCAGTCTGCTATTGCAGGCGCAACTGGAGAGTCGCCTGGTCCTTTAGGTTCAGCACATCCTTTAACAGCTCCTTATCAAGCATTTAAAACAAAAGATAAATGGATAACAGTTGGTGCTTCAAATCAAAACACTTGGTTGATGTTACTTAAAGCAATTGGTCGTGAAGATTTGCAAGAAAATGAAAAGTTTTCATCTAATTTAAACAGAAAAAAAAATTTAAAAGAACTAGTTAATATTCTTAATGAAGAGCTAATTAAAAAAACTTCTAGTGAATGGTTAAAAATTTTTGATGATAATGGTTTACCATGTGGACCTATTAACTCTATAACAGACATGTTTAAAGACCCTCAAACAATTGAAAGAGAAATGGTTATAGAAGTAGATAATAAAAAGGCAGGAAAAAGTAAGGCTATTGGTATGCCAATTAAATTTTCAAAAAGTAAAACTGAAAAATCTAAAGGTGCTCCAAATTTAGGAGAGCACACTAGAGAAATTATGCAAATATTTGGTTATGAAGATAAACAAATAGAAGATTTTTATATTAAAAAAATAATAATTTAGTTTCTACTATCAACAATCAGAGTATCTTTTGATCCTCCGCCTTGTGAACTATTTACAATCGTACTACCTTTTTTTAGTGCAACCCTTGTTAATCCACCTGTCGTAACATAGGTAGATTTACCAGTTAAAATAAAAGGTCTTAAATCTAAATGCCGTGGCTCGATATTGTCAGGAGTAATTGTTGGAACTGTTGATAAAATTTCCAAAGGTTGTGCGATATAATTTCTTGGATTTTTTTTTATATTTTTTATCATTTCTTCTTTTTCAGCTTTTGATGCTTTTGGACCAATCATGATACCATAACCACCTGAGGCATTGGAAGGTTTAACTACATATTTTGAGATATTATCTATAACATGATCTCTATTTTTTTTATCTCCACACAGAAGAGTTTCAACTTGATCAATAATTGGTTGTTCACCTAAATAATAAATAATCATTTTATTAACATATGAATAAACTGCTTTATCATCTGCTACTCCTGTACCTAATGCATTTATTATTCCAACATTTCCTTTTCTCCAACATTTAAAAACGCCTGGCACACCTAACAATGATCCTTTGAAAAAAACTTTAGGATCCATAAAATTGTCATCAATTCTTCTGTAAATACAATCTACTTTTAAAGGACCTTTAACAGTTTTCATGTAGACGTGATCGTTTTCAATAAATAAATCCTTGCCCTCCACTAAAGCTATACCCATTTGTTCAGCTAGAAAGGAGTGTTCAAAATAAGCGGAATTGTATATACCAGGTGTCAATAAAACCATGTGGGGGTTATTAGTTTTCTTTGGAATACACTCTGTCATACAATTATATAATTTGTTTGCATATTGATGAACTGAGGAAACCTTATATCTTGTAAATAATTCTGGGAAAATATCTCTCATAACCATCCTATTTTCCAACATATATGAAACACCTGATGGAACTCTCAAATTATCTTCTAGAACTAAAAAATCTCCATCAATATTTTTTATTAGATCTATACCGGATATATTTGACCATGCCTTGTGTTTTGGAGAGAAGCCTTCACATTCTTTTAAATACAAAGGGGAATTAAAAATTAATTCTTTTGGTATTACCTTATCTTTAAATATTTTTTTTGCATTGTATACATCATCAATAAATAAATTTAGTGCCTTAACTCTTTGTGCAAGTCCTTTCGCAACCTTTAACCACTGGCTTTTTGGTATAATTCTTGGAATAATGTCTAAAGGCCATTTTTTTTCTTCAGCTCTGTTATTTGCAGCATAGACTCTAAAATTTATTCCCCTAGCGCTTATTGTACTTTGACAATTTTTCTCAATCTCTTGTAATTTTTTCTTCCCATACTTTTCAAGTATCCCAGCAATGATTTTAGCGTGACTTCTTAACTTCTTTTCTTTGCTAATATAACCATCAAAAGTTGATTTTGAATCGTAGTTTTTCCAAAAATCAGACATATTATCTTAATTTTTTTACATAAGAGTTAAATAAGCAAATGATTAAATTAGATACCTGATATGAAATAAATGGGTTTTATTGTGATAGCATATAATTTAAACATTTAACTAATTATGACTTATTGCATAGGCATCAAGACAGAAACAGGATTAGTTTTTGCATCAGACTCTAGAACGAATGCAGGGTTAGATAATGTAAATATATATTCCAAAATGCTAACGCACGATGTTGGCGATAGAACAATTGTAATTGTCACTTCAGGAAATCTTGGAACTTCACAAGCAGTTTACAACTCAATCAAAAAAGATTTAAAAAGTGAAACAGGCATTATGAATTTAAATACTTGTAGTGATTTTGAGCAGATTGCTTCATATATAGGTTCGCTAAATATTGAACACTCTTCTCCTCAAGGGATCAATACTGACAGTGTATTATTAGGCTCAACATTTATTGTTGGTGGTCAAATAAAAGATCAACCACCTGAATTATATTTAGTTTACCCACAAGGTAATTATATTCGTCCAGCAGACAGCAAACCATATTTGGTTATAGGAGAAGTCAAATATGGAAAACCTATTTTAGATAGAGTAATCACGCCAAAAGTCTCAATTGGAGATGCATCGAGATGTGCACTGATATCAATGGACTCGACATTAAAAAGTGATTTAACGGTTGGTCCGCCAATTGACTTTGCTGTGATCAAAAAAGATGATATCAAAATTGCATCACTAAAATGTTTAAATATGAATGATCCTGAATTTTCTAAAGTTTGCAATCAATGGTCACAAGGTATTTTTAAGATATTTGACTCTTTCCAAAGGTTTGATTGGGAATAAAATTAATACTTTGTGTATTCTTTAATTTCCTTAATTTTTGAGCCAGTTTTGTTATTTATTTCTAATTTTATTTTTGCTCGCTCGTCATTTAAGAAGTGAACATCTCTTGATAGTTTAATAAATTTTTTGCCAAAGTCAGAGTCTTTTTCACATAGTCTTTTATCATCCTCTATTACCCATAGCTTTAAATTAATTTTTTTTAGAGAATTATACAAACTTTCAATTTCACTATAATTTTTGATATTGGTATTTAATTGATCTTTTAAAATTTTATATTCATCATTTATAAAGTTTAGTTTGTCAGGATCTTTAATTTTTTCAGATTTAATTTCTAAAATTGAAATTTTATCCAGCAATTCTCCAACTGATACTTCTACTAAAATTTTATTCATATAAATTTATATTATGTTAAGTTGTTTAAAATATGTCTAATATACTTATAATAAAACATGGATCTTTGGGTGATATAGCTCAAGCAAGTGGTGCAATTCAAGATATATCAGATAATCATCCAAATGATGATATTTATATACTATCTACGAAACCTTATTATGATTTATTAAAAAAAAATCCAAATATAACTGATGTCATTTTAGATAAAAGACTCTCTAGGTTTAATTTAATTTATTTATATCTATTAATGAGAAAGATAAAAAAATATAAATTTATTAAAGTTTACGACCTTCAAAATTCTAAAAGAACTAGTTTTTATAAAAATGTTCTATTTCCAAAAGCAACATCAGATATTTGGTCATCAACAGAAACAACACTTCCTGAAGGAACTAGTAAGATTGATTTTGATAAAGATACTGTTCTAAACCGCTTTGAACATCAATTAAATGTTTCTGGAATTAAAACCCATCACGTAACTAAACCAGACTTTTCTTGGAGCTGTGAGGATATTTCGGAAATCAAAAAAAAATATAATTTAAACAAATATTTAATTTTATTCCCTTTTTCATCATCTCATTTAAGTATAAAAAGATGGCCATATTACAATGAATTGATAAAAAAAATTAAATCTTCTCTTAAAAATGAAATTCAAATATTAATTGCTCCAGGTCCAAATGAAATCAAACTAGCTAATGATATTGAAGCTAATATTATTTTAGATAATGATAAGGCTCTCAATATTTCACAACTTTCATCATTAATTAAAGATAGTTATTTTGTTATATCTAATGATACAGGCCCGGCACATATGGCAGCACATTTAAATGTAAAAGGATTAGTTTTATTTGGATCACATACTACTGCAAAAAAAGTTAGTATTGAGCGAGAATATTTTAAAGCAATTCAAGTTTCAGATTTGACTAAACTTTCAGCAGATAAAGTATTTCAAAGAATGCAAGAAGCCATTAATTAGCTTTTCTAAATTTTGATAATAAAAAAGGTAAAAATAAAACTATTATAAAAATTCTTAAAAAATGATGGTAGCTCACAAATATTGGATCAATGTTATAAGCAACACTAATAACAACCATTTCATGAATTCCCCCAGGAGCAAAACTTAAAAAAGTTGGGATAAATTCAAACCCTATATAAGTGAGTAAATAAGCAGTTATCATTGCAACAATAACTAAAATTGAACTAACAATTATTCCATGAAATATAAAAAATAATAATTCTTTTATTTTTAATCCGTTTAATCTGGTACCTAAAGCGGTGCCTAGAAATATAAATGCAATATTTATAAATGCATCTGGAAATCTGGCATTAATTATTTCAAAAGTATAAAAAGTACCAGATAAAGCCATTGCACCAACTAAAGTAGGTGATGGAATTTTATAATTTTTTAAGATGTTTGCAAAAACGAAACAGATTATTAACAAAAATAATATTTCTAAAAAATATCTTCCGTTATAGATATTTTCATAATTGTAACCTGTCATTTCCGAGAAGCCTAAATTATTAATAAAAAAAATAGGCACAAAACTTACAATAAATATCACTCTTGTAGCCTGAGGAATCAAAACACCTTTATCATTTTTACTTTTACCAAATTCTAATAAAGCAGCAGATATTGGAACAAATGCGCCCGGAAGAGCTGCTAAAACTGAAATGAATTTACTAAATTTACAAACTTTAAAAAAATAATAACCGGCAAGAATAGTGCTGACTATTGTACAGATTAACATCGCTAATGACGAAAAAATCCATAAATGAATTTTATATAACAGTGTTACGTTTAAAGTTCCACCAAGAATTATACCAACGATCAAAAATATAGGATTTAATAATTTAGTTGGAAATATTATTTTATAATTAGTGAAAGCAAAACACAAATTCAAACCTAAAGAGCCCAATAACCATGGTAAAGGTAAATTAATTAATGTGCCTAGGTATCCACCGATAAGTCCTATAAAGAGAGCCCTATAACTACCTATTAAAGCTAGGAAATATTCTTTAATATTTTTTGAAAGATTATATTTGAGCATTGACTAAAATTTGTAACTTATGTTTAATGGTGACTTCATAAATATAATAAGAGAGGAAATAATGAAACTAATTAAAACTTTTATTTCAATTTTAATCTCTGCTTTCCTTCTGTTTTCATCAACAAGTTCATTCGCAGTTGAAAAATTACATTTTTTAATTGGCGGCGGTGCTGGTGGTGGTTGGGATGGAACTGCTAGAGGTACTGGAGAAGCATTAACAAAAGCTGGTTTTTTGAAAAGTGCATCATTTGAAAATATGTCAGGTGGTGGAGGTGGTAAAGCTTTAGCTTACCTAATCAATAACGCTCCAAAAGATACAGTTTTAGTTCAGTCAACACCATTGGTGTTAAGATCTATTACAAGACACAAAGGTTATGTAAAAGGGACTGGTACATTATCTTATAAAGATGTTAAACCAATTGCAGGCGTAATTGGAGATTATGGTGCAATAGTTGTTGCAAAAAATTCACCAATCAAAAATTTCAAAGATGCAGTTGATCAGTATCAAAAAGATCCAAAATCAATTAAAATGGCTGGTGGATCAGTAAGAGGAAGTATGGACCACTTAATTGGTGCGTTAGCTTTCCAAGCAGCTGGAGCAAATCCAAACGATGTGATCTATGTTCCATATGATGCTGGTGGAAAAGCACTTGCTGGACTTTTATCTGGAGAAACTCAAATACTTTCAACAGGCTTAGGTGAAGTAATGGGTGCTAGAGATCAAGTAAGAATAATTGGTATCACAGCTCCTGAAAGAGTAGGTGATGCACCAGAAGCTCCAACATTAAAAGAGCAAGGATATGATGTTCAGTTTGTTAACTGGAGAGGTTTCTTCGCACCAAAAAGCATGAGTATGAGTGACTATAACAAAATCTCTAAAATGCTTGGTGATGTTCAAAAGACACCAGAGTGGGAAGCTGTTAGAAAAAGAAATGCATGGGTAAATATTTATAACCCAGGTTCTAAATTTGATGCGTTCTTAGAAAAACAAACAGTTGAAATGACAGCTCTGATGAAAAAACTTGGAGTAATATAATCTTTATTGATTATTAAAAAATGTAAAGCAGTGAGAATAAGTCCTACAAAATTTATCTCACTGCTTTTTTTAGTTTTATCAGTATTTTATCTATACACTGCTTACAACATTCAAGTATTTGCATTTGATGAGAACGCACCCTTTAATGCTAGAACTTTTCCAATATATTTAGGTTGGGCAGGTATAATTTTATCGAGTTTAAAAATAATTTTACCTGAAAAAGTTACCACTGAGGTAAATCACAAACACTTAGATTATAAAAGTATAATTTATCTAATAATAATCTCTTTAATATATGCGGCTGTAATTTTAAAAATTGGATATTTTATATCAACTTCTTTATTTCTTTTTGCGTCTTATTATTTCTTAGGTGAAAGAAGATGGGGACTGATGTTTATTTTATCTTTCCCATTTGTTGCTGCATTTATGTATTTATTACATGGTTTACTAAATATTTATCTTCGTGATCCGTTTTTAAAATACATTGGAGTTATGGGATGATCGAAGGAATACTTATCGGATTATCAACTGCTTTATCTCTAACAAATATTTTAATGGTGATGGTTGGATGTTTTGCAGGAACAATAATTGGAATGTTGCCTGGACTTGGACCAATGACTGCAATTGCATTAATGATACCAATTACCTACGGCTTTGATCCATCAACTGGTTTAATTTTAATGGCAGGAGTTTACTATGGTGCAGTATTTGGAGGATCTACATCTTCAATTTTGTTAAATGCTCCTGGAATACCAGGAACTGTTGCTACTGCTTTTGATGGTTATCCAATGGCACAACAAGGTAAAGCTGGAAAAGCTTTAGCGATAGCAGCCTATAGTTCATTTGCAGGTGGAACAATTTCTGCAATATTTTTATTAGTTGCAGCCCCTAGTTTGTCAAAAGTAAGTTTAGCTTTTAGATCACCTGATTATTTTGCATTAATGATCTTAGGTTTAACCGCCATTTCTGCATTTTCGTCAAAAGGACAGTTTTTAAAGGCAATGATGATGGTTGTTTTAGGATTAATGCTAGCAACAGTTGGTCAAGACTCATTGTCAGATATCACAAGGTTCACATTTAACAATATGAACTTAACTGATGGAATAAGCTTTGTATTAATTGTAATGGCAACATTTGCAATGAGTGA
This sequence comes from uncultured Pelagibacteraceae bacterium, assembly GCA_902572225.1. Classification (GTDB taxonomy): domain Bacteria; phylum Pseudomonadota; class Alphaproteobacteria; order Pelagibacterales; family Pelagibacteraceae; genus Pelagibacter. The sequence goes on along the minus strand of CACGFJ010000002.1, from coordinate 65,040 downwards.
AGCTCTTACAATTATCTTTAGAGGAAAAGATCCAAATAGAGCCGCAAAACAAATCTCATTAACAGAACTAGGTTCAATTAAAGTAAATAAAGAAGAAACCATCAAAATGGCCAAAACAATACCTAGATCCTCAATACTCGGTTTTTTAATTGGTGTTTTACCTGGCGCAGGAGCAACTATTGCATCTTTCTTAGCATATGGAATGGAGAGAAATTATGTAAACGAAGAAGAAAAACAAAAATTTGGAAAAGGTAGCGTTCATGGTTTGTCAGCTCCAGAAACTGCAAATAATGCTGCTTGCTCTGGTTCATTTGTTCCATTACTAACATTAGGAATTCCTGGAAGCGGTACAACTGCTGTAATGCTGGGAGCTCTTTTAGGTTTTGGTATTCAGCCAGGACCAAGACTTTATCAAACTAACCCTGAAATTTTTTGGTCAGTTATAATGTCAATGTATATTGGTATGGTAGTGCTTTTGATCCTAAATTTACCTTTAATACCTTATATCGCTAGAATTTTAGCAGTACCTAGAAATTATTTAATTCCTTTAATTTTATTTTTTTCAGTAACAGGAATATATCTAATGTCATTTAACAATTTTGATATTTTTTTAATGATAGGAATTGCTGTAGTTGCAACTTTTTTAAGGCTCTATGATTTTCCCATGCCACCTTTAATATTAGCTTTTGTACTTGGAGGGTTAATGGAGGAAACATTGAGAAGATCACTTTTAATAAGTGATGGTTCACCTAACTTTTTATGGGATAGGCCTATAACACTAATAATATTATTGATCACAATCACAATTGTTGGTTGGCAAATTTTTTCAACTTTTAGAAAAAAAAGTTAAATATAAATTTTATCAGCTAGACCGTAGCAAAGAATTCCACTTAGCACTGTTAAAATTCCTGATGCAATAACACCTTCACTATTTGTTTTGTCGTTATGTCCAAGCTTATTGACATAAATTGTATATATCCCAATTAAAAAATATAAAACGTTTTGTGCAAAAATTAGTGTAAAGAAACCCCATGTTCCAGTTAAACCATCCGTTTTGATTAACATTATATATAGTGCTACTAAAATTGATGCAATAAACGGTGCCCCAAAAAATCTAACCATTACAGCTGCAGAGTGATCTATATTGTATTGATCTAAAAAAGACTTTGTTGCAACAACTGTTCTAAAAGCATAAACGGCATAAACAAGAAAATGTACAATAAATATACTTAAATAAATTATTCCATTAAATTTATCTAACATATTATAATTTTATAGGATTCTTTTGTAGTTTTCAATTATCTTATCCCAAAGAAAATTTTCAGAGTGTGTTTTGCACTCTTTTCCAAACTCAATATATTTATTACCTACAAATAAATTATCTATGCTTGAATAAATATCATCTAAGCTATTGCCATCGCAAATTAATCCTGTTTTATTATGAACAATTGCATCAGAAGCACCACCATCTTTACCACCTATAGATGGAATCCCATATTGTGCTGCCTCAATAAAAGAAATGCCAAACCCTTCAACTGAGGTTTTGTGAATTATTGATGGCATTATAAAAATATTTGATTTTGCAATTAATGCATTTTTTAATTCGTTAGGTATATCGCTTAAAAAATTTACATATTTATCAAGTTTTAATTCTATCACTAATTTTTTTAAATTTTCTTCCTCATCTCCGTATCCTATACAGGTGTAAGTAATATCAGGATATTTCTCTTTTAAATTCCTAATAGCCATTATAACTTTTTCATGATTTTTTCTTTTGTCAAACCTTGAGACAGTAATTAGCCTTTGTTTTTTTCCTTTTAGCATCTCTTCTGCTTGTTTAAGGTCATCTTTTGGAATTTCTTCAACAGGATCTACACCTGGATTTATAACTATTAATCTTTTATCTTCAACTCCAAGACTAACCGCTAAATTTTTTGTAAAGTTTGAATTTGCCACCACATGATCAACATTATTTAACACTTCTAAAACTTTTTTGTTTAATCTTGATCCTTTAGGGTGATTAATTTCTTTAGAATGAATTAAACATATTTTCTTTTTTGGGGATTTTATAAGTTCTAAACTTTTCCAGTGATCTGCAATAATACAATTTACATTTTTATTTTCATTTAAATATTCATTTATTAGTAGAGATTTTCTATATTTTCTTAATAATTTAACTCCACTAACTCTTTCAATTGTAAATGAAACTTTATCATCAAATTTTTTATGATCTTCGTGATAATCTGCAAAAACTTTAACCAAATCTAACTTTGATAAAGATCTTGCTAATCCCCACATCAGATTTTGCATACCACCAACCTCAGGTGGAAAAGTTCTAGTTATTATTAAATACATTAATTAGAAGACCATTTAATACCACAACCCATGCTTGGGAATTGTTCTTCAGGACCTTTACCTGTTTCTGAAACTTGTTTCATGGCAATAAATAAATCACTATCTCCAGATCTTACAGGTTTTAGTTCTCTTAATTCTCTTATTCTTCCTCTATATTGAAGGCCAAAATCTTTATCATAACCAAAAAAATCAGGAGTACATACAGCATCATATTTTCTTGCAATATCTTGGGTTTCATCAATCAGATAAGGAAAATTAAATTTATGTTTAATTGCAAATTCAATCATTTTTTCAAATGAGTCTTCTGGATAATTGATTGGATCATTAGAGCATATTGCAACTGAATTTATTCCTAAATCATTAAGTTTAGTACAATCCTCCACCACATCTTTTATAATTGCTTTTACATAAGGACAATGATTGCAAATAAACATTATCAACGTTCCATTTTCACCTTTGATATCATTTAATGATATTAATTTGTTCTCTGTAGATTTTAATTCAAAGTTTTCTGCTTTTTTTCCGAAATCACATACTGGTGTTTTAATAGGCATAATGTAATAATATATAAATTATGTTTTACGATTTGGAAGATAAAAAACCAAAAAACTCTGGCGAAAATTGGGTAGCGCCAAATGCAACTATTATTGGAGATGTCACGTTAGAAAAAAACTCCAGTGTTTGGTTTAATGCTGTAATTAGAGGAGATAATGAAAATATTCATGTTGGAGAAGGTTCAAATGTTCAAGATGGGAGCGTTCTGCATACTGACCCAGGCTGTCCATTAAGAATAGGTAAAGATGTAACCATCGGTCATATCGTTATGCTTCATGGATGTACGATTGGAGATAATAGTTTAATTGGTATTGGGGCTGTCATTTTAAATAATGCAAAAATAGGTAAAAACTGCATCATAGGTGCTAAAGCATTAATAACTGAAAATAAAGAGATCCCAGATAACTCATTAGTAGTTGGAGCGCCAGGAAGAGTAGTAAGAAAACTTACTGACGAAGAAATAGGTAAAATTACTGAGAACGCAAAACATTACCAAGACAATTGGAAAAGATACGTAAAAACAGTTTTTTAATATGCCAGCTGGGTATGTAATTGCACAATTAAGAGTAACTAATCCAGAAAATTACAAAGAGTATATTGAAAAAGTTAATCCAATTGTAAAAAAATTTGATGGTGAGTTTTTAGTAAGAAATGGTGAGTATCAAATATTTGATGGTGAAACTAAATTTCCAAGAATAATTATTCTAAAATTTCCAAGTTATGAGAGGGCTTTGGAATGGTATAATTCAGAGGAATATAGACCAATAAAACAAATAAGATTGGATAATTCTGAGGGGACAAACATAATAATTAAAGGACTTTGAAATATTAATCTTTTAGCGGCAAAATTTTAAAATTTATTTTCAACTCTGGGAATTTTCTATCTATAATTAATTTAATTTTTTTAAAAGAGTCCTTGTGAATTTTCTTTTCAATAGTTGAATTAAATTCTTTCTTTCCATTCACTATTTTAGCCGCACCACAATCTTCGTGACTGATTACTATTAATTTATTAATATTATGCAACTTTATCGAAGTTGATAAATTATCCAAAAAGGTTGATTGCCATTTTTTAAATTTTTTAGAAGTTACACCAATGGCTGCTCCAGCAATAGTAAATGAGCTATATTTTCCAGTTAATTTCTTTTTTTTTAAGTAATTAAAAACTTTTGGCTGAAACCTTGGATCAATACATGACAAAACCATAGCTTCATATTTTTTCATTATGGTACCAACCAAGTATCTTTATTATTATTAATGTCAAATCTAGCTCTTCGATGACCTTTTGCAGCTAAATATAACCATTCTATAGATTTAATTTTACACTGTATAACAGTAAAGTTTTTATATCCTTCTTCGCTTTGCTCTTTTGTATAATCAAAATTATCTAATTCAGGTTTTAAACCAGATGTTGGAATATCAGACTCTGTACCTGGTCCATTATCTACCAAGTAACATTTACGACTTATATGTTGAGTTTTTTCCCAAGATTGTTTTGTTATATCATTATTGTGATTGATAATTGCTTCAACTTTTAATCTAACCTGAATTTTTTCATCTTTATCATAAAATAACATCGATGAATTTGGGTTTTTTTCTAAGATTTTAATTTTATCAGATCTAATATCGCTGTGGAATTGTACTAAATTATTTTGTTCATCTGATTTTCTAAGAACAACAATTCTACTCTCGACTTCATTCTCACTCCCACATGAAAAAACAGGTATTCTAAAAGGTGAGGATCTATTAGTAACTGCATCAGTTAACATTAACCAAATTTTCTTTTTTATTTCGGAAAAATCCTCGTAGTAGGGAACAGTGGTAGACACAATTACTTTTTCTTTTTTAATCTAGCTATTAAGCTAGAGCTATCCCAACGGTTTCCACCCATTTTCTGAACTTCTGCATAATAGCTATCAACAATTTCAGTTACTGGAACAGGCGAACCATTTCTTTTTGCTTCTTCAATACAAATTTTTAAATCTTTTCTCATCCAATCCACTGCAAATCCATAATCAAATTTATCTGCTACCATAGTTTTATATCTATTTTCCATTTGCCAAGATTGAGCTGCACCTTTTGAAATAGTTTCCATAACTTTATCCATATCTAATCCTGCATTAATTCCAAAATTTACTGCTTCAGATAAACCTTGAACTAAACCACCAATACACATTTGATTAACCATCTTAGTTAATTGTCCACTTCCTGATGGTCCGATTAAAGTTACTTTTTTACTGTAACAATCAATTATTGGCTCTGCTTTTTTAAAATCATTTTCATCTCCACCAACCATAACAGTTAATATCCCACCTTCAGCACCCGATTGTCCTCCTGATATAGGAGCATCTAAAAAACCAAATCCTTTATCTTTTGCAGCTTTATAAAGTTCTCTAGAAATTTCAGCAGACACTGTTGAATTATCTATATATACACATCCCTCTTTAGCATTATGAAATAACCCATTATCACCTAAAGAAACTTGTCTTAAATCGTCATCATTCCCAACACACGTAAAAATAAAATCAGCATCTTTAGCAGCTTCAGATGGTGTATCAGCCATATTACCTTTGTATTCACCAATCCATTTTTCTGCTTTTGATTTTGTTCTGTTAAAAACAGTTACATTATGTCCTGCTTTTGATATATATCCTGCCATTGGATAACCCATTACACCAAGACCTATGAAAGCAACTTTAGAAGTCATATTTTTTTATGTTTAAAAATTTAAGTTTAAAAGTAATTGTATTTGGTTTTATATTTACATTTTTTTCAAGCTTTGGACAGAGTTTTTTTCTTGGAATATTCAATACAAGTATAAGAGAGACACTCTCGATAACTCACGGACAATTTGGCTCAATATATGCATCTGCAACATTGTGCAGTAGTCTATTACTTATTTGGGTTGGAAAGAAAATTGATGATATAAATATTTTCCGATTTGCAGTCTATGTAACATTACTTTTATCTTTTTCCTGTTTTTTCTTTTCAAAAATTTCATCAATCATTTTTTTATTCATTGCAATTTTTTTAATGAGATTTTCAGGTCAAGGAATGATGTCTCACACAGCAACAACAACAGTTTCAAGATATTTCACAAAATCAAGGGGTAGGGCATTAAGTATTTGCTGGTTTGGTTTATCTAGTGCTGAATTTATTTTACCTGTTTTAATGGTATTTTTGTTATCATTAACAACTTGGCAAAATATTTGGATAGTAATTGCTTTATTAATTTTAATATTTTTACCGATTGCATCATTCTTTTTAGTTCGAACTGTTAAACTTGATACGAGAGAAAGTACTGAAGGTGAAGTATTTAAAGAGGAAAATATTAAGCAATGGAAAAGAGTTGAAGTAATAAAAGATTACAAATTTTATATTGTAAGCATGAATATGTTAGCTATGCCTTGGATTGCAACTGGTGTATTTGTTTATCAGTCATTTATTACTGAGTCAAAAAACTGGGGACAATTTGTAATTGCTCAGTCTTTTATGTCTTATTCAGTATTTTCAGTAATAACTCTTTTAATATCTGGTTTTTTAATTGATAAATTCACAAGTCGAAAACTTTTAATTTTTATGAATATTCCTTTATTTCTATCGACTTTTGTAATTATTTATTTTGATGCACAATTAACTGCATTTATATTTTTAGGTTTAATTGGAATATCAAATGGTTTGGCAAACGTTTTGGGATCTTCCACTTGGGCTGAGGTTTATGGTGTAAAGCATATTGGATCTATTAAAGCTTTGACCACTGCACTTATGGTTTTTTCAACAGCTTTAGGAACTGCTCTTTTTGGTATTTTAATTGATATCGGATTTTCAATTGAGAAAATTGCTATAATATCTGCACTTTATATACTTATTTCTTTTATTCTTCTTTTTTTAGTTAGAAAAAAATTAAATCCAATTTTAGTATAAAACACTTGATTTTGTTGATCTTGGAGTATATTTAATCGCCCATGGCAAGAGTTACCGTTGAAGACTGTATAGATAAAGTAGATAGCCCTTATGAATTAGTTTTGGTTGCTAAAGAAAGAGCTACTCAACTGAATTCAGGAATTGAACCTACATTAGATAGAGATAACGATAAACATACAGTTATTGCTTTAAGAGAAATAGCTGAAGAAACAATTAAAGTTCCAGATTTAACTGAAGCTGCAGTTTACAAACTAAGAAAACATGTAGAACAAATTGATGATACTGCTGAAGAAGATGAAGATATTGGTGATGATTTTGAGAATTTATACAAAGGTGAAATTTCAAAGAGTGGTGTACCAATTCTTCCTTCTAAAAGAGCTAGAAAAATTCCTGAAAAAATTCAAGTTTCAAAAGAAGATCTTGCTGAATTATCACCATCAGCTCAACCTGATGTTAATGTAGAAGCTCCAAGTGAGGCTGAAGAAAATGATGACGTTTCACTAGATCAGGTTTCAGAAGCAGAAGAACAAGTTTCAGAAAACGTAAACGAAGAAGAAAATAATTCTTAGTTAAGAAAACTCTTTTAGTATTTTTTCCCTGTGTTCATCAAGATCAGGAATATCCCCTCTAGTACTTTTATCCTCGTATGAAGACATCTTTATTGGATTGCCTGCTAATCTAAAATCACCAACTACTTTATGATAGGCCTTAACAATCATGTTTCTTGCTTCGACTTGAGGATTTTCTACTGCTTCTTTAATATTAAATATTGGTCCACAAGGTATCTTTAATTTTTCCATTTCACTTACCCATTCAGAAGTATTTTTTGCAGAAAGTTTATCTTCAAAAATTGATTTTAGTTCATTCATATTTTCACATCTGAGTGAATTGGTATTAAATCTTTTATCACTGACCATTTCAGGTATTCCTAATACTTCACAAAGTTTTTCATATAATTTATCGTTACCTGCAGCAATGATTATATAACTATCTTTTGTTTTAAATGCCTCAAACGGAGCGATTGAAGGATGTCTAGATCCCATTGGTTTAGGAATTTCATTTTTAGATAAATATCTTGCAATTGCATTTTCTAAAATCGCAATTTGGCAGTCTAACATTGAAACATCTATAAACATTCCCTTACCTGTTTTTTGTCTATCATACAAAGCTGCATTAATTCCGATTGCAGTAAAAAGGCCTGCCGTAATATCACCAATTGATGTTCCAACTCTTGTTGGTTCACTATTTGGATGACCTGTAACACTCATCAGTCCACCCATTCCCTGAACGACCATGTCATAAGCCGGTAATTCTTTTAAAGGTCCGGTTTGACCAAAACCAGATGCAGACGCATATATTAATTTTGGATATTTTTTACTTACATCTTTCCAACCATATCCCCATTTTTCTAAAGTGCCTGGTTTAAAATTTTCTACTAAAATATCTGCTTTAGTTAAAATTTTATCAAAGATTTTTTTATCATCTTCATTTTTTAAATTAAGAGCAATACTTTCTTTTCCTCTATTCAGTGACATAAAATATGCCGAATAGTCTTTTACAAAAGGTCCAAACTTTCTTGAATCGTCACCAATTTCTGGTGCTTCTACTTTAATTACACGTGCACCGAGATCAGATAAAATCATTGTACAATATGGACCTACTAAAACCCTAGTAAGATCAACAACTAATAAATTTTTTAAAGGACCATCCATAATAAGTACGTCATTTCCTTATATTGACTCTTCTGCTCAAGTTCAATTTAATATCATCATTATAAATAAAAAGGGGAAAACTATGTTAAGAAAAATAACATTATATTTGTCTTCAATAATTATAGCTTTTTCAATCGTAGGATCTGCATATGCAGTTACATTAAAAGCAAGTCACCAATGGCCAGGAACACCTAGAGCTGATGGCTCTTATGACCCTCGTCATGAAATGGTTCAAATTATTGCTGATGAAGTAAAAAAAGCAAACGTTGATTTAGAAATTAGAATTTATCCAGCTAAGTCACTTTATAAGCCAAAAGAACAGTGGAAACCTATGACTACAGGTCAATTAGATATTTCTGCTTTCCCATTAGCTTATGCATCAAAATTCCATCCAGAGTTTGATGCTACATTAATGCCAGGAACCGTAAAAAATCATGAGCATGCATTGAGATTTAATAAAGGTCCAATGATGACTGAGATTAAAAAAATAATCAGTGATGCTGGTGTTGTAGTACTTTCTGATGCATGGTTAGGAGGTGGTTTCGCGTCAAAAACTAAATGTATCAAGAATCCAAGTGATGCTAAAGGACAAGTGATGAGAGCTGCAGGAAAAGCTTTCAACCAAATGTTAGAGGCTGCTGGTGCAGGTATTCAAAGTATGCCATCATCTGAAATTTATACTGGATTACAAACTGGTGTATTAACAGGTGCAAATACTAGTTCAGGAAGTTTTGTAAGTTACAAAATTTATGAACAAGTAAAATGTGCAACTCCTCCAGGGAAATTTGGTTTATGGTTTATGTATGAGCCAATTTTAATGTCTAAGAAAAGCTACAATGCATTAAATTCAAGCCAGCAAGTGGCTTTAATGAAAGCAGGAAAAGTTGCTGAGAAATATATGACAGCTCAAGTAGAAAACTTAGATAAAAAGTTTGAGGAAGCATACAAAGCTGCAGGTGTTAAATTAGTGTATATGGATGCTGATGATCATGCTGCATGGGTTGATATTGCAATAAAATCATCCCACAAAGCTTTTGCTGAAAAAGTTCCAGGTGGCGATAAGCTAATGGAAATGGCTTTAGCAGTTAAATAAAATAATATATAAAGAACCCCTATTTATTCTCTATAAGTAGGGGTTTTTTTATGAAAGAAAAATACTTAAAATTCTGTGATTACGTTGCAAGAGCTTGCGGAGCTTTTGCTGTTCTAGCTTTACTGTTATCAATTCTTGTAATTGTAGAATTAGTTTTTGAAAGATACTTTTTTCAAAGAGCAATAACATGGCAAACTGAGCTAGTTACAATGCTTCTAGTTGCTTCAACATTTATTGGAAGTGCATATGTTTTAAGTGAAAAAGCCCATGTTAGCATGGAGTGGATTTACGATTTTTTATCAAAAAAAAATATTTTAAGACTTAAAATTTTCACTTCATTAGTCAGTTTATTATTCTTTTTAATTTTATTTTATTTTGGTTTTTTAATGGTTGAGGAAGCGTTTACTAAAAATTACTCAACAGGAACAGTTTGGGACCCTCCTTTATGGGTACCATATTCTTCAATGATGATAGGTGCAGCATTAATGATTTTACAATATATAGCAGAGATTATTAAGCTTACAGACGAAAAGGATACTAACTAATGGATCCATTAATAATTGCAATAATTGTTGCTGTTTTTACTTTGATAGTATTGTTCTCCGGAATACCAATTGCTTTTGGTTTAAGCTTTGTATCAATAGCTCTTTTAGTTGCTTTCGAAGGTTTTCAAATGTTAGATGTTTTTGCTGAAACTTTCTATGCAGGATTAAATTCATTTGTCCTGCTTTCGATACCAATGTTTATTTTAATGGGAATGGCAGTTGCTAATTCTCCAGCAGGAAAAGATTTATATACAGGCTTGGACAGATGGCTATGGAGGGTACCTGGAGGTTTGGTTATTTCTAATATAGGAGCTTGTTCAATCTTTGCTGCACTAAGTGGATCAAGTCCTGCAACCTGTGCCGCAATCGGTACTATGGGAATTCCTGAAATGAGAAAACGAGGATACTCAGATCAAATTGCAACAGGAACCATAGCAGCTGGCGGAACTTTAGGAGTATTAATTCCTCCAAGCATTGTTTTAATCGTTTATGGAATTGCAACTGGAACATCTATTGGAAGATTATTTTTAAGCGGATTGATACCTGGATTTATGCTTGCAGGCATGTTTGCTATTTGGGCACTTATACACAGTTATTTTATAGATAAAGACTCCGCTAAAGCTTTAAAGAATAGAACTCCTCCAACTTTTAAAGAAAAAATTGAAGTTCTGCCAAGGATACTTCCTTTCTTAGCAATCATTGCCGGTGTTTTATATGTTTTATATGGTGGTGTTGCTACTCCATCAGAGGCTTCAGGGGTTGGAGCCTTTTTAGTTTTTGTTTTGATTGCAGTCGTCTACAAAATTTATCAACCAAAAAAAATATGGAATATTATTAAAGTTTCAATGAAAGAAAGCGTAATGATAATGTTTATCATCGCAGCTTCTTATCTTTTTGCATTTACATTATCACAACTTTACGTAACTCAATCATTAGCTCAAAGTATGGTAGAGATGAGCTCTAATAAATGGGTAGTATTTATTTTAATAAATATATTTCTTTTGATTGCAGGTTTCTTTTTACCCCCAGTTGCTGTAATTGTTATGACTTCAGCAATATTATTGCCAGTTATAACTCAACTGGGATTTGATCCGTACTGGTTTGCAATTGTATTTACAATTAATATGGAAATAGGTCTTATTACACCACCTGTTGGATTAAACCTTTATATAATAAAGGGTATAACACCTGATGTTAGTTTATCAGAAATTTTAAAGGGATCTATACCATTTATGATAATTATGGCTTTAGCTATACTTATTTTATGCATTTTTCCTGAGATTGTAACTTGGCTACCTGACAAAATAATGGGTAAAAGTTTAGGTTTTTAATATATAAAAAACACCATGTTAAATATAAAAAGAATATTTGAGACGATTGCTGATGCTGGTCAAAAAATTTTAGAGAAAAAATCTTTAAAAAAATTCTCAAAAAAAAGGGATTTGATCGAGCTATGTGATGACCTATTATCATCTAAAGGAGCAGCATTTGGAATTACATTAGCAAGGGATATTCTCTTTAGATATCATAACTTATCTCATGAAGATAAATTAAAATTCTTACTTCAGGTAAATGAAAAATATAAACCTGATACAGCAAATATTGACAATGCCATTAAAGATTATACAGAAAATAAAAATAGTAAATCAATTTTAAATTTATCAAGAATTACATCAGGAATTAGAAAAGAATTGTTTATAAGATTAAATATGGCTCCTAATGGAACAGCTGAGATTGTTTCTTTAAGAGAAGATCTACAAATGTTTTTATTAAAAAATCCTGAATTAAAAGAATTAGATTACGATTTGATTGATATTTTTAAAAATTGGTTCAATCCTGGATTTTTAAAATTAAGAAAAATAACCTGGGACACAAAAGCTGCAATATTAGAAAAATTATTAAAATATGAAAAAGTTCATTCAATGAAAGATATGAATGAATTGAAAATTAGATTAGGAGAAAACAGAAGATTTTTTGCTTATTTTCATCCAGCATTAGAAGATGAGCCAATAATTTTTGTTGAGATTGCGCTAACCAAAGGACTAGCTAAATCTATTCAAGAATTAACAAGACCCAATGATGGGAAAAAAGAAGATTATGATACAGCTACTTTTTATTCAATTAGCAACTGTCAAGAAGGGCTTTCAAGAGTTACATTGGGTAATTTTTTAATCAAAAGAGTTGTATACGAATTGCAGGAAGAACTACCTGATGTAAAAAATTTTGGAACCCTATCACCAATGCAAGGTTTTGCTGATTGGGTAAAATCATCAGAAAATGACAAAATAAGTGAGATAGTTCAAAAAGATAATTTTGTAAAAGTTGAGTTTTTAAAATCATTAGATCTTAAAATTGGAGATAGAAAATTTATAGATAATAAAGATTTACTAACAAAACTTGCTTTAAATTACTTAGCTTTACAAAAAAATGATCTAGGTTTTCCTATTAATGATGTATGCAGGTTCCATTTAAAAAATGGAGCTGAAATTGATGATATTGTGGTTAATGCTAATGTTTCTGATGTAGGATTTAAAAGGTCATTTGGAATTATGGTTAATTACAAATATGAACTTGGGAAAATTGAGCAAAATCATCAAGAGTATGTAAACGAAAAGAAAATTAATTTATCAAGCAAACTTAAAAAATATGTCTAGATTAAATAGAACTGTTTCTGTTGCTCCTATGATGGACTGCACAGACAAACATGAAAGATTTTTCTTAAGACTAATTAGTAAAAACGTTCTTCTCTATACTGAAATGATTGTCTCAGAAGCTATTGATAGAGGAGACAAAAAGAAACTATTAGAATTTGATATGAGAGAAAAACCTGTTGCTCTGCAACTTGGTGGTTCTTCTCCAAAACTATTAGGAAATGCAGCATATTTAGGTGAAGAATTTGGTTATGATGAAATAAATTTAAATTTAGGTTGTCCAAGTAAAAAAGTTCAGAAAAATAGATTTGGGGCTTGTTTAATTCAAGAACCTAATCTTGTAGCTGATTGTTTAAGTTCCATGATATCAAAAACGTCACTTCCCGTGACAGTCAAAACTAGAATTGGATATGACAATGTTGATCAATATGAAAATTTATACAATTTTATAAATATTTTGAAAGATACAGGTGTTAAAACTTTTATAATCCATGCAAGAAAGGCAGTGCTAGGAAAATTTACACCTAAACAAAATTTAAATATTCCACCTTTGAAATATGAATACGTAAATAAATTAAAGAAAGATTTTCAAAATTTAGAAATAATAATAAATGGCGGCATAACTTCCACTCATCAAATTAAAGAACATTTAGATAATGTAGATGGTGTTATGATTGGAAGATCTATTTACCATTCTCCTTACATGTTAGCGGATATTGAAAATAAAATTTTTAACAATAGTGAAGTTTTGACAAGGCAAGAAGTTGTTGAGAAACTAATTGAGTATGTAAAAGAAGAGATAAAAAAGGGTACAAGATTAAATCAAATTATGAGACATACCCTTGGTTTATTTCATGGCCAAACTGGTTCAAGTTTTTGGAAAAGATATTTAAGTGAGAATATGTGTGTAAGAGATGCCGATGTTAAGAAAATTGATCACATAATGGATAAAGTAAAGTTTAATCCACAAAGTATATCGGCAGGGCAAATTGAATAATACTCTTCTTGAGATTAATAATATCTATTTTATTTTTTTAATGATGGCAGCCGCTGTTCCGGTTGGTTTTTTTGCAGGTTTTTTTGGTATCGGTGGAGGATTAATTTCAGTTCCATTTTTATTTTTTGTATTTGAAGCATTTAACGTGGATAAAGATTATTTAATGCATTTATCTGTAGGGACAGCTTTCTCAATAACAATTTTAACTGCTACAGCCTCAGTATTAACTCATAGAAAGTATAATGCTGTTGATTTTAATATTATTAAAAATTATGGAACATTTGTAATAATTGGAGTTTTCTCTGGAACATTGATGGCAGCTTTGATGAATACTAAAACATTGTTATTCTTTTTTTCTGCTGTTGTTTACTTTTTTGGAGCTTACTTGTTGTTACAAAGTGAAAAGAAAAAAAAAATTAAGAAAAAATTTAATATTTTTCCAAGAATAATATTTGGATTCTTGTCAGGATTAATATCTGCTCCTATGGGCATAACAGGAGCTATGATGAATGTTCCTATATTAAGATACTTTGGTTATCCTATTAACTTAGCAATAGGAAGCTCTGCAGCCATTGGATTTATAATAGCTTTATTTGGATCAATTGGTTTTTTTACATCTGGCTTGATGTTAAATGCCGATATTCCACTCAGTATTGGATTTATTAATATACCTGCATTTATAATTTTTGTTCCAATAACCACATTCATGGCAAGGATTGGAGCAAAAACAGTTCAAGATCTAGATAGAGTTAAAACACAAAGATTATTTGGTGTTTTTCTTTACGTTATTGGTACTTTATTTCTATATAGATTTTTAGTGACCTAGGAGACGAGGTGGTTTCAGTCTCCCTCCGCCACCTCAATTACATATTATTCGATTCTCTAATTTTTTCTTAACTCTTTATAGTTGAATTTTAAATTTTTTGATCATAATCCCCAACCTTACCAGTTTGTTGAAGCAGATTATCAATAAAGTCAAAAATCTTCTTTTTTCTATCTTCAGAGGTTGGACTCTCAGTAACTACAACTAAAGAGGGTTTATTAGAAGATGCTCTTATTAATCCCCAAGATCCATCATCAAAAGAAAATCTTACTCCATTAACAGTTAATATTTCTCTAATTTCTTGATCATCTACTTTAGTTTTATTTTCTTTAATATTTGTTATTTCTTTAACTAAATTCTCAACTACATCATATTTTTCACTATCTTTACAATAAGGAGCCATAGTTGGGCTTTGATAAGTAGTTGGTAATTCATCAAGTATTTCACTCATTTTTTTGTTATTTTTATCCAGTAACTTACAGACCTGTATTGCTGAATTAATTCCATCATCATAGCCAAATCCTAAAGGTTTATTAAAAAAGAAATGACCACTTTTTTCAAATCCTGCTAAAGCGTTATCGGTATTTACCTTTCTTTTGATATGGGAATGACCAGTTTTCCAATAAATTGTTTCACATTTATTTTCTTTTAATATTTTGTCATTTGAATAAAGTCCTGTCGATTTTACATCAACTATAAATTTACTATTTTTATGATCTTTTGACAGATTTCTAGCAATTAAAAGTCCAATTTTATCAGAAAAGATTTCATTACCCTTATCATCTATAACCCCAACTCTATCTCCATCTCCATCAAAACCAAATCCAATATCAGCATTATTTTCTTTAACTGCTTTTGAAATTGCATTTAACATTTCTAAGTCTTCAGGATTTGGGTTGTATTTTGGAAAAGTCCAATCAAGTTCACAATCAAGTTCAATTACCTCGCACCCAATACTTCTTAAAATTTCTGGTGCAAATATTCCTGCTGTTCCATTGCCACAAGCAATTACAGCTTTAATTTTTTTATTTAATGGGTTTTTTGTTATCAAATCATTTTTATAAACATTCTGAAAATCGTCAATTTTTTTTACATTTCCCTCTCCATTAATAAATTTTTGATTGAGAGTAATATCTTTTAGTTCTTTCATTTCTTCCGGTGCATGAGTAAGTCCTTTTTTGATACCCATTTTTACACCTGTCCAACCATTTTCATTATGACTAGCTGTAACCATAGCTATTGCATCTGAATTTAAATTAAATTGAGCGAAGTAAACCATTGGGGATAAAGATAATCCTATATCTTCGATTTTGCACCCAGTTGAAACTAAACCCTCTTTTAATTTTTCTTTGATATGTTCACTGTAAGACCTGTAATCTTGGCCAACGATAATTCTTGGATTGTTTTTCTTTGTATGATTAATTATTTGAGTTCCAAGACCTTTGCCAAGTTGAACGATTCCATCGTCATCTATGTCTTTTTCGTATACCCATCGTGCGTCATATTCCCGAAAGCCGTAGGGATCAATTTTTCCCGAATTATTCATGTGGATATATGTACATTTTTTTAAAATTTTTATTGATAAATATTTAATAAGTTCTATAAATGTTCTATTGATTTATAATTTATATAGTATATCAGGTAAATCTACACACTATATCTAGTTATTTACTAGATTTTTTAGTATAAAGATAAAAAGGGAGTTTAATGAACAAAATATTGTCTCAGGCAATCAGGAAGGCTGTCTCTGATTATAAACCAGCGGAAAAAATCAGCAATAATGACAAAAGACCAGACTTATTTTCACTAAATAACAACACTGAGTTGTTTCAAAATTCTAAAGGGATAACTATTAAAATAGATAGATCTAGAGATAATAATTTAACAGATTTTGGAAGAGCAACACTAAGCGACAGATACCTTGGAGAAAACGAGTCTTTCCAAGATTTATTTGCAAGAGTTGCGAGTCATTATGCAGATGACAACTTACACGCGCAAAGACTTTATAACTACATTAGTAATTTATGGTTTATGCCAGCAACACCAGTTTTATCAAATGGTGGAACAAAAAGAGGTTTACCAATTTCCTGTTTCTTAAATGAAGCGGGGGATAGCTTAACTGGAATATTAGATCTATGGAGTGAAAATGTTTGGTTGGCTGCTAAAGGGGGAGGTATTGGAAGTTATTGGGGCAACCTAAGATCCATTGGAGAAAAAATTGGAAGAGTTGGAAAAACTTCAGGCATTATTCCTTTCATCAAAGTTATGGACTCTTTGACAATGGCGATCAGTCAAGGCTCTTTAAGAAGAGGATCTGCAGCTTGTTATCTTCCAATTGATCATCCAGAGATAGAGGAATTTATTGAAATGAGAAGACCAACAGGTGGTGATCCAAACAGAAGATCATTAAATTTACACCATGGTGTATTAGTTTCAGATGCATTCATGAGAGCTGTTGAGTTGGACGAACAATGGGCACTGAAAAGTCCAAAAGATCAATCAGTACAAGCAACCGTTTCTGCAAGAAATTTATGGATTAGATTATTAACTGCAAGAATTGAAACTGGAGAACCTTATATTGTTTTCATTGATACAGTTAATAGAATGATACCTCAACATCATAAGCTTGCTGGTTTGACTGTTAAGACATCCAACTTGTGTAGCGAAATAACTTTACCAACAGGAATTGATAAAGAGGGTAGAGATAGAACAGCAGTATGTTGTTTATCATCTTTAAATTTAGAAACTTATGATGAATGGAAAGACGATGAAAACTTTGTTCCAGACGTAATGAGATTTTTAGATAATGTATTAACCGATTTTACTGAAAAAGCACCCGAGTCATTTAGTGATGCAGTTTATTCAGCATTAAAAGAAAGAAGTGTTGGTCTAGGCGTTATGGGACTTCATTCATTCTTCCAACAAAAAATGATTCCTTTTGAATCAGTGATGAGTAAAGTTTGGAATAAAAAAATATTTGAAAGCATCCAAAAACAAGTTGATCAAGCTTCAAAAGATTTGGCTGATGAAAGAGGTGCATGTCCAGATGCTGCTGATTATGGTATTAATGAAAGATTTTCAAATAAAACTGCAATAGCTCCTACTGCTTCAATTTCAATTATTTGTGGTGGAACATCTCCAGGTGTAGAGCCAATTGCAGCAAATAGTTATACACATAAAACTTTGTCTGGATCATTTAACGTTAGAAATAAATATCTAAGTAAATTATTAGAGAAACACGGTAAAAATGATGATGAAACATGGTCAAGTATAACAACTAATCAAGGCTCAGTTTCTCATCTTGATTTTTTAACCCAACAAGAAAAAGACGTATTTAAAACGGCTTTTGAATTAGACCAGAAATGGATTGTGGAATTAGGTGCAGATAGAACACCTCATATTTCACAAGCACAATCAATAAATATATTTATACCCGCAGATATTCATAAAAGGGACTTACATCAAATCCATTTCCAAGCTTGGAAAAAAGGATTGAAGAGCCTTTATTACTGCAGATCTAAATCAATACAAAGAGCGGAAAACGTGAACGATGCAAATTCTACAGATGTAACTGCAAACGTTTACAAATCAAAAAAACAAGAAAATCAACAACCAGAATATGAGGAGTGTTTATCATGTCAGTAGAAAGCCTAAAAGATACAAAACAAAAAATTATAGAACCGAAAAAAATGGGTCTATTAGTTGAGAACCCAGTTTATAAACCATTCAGATACCCATGGTGTTATGATGCTTGGTTAACTCAACAGAGAATTCATTGGTTACCAGAGGAAGTTCCACTTGGTGATGACGTCAGAGATTGGCAAAAAAATCTTTCAGAGTCAGAAAAAAATTTATTAACTCAGATCTTTAGATTTTTTACTCAAGCAGATGTTGAAGTTAATAACTGTTATTTAAGACATTACACAACTGTATTTAAGCCTACAGAAGTTTTAATGATGATGACTGCATTTGCGTCTATGGAAACAGTTCATGTAGCAGCTTATTCACATCTATTAGATACAATTGGAATGCCAGAATCTGAATATTCTGCTTTCATGAAATACAAAGAGATGAAAGATAAATATGATTACATGCAAAACTTTAATGTAAACTCAAAAGAGGATATCGCAAAAACTGTTGCGGTATTTAGTGCCTTTACAGAAGGTCTTCAGTTGTTTGCAAGTTTTGCAATTTTATTAAATTTTCCAAGACACAACAAACTTAAAGGAATGGGTCAGATAGTTACTTGGTCAGTAAGAGATGAAACTCTTCATTGTAATTCTATGATTAGAATTTTTAAAGAGTTCATTAAAGAAAACCCTGAGATTTGGACTCCGAAACTTAAAAAAGAACTTTATGAAGCTTGCAGAACTATAATTGAACATGAAGATGCATTTATTGATCTGGCTTTTGAAATGGGTCCAATGCAAGGTTTAACTGCTCAAGAAGTTAAAGATTATATAAGGTTCATTGGTAATAGAAGATTAACTCAGTTAGGTCTTGAGCCAATATATGATGTTCAGAAGAATCCATTAACATGGTTAGACACAATGTTAAATGCTGTAGAGCACATGAACTTCTTTGAAGGTAGAGCCACTGAATATTCAAAAGCATCTACACAAGGCAACTGGATAGACGCTTTCTCCTAGGATTGAGTGATAGTAAGTCCCTGTATAAGTATTTGTAAGACTGATCCAGTATCAGGTCTATGTTACGGATGTGGTAGATCTGATGAAGAAAAGAAAATCTGGAAAGACCCTAAAACAACTGATAATTGGAAAAATAAAAATCTAAAAGAAATAGAAAACAGACTTTCAGGTTGGCAATTAGAGAGCTTTAAAAGGTCTTACAAAAATAAAATTGAAAAAGGTGTCTCTTTATATAAAGAAAAGCAAATTAAATAATATTACCTTTGATTTAGAAGCATTACTTTTCTGTATTTACTTCCTTTGTATTTAGCCAATGGTCTAATTAATTTATTTGATGAATGTTGTTCCATTATATGGGCTGACCAACCAGTAATCCTTGAAATTACAAATATTGGTGTAAAGAAATCAGTATCAAAACCCATTAAATGATATGTTGGTCCTGTTGGGTAATCTACGTTTGGATGAATATTCTTTTTACTGATCATTACTTTTTCAACAATATCGTAAATCTTTAAAAACTTTTTATCTTTTTTAATTTTAGCAACTTTTTTGAAATACTCTTTCATGGTAGGAACTCTAGAGTCACCACTTTTATAAACTCTGTGCCCAAAACCCATCACAACCTCTTTTTTCTTTAAGGCATTATTGATCCATTTTAAGGCATTCTCAGGTTTTTTGATTTTATTCATCATATGCATAACCTCTTCATTAGCGCCTCCATGCAAAGGTCCTTTTAAACTTGCAATGGCACCTGTTATTGCGCCATGAATATCAGATAAACTACTTGTTATTGTTCTAGCAGTAAAAGTTGAAACATTAAAACTGTGTTCTGCGTATAAAATTAAAGATACATCAAACGCTTTTACAATTTCTTTTTGAGGAACCTTTCCAAAACACATATAGAAGAAGTTTTCTGCAAAAGTTAATTCTTTTTTAGGTTTAATAATCTTCTTACCTTTTCGTATTCTATAAAAAGCTGCTAAAGCGGTTGGAGTTTTAGCTAAAATTCTTAAAGCTTTTCTTGTATTTGCTTCTTGAGAATTATCTGTAGTTTCTTTATCCTCTAATCCCATTACACTAACCGCTGTTCGAGCAACATCCATAGGATGAGACTTTTTTGGCATATGTTTGATTATTTCGTAAAGATTTTTTGATAAATCTCTATGTCCTCTTTCAATTTTTTCAAATTGTCTTAGCTCTATACTGTTTGGTAAATCACCCTTTAAAATAAGATATGCAGCTTCTTCAAATCTGCAAAATTCACACAGATCTTGAACAGCATAACCCCTATAAGTTAATGAATTAATCTCAGGCATAACTTTAGAAACTTCTGTTTCATCAACAACAATTCCTAATAAACCTTTTTTTACTTCTTCACTCATTATTCATGTCCCTCAGTACTAAAATTATATATCTTTTCGTCTAAAGAGTTGTATTTTTCATACTCAACTAGATCATATAATCTTTTTCTGGTTTGCATCTTATCTATAATATTATTTTGATGTCCATCCGCAAAAATGGCACGTAGACCATCCTCAACACTTTTCATCGCTAGTCTTTGTGTAGTAACTGGATAAATTACAATATTGTAACCAAGCTCTTCTAATTGTTTAAAATCCAGCAGCTTCGATTTACCAAACTCGGTCATATTTGCTAAAAGATAACAATCCAGGGATTTTCTAACTTTTTCAAACTCAGCTTCATCTTTTAATGCTTCTGGAAAAACAATTTCTGCACCAGCATCAATGTAAGATTTGCAACGTTCAATCATTTTATCAATACCCTCTACGCTTTTAGCATCAGATCGTGCGATGATTTTAAAATTTTTGTCTGATCTTGCTTCTACACATTCTTTGATTTTTTTTGTCATATCCTCTTTTGATATCAATTCTTTATTGTCTAGATGACCACATCTTTTCTGTTCTATCTGATCTTCTAAATGAATTGCCGAAATACCAAAATTTTCAAATGTTTGAACAGTTTTTTTACAAGATTTAAAACCTGTATCGACATCAACAACTGTTGGAAGATTTGTAACCCGTGCAATTTGCTTTGATCTGTTACTTACATCATTAAGAGTTGTTAATCCTATATCAGGATATCCCAAATCATTAGACATAACACCTCCTGATACATAAACTCCGTCGTATCCAATTTCTTCAATAACTTTTGCTGTTAATGGATTATATGCACCTGGTATTCTTAAAATTTTATTTGATTTTAGTTTTTTATCTAAATCAATTCTTTTCTCTTCAGGTTTTTTTTCAACAAAGTGCACTAGAATATTCCTTTTTTATTATTCGATTTTAAGTATCTTCTGCTTACTTCAATATTTAGTTTTGTAAGCTGATTATTTTTTAATTTTTTTAAATTTTGAACATCTTTTAAAAATCTATCACTTTCTTTTTTAGAAATAATATTTTCTGTTAAAATTTTAAATTTATTTATATAATCTTTTCTTTCAAAAGGTCTTTTACCGTAAGGATGAGCATCTGCTCTTTCTAATTCCTGAATAATTTTTTTCCCATTATTTAATGTTACTATAACCTTTGCACCAAAAGATTTCTTTTTTGGATCAGGATCATGGTATTTCTTTGTCCATTTTTTATCCTCATGAGTTTTAATTGATCTCCATATTTTAATTGTGCTTTTTTTATTAGCTCTCTTTTTTGTATAAGACTTTACATGATGCCAATTTGCATCTTCTAAAGCTACTGCAAAAATATACATTATTGAGTGATCTAAAGTTTCTCTACTAGCATTCGGATCCATTTTTTGCGGATCATTAGCTCCTGTCCCTATTACATAATGCGTATGATGACTTGTATATATATCTATTTTTTTAATTGTATTTAAATTATCAATTTTTTTATTAAGTGCTTTTGCAATATCAATTAATGCTTGAGCTTGATATTCTGCAGAATATTCTTTTGTATATGTTTCGAGAATGGCTTTCTTTTCTTCGTTTTTTTTAGGCAAAGGAACAAAATATTTAGCATTTTTTCCATCTAATATCCTTGCAATTACACTATCCTCACCTTCATAAATAGGACTCGGAGCCCCTTCACCTCTCATCGTTCTATCTACAGCTTCAATTGCTAATTTTCCTGCATGAGCTGGAGCATACGCCTTCCAACTTGAAATCTCGCCTTTTCTTGATTGTCTTGTTGAAACACTCACATGTAATGCTTGTTGAACAGCTTGATAAATAGTTTCTGTATTTAATTTTAACATAGATCCAATACCAGCAGCAACACTTGGTCCCAAGTGAGCGATATGATCAACTTTGTGTTTATGAAGACAAATAGCTTTTACAAGATTAACTTGCACTTCATAAGCAGTTATAATTCCTCTTAATAAATCATTTCCATTTTTTTTTAATTGTTGTGCCACTGCTAAAAGAGCAGGAATATTATCACCAGGATGACTGTAATCAGCTGCTAGAAATGTATCATGAAAATCTAATTCTCTAACAGCAGTTCCATTTGCCCACGCAGCCCATTCACAATCAAATTTAAGTTTTGAATTTATGCCAAAAAGATTAGCTCCATTTTTTCTAACATGTTTTTTTGCCATTTCTCTTGCAGATATTACAGGTCTTCTATTTAAGGAAGCTATAGCAACAGAAGCGTTATCAATAATTCTATTAATAACCATTTCTACTGAATTTTTATTTAATTTAGCATTATCACTTGCCATCTCTGCTATTTTCCAAGCAAGCTGTTTCTTCTTTGGAAGATTTATTTTTGACGGATATACTTTAATTGTATGCAATAACAAAATAACTCCTAATTTGTGATTTTGTTTTAATAGTTAAAATAAATTAATCAATATTAAAGATATTGAGATACAATTTTTTCAATACCTACAAAGTCTTTTATTAAGTGATTATGATAAATTTCATCAATATTTTTTTCAGTATATCCATCTTCTAATAAAATCATTGGAATATCCGCCGCTTTAGCTGCATTTGCATCCGACTCACTATCACCAATCATAATTGATTTATTTTTACTACCATCTAAAATTTCTATTATTGTTGTTATATGTCTCGGATCAGGTTTACAATAATCAAAAGTATTATAACCCGCAACATACTCAAAGTAATCATATATCCCAATTTTTTTTAAAAGATCTACTGCAAGATGTTCCGTTTTATTCGTACATACAGCCATTGATATATTTTCTTTTTTACACCAATTTAAAAAATCTTTTACACCAGGCATCAGAGTACTTTCATTTAAAATATTTTTTCCATAATAAGAAATAAATTCATCTGTCATTTCATTTTTAATTTTCTCATTAATCGAAGTTAATTCTTTTTTGGCCTGGCTCCATATAGATCTACCAATCATTGCCCCAGCTCCTTGACCAACAGTATTTTTAAGTTCATCAAGAGATTTTGTGGGGTATCCAAATTTCTTCATAACATGGTTATGAGCAAGCATTAGATCAGGTGCTGTGTCTACTAACGTGCCATCTAAATCAAAAACAACTGTGAATTTTTGTGTCATTTAAAAAGTATTAATAAGAAATAAATTGTGAGTTAATTAATTTAATACCCAGTTATATACAACTATCTAATGAATAGTCAAAATTTACAAAATAAACTTAGAGATAAATTTTTAAAAAAAGGTGTCAAAATGAAGGGGCCTGAGACAGTTTTTTTTTCTAAAGATACTAAAATTGGAAAGAATGTAGAGATAGAACCTTATGTTGTCTTTGCTGATAAAGTTCAAATAGGAAACAACGTTAAAATTCTGTCTTTCTCTCATCTTGAGGGTGTTAAAATAGAAAGTAACGTGAGTGTTGGTCCATATGCTCGTTTAAGACCTGGAACAAAAATAAAATCTGGATCAAAAATTGGAAATTTTGTCGAGGTAAAAAAAACTACAATAAATAAAAATTCTAAAGTTAATCATTTATCATACATTGGTGATGCTCAACTGGGAAAAAATGTTAATATTGGAGCTGGAACAATAACTTGTAATTATGATGGAAGAAAAAAAAGTAAAACATATATTAAGGATAAAGTATTTGTAGGTTCAAATACATCTTTAGTAGCACCAGTTACTTTAAATGAAAAAAGTGTTATAGGAGCAGGTTCAGTAATTACTAAAAATGTTAGCAAAGGGTCTTTAGCATTAACCAGATCAAATCAAAAAGAAAAGAAAAATTATAAAAGGAAATAATAAGCAATGTGTGGAATAGTTGGAATTACAAGCTCTAAAGAGGTCATTCCCAGAATTATAAGTTCATTAAAAAAACTTGAGTATAGAGGCTACGACTCTGCAGGTTTAGCAACACTTTCAAATGGAAACATAAATGAGGTCAAATGTGAGGGTAGAGTAGACGCCTTAGAGAAAAACATTATACAAACTAAAATATCTGGCTCTATTGGTATCGGACACGTTAGATGGGCCACACATGGAAAACCTAGTTCAATTAATGCACATCCTCATTCATCAGAAGATGTATCCGTAGTTCACAATGGTATAATTGAGAATTCAACTATTCTAAAAAAGGTATTAGAAAATAAAGGTTATAAGTTTAAATCTCAAACAGATACAGAAGTAATAGTTCATTTAGTAACTGATTATTTAAAAAAAAATAACCTTAAAAATACAATTATAAAAGTTTTAAAAAAATTACACGGTAGTTTTGCACTAGGAATAATATTCAAAGACCAACCAGACTTAATAGTTGGGGCAAGAAGAGGATCCCCTCTTGCAGTTGGTTATGGTCCTAACGAACACTACCTTGGTTCAGATTCTTATGCATTAAAGTCAATGACTAATAAAATTTCATATTTAAATGATGGAGAATTTTGCATATTAAAAAAAGATCAAGTTGAATTTTTTGATGCTGATGGAACTAAAGTAAACAAAAAAATTTTAAATCTTTCTAAAGATGATCAAAATTATGAAAAAGGAGATTACAAATATTATATGGCCAAAGAAATAGACGAGCAGCCAATCACTTTAAAAAATTGTATTAATGAGTACATAGACAAACATAATAAGGATATAAATATCTACAATTTTCCATGGAAAATAAGTGAAATTTCATCGGTAGTTTTAATTGGATGTGGAACAGCCTATCACTCATGCCTTATTGCTAAGTATTGGTTTGAACAAAATACAAGTTTAGATGCTAGTGTTGATATAGCATCTGAGTTTAGATATCGAAAAATTAAATTTAAAAAAGATTGTCTTTATGTGTTTGTTTCTCAATCAGGAGAAACTGCAGATACATTTGCTGCGTTAGATTTGTGCAAAAAAAATAATGTCAAAACATGTGCTGTCATAAATGTTGTTGAAAGTTCAATTGCAAGAGACGCAGATCTAGTTTTGCCAATTCATTGTGGTCCAGAAGTTGGAGTTGCTTCTACAAAGGCTTTTTTAGGACAAATGTTAGTTCTTTATTTATTGTGTACTAAACTTTCTTATGAGCAAAAATCAATTAATAAAAAGGATTATCAAAAGAAGATAAAAGATTTGTTATCTTTATCTAAATCAGCAAAAAATACACTAAATATTGAGGATAAAATTCAAACACTTGGAAAAGATTTTGCTAATTCTAAAGGATCAATGTTTTTGGGGAGAGGTTATTCATATCCAATTGCACTTGAAGGCGCTTTAAAACTAAAAGAGCTTGCTTATGTTCATGCCGAAGGTTATCCAGCAGGTGAAATGAAACATGGACCTCTTGCACTAATAGAAGAAGGTATGCCTGTAGTGGTAATTGCTCCAAGAGATGAGCATTACAAAAAAACAATTTCAAATATGCAAGAAGTTATATCTAGAGGCGCAAAAGTTTTACTAATAACAAATAAAAGTACTGATGAGATTTATTCAGAAAATATTTGGGAGCAAATAGAAGTTGAGCATATATCAGATGAACTCATTCCTTTTTTGACCACTATACCTTTGCAAAAGTTAGCTTATTACTCTGCATTAGATAAAGGATACGATATAGATAAACCAAGAAACTTAGCTAAATCTGTCACTGTTGAATAAATAATAAAGTCTGTTAAAACAATTCTGAGTTGAAATGAAAAATTGGAAAATAAATAGTTGGAGAAAATACCCCGTCAAACATATTCCTCATTATGAAGATGAAAAGGAATTAGAGATGGTTTTAAATAAATTGAAAACCTTTCCTCCACTAGTTTTTGCAGGAGAAACAAGACATTTGAAAGATCAGTTGGCAATGGTCAATGATGGAAAAGCATTTCTATTACAAGGTGGTGATTGTGCAGAAAGTTTTGCAGAATTCCATCCTGATAATATAAGAGATACATTTAAGGTTATTCTTCAAATGGCATTAGTAATGACATATTCAGCATCTTTACCAATTGTAAAACTTGGAAGAATTGCTGGACAATTTTCAAAACCAAGAAGTGCACCAACCGAAAAACAAGGTGATAAGGAATTACCAAGTTATTTGGGAGACAATATAAATGCAATAGATTTTACTGAAAAAGCTAGAAGACCTGATCCAAAAAGAATGTTTAAGGCATATTCTCAATCTGCATCAACTTTAAACCTTTTAAGAGCATTTTCAAAAGGTGGTTTTGCTGACCTAAACAAGGTTCATTTATGGAATTTAGATTATATTAAGAAAAGTCCTCAAGCTAAGAAGTTTAAAGAGTTAGAAGATAAAATAGCAGATGCATTAGCGTTTATGGATGCTTGCGGAATTACATCTGATTTTAATAATAGATTATACACAGTTAACTTTTGGACTTCTCATGAAGCTTTACACTTACCTTTTGAGGAAAGCATGACAAGAGTAGACTCAACCACAGGTGAATACCACGATACTTCAGCACACTTTGTTTGGATAGGAGATAGAACAAGACAATTAGATGGAGGACATGTTGAATTTTGTAAAGGAATAGAAAATCCAATTGGCATCAAGTGTGGTCCTACATCAAAACCTGATGAGATTGCAAAAATATGTGAAGTTATAAATCCAAAAAATGAAAAAGGAAAAATTACTCTAATTTCAAGATTTGGTCATCAAAACGTTGAAAAATTCTTACCAAAATTAATTAGAGGTATTAAAAAAGAAGGATTAAATGTTGTTTGGTCATGTGATCCAATGCATGGTAATACAATTAAATCAACTACTGGTTTTAAAACTAGACCGTTTAATGATGTTGTAAGCGAAGTTAAAAATGTATTTGCAGTTCATCAAGCAGAAGGTTCCTATGCAGGAGGTCTTCATGTTGAAATGACAGGACAAGATGTGACAGAGTGTACTGGCGGAGCAAAAAAAATATCAGACGCAGATTTATCAAGCAGATATCATACGCACTGCGATCCAAGATTGAACTCTGATCAAGCTATAGAATTAGCGTTTTTAATTTCAGATGAGATAAAAAAGAATAGTTTGTATTCTAAATCTGCAATTAAAGCGGCATCTTAACAGTTTAAAAATAAATTTTTTTTCTTATATTTAAATTATGACACCTAAAGATAAAGTGAATCATATTAAAAACTGGATTTCAGATTATGTGAATTCTATGCCAAAAAAAGCTCAATCTTTAGTGATTGGTATTTCTGGTGGAATAGACTCTTCTGTCTCAAGTACATTAAGTGCAATGACTGGTTTAAAAACAATTGTTTTATCAATGCCTATTAAACAAAAATCTGCACAACATGATCTAAGTTTGGCGCATCAAGAATGGTTAAAGAAGAATTTTAGCAATGTAGAGGGACACACATTAGAATTAGATAGTTTATTCAAAACATTTGAAGGAACACTAAACAATTTTGGTAGTGAACACGGGATGGCAAACTCTAGAGCAAGATTAAGAATGACAACGCTTTATCAAGTAGCTGCCGCAAATAATGGAATAGTCGTTGGAACAGGAAATAAAGTAGAAGATTTTGGAGTTGGTTTTTATACAAAATATGGTGATGGTGGAGTAGATATTTCTCCAATAGCAGATTGTAATAAAACTGAGGTATGGGAACTTGGTAAAGAACTTGGAATTTTAAAAGAGATTATTGATGCTCCTCCTACAGATGGTTTATGGGATGATGGTCGTACTGATGAGGGACAGCTTGGTTTGTCATATAAAGAATTAGAAGAAGCGATGGATAATGAAAATTCTGTAAATCGAGATAAATATAATTCAATTCGAAGTGCAAATTTGCATAAAATGGAACCTATTCCAGTATGCAAAATTCCTAATTAATCAAATAGATTCACAAATCTAAAATTTAAGTATATTCCTAGTTGTATGGCTAAAGATATATTTTTAACTAATAGTCTTGGTGGTAAGAAAGAAAAATTTACACCCAAAAATGACAAATCCATAGGGATGTATGTTTGTGGTCCTACTGTTTATGATGATCCACATATTGGTAATGCTAGACCATTAGTTGTTTTTGATATTCTTTATAAAATTCTAAAAAATAAATATGGATCATCACATGTAAATTATATCAGGAATATAACAGATATTGATGACAAAATAATTAAAGCATCCAATGACCAAAATATTTCTATAAAAGATTTAACTTCAAAAATTACTGAAAACTTTCATGAAGATTGTAAGTACTTAAAATGTGAAACACCAAACAGTGAACCAAAGGCAACAGAAAATATAAAACAAATGATTGAAATGATCACTGAACTAGAGAAAAAAGGGTTTGCATATCCAAAGGATAGGCATGTTTATTTTGAAGTTAAAAAATTTAGTGATTATGGAAAACTATCTAATAAAAAATTAGATGAATTAATAGCTGGTTCACGAGTAGAGGTTTCAGAAATAAAAAAAAATCCTGAAGATTTTGTATTATGGAAACCATCAACAGACAAAGAGCCTTCATGGGACTCTCCTTGGGGCAAAGGTAGACCTGGTTGGCATTTAGAATGTTCGGTTATGTCAAAAAGATATTTAGGGGAAGAATTTGATATTCATGGTGGTGGTAGAGACTTAATTTTTCCTCATCATGAAAATGAGATTGCTCAATCAAGATGTGCAAATGAAACAAATTCGTTTGCAAATTATTGGGTTCATAATGGATTTATAACTCTTTCAAATGAAAAAATGGCAAAATCTCAAGGAAACATATTAAAAATAAAAGATTTTAAAAATAAATATAATGGTCAAGTTTTAAGATTGGCATTAATTAGTGCTCACTATAGACAAGGATTAGATTGGAATGAAAAACTAATAACAGAGTGTGAAAAGACTTTAAGCAAATGGTATTCAGCCTATTCTGATGTTTATAAAAGTACAAAATTACCAGATGAATTATTAGATCCTTTATATGACGATTTAAACACTCCAGGCTATATTGCTAATTTACATTCTTTATATAGTAAAGCTTCAACCGGAACGAACGAGGATAAAGCAACTTTTGTAAAAGCCTGCAACTTTATAGGTCTATTAACTGATAATTCTGAAGAGTGGCTTCAAACAAAAAAAAATACAATTTCTATATCAGAGGATGAAATTAACTCAAAAATAGTTGAGAGAAATAAAGCAAGAGATGAAAAAAATTATGAATTAGCTGACAAAATTAGAAAAGATCTTTTAGATAAGGGTATTTTAATTGAAGATAAAGATGGTACAACCTCGTGGAAATTAAAATGAGCAAAGAAAAAATCTTTATATTTGATACTACGCTTAGGGATGGGGCACAAACTCAAGGCGTTGACTTTTCATTAAATGAAAAAGAAAAAATCGCTATATCTTTAGATAACCTAGGAGTTGATTATATAGAGGGTGGTTGGCCAGGAGCAAATCCAACAGATACAGAATTTTTTAATAAAGATCAAAACTTTAAAAATGCAAATCTTACAGCTTTTGGTATGACTAAAAAATCTGAGCATAGCGCAAAAAACGACCCGATGTTATCATCTTTGATTAATTCAAAGAGTTCATCAATTTGTTTATTTGGTAAAAGTTGGGATTTTCATGTTGATGTTGCCTTAGGTATTTCAAATGATCAAAATTTAGAAAATATAAGTGAGAGCGCAAAACATATAGTTAATTCAGGTAAAGAATTTATGTTTGATGCTGAACATTTTTTTGATGGTTATAAATCAAATCCTGAATACGCAATATCATGTTTAAAAGCAGCATTTGATAATGGTGCAAGATGGATTGTATTATGTGATACTAATGGAGGTACATTGCCTCATGAAATTTCTAAAATTGTTGAAGAAGTAACAAAGTATATACCAGGTAAAAACCTTGGAATTCATGCCCATAACGATACAGAAAATGCAGTTGCTAATAGTCTAGTAGCTGTGCAGGCAGGAGTTAGACAAGTTCAGGGTACAATAAATGGACTTGGAGAAAGATGTGGTAATGCAAATTTAATGTCTTTGATCCCAACTTTTTATTTAAAAAAAGATTTTTCAGACAAATATGAAATTAATATTAAGCCTGAAAATATTAAAAATTTAACACAATGCTCAAGATTATTAGATGAAATACTTAATAGAAAACCAAACAAACATTTACCTTATGTAGGTGCTTCTGCATTTTCACACAAAGGTGGAATGCATGTATCAGCTGTCCAAAAAGATCCAAAAACTTACGAACATATTAATCCTGATGAAGTAGGCAATACTAGGAATATTGTTGTTTCTGATCAATCCGGACAATCTAATATAATGTCTAGATTAAATGCAATTGGCATTAATATTAAAAAAGACGATCCAAAAATTAAAAAACTTCTTCATGAAGTAAAGGATAGAGAGTTCATAGGATATAGTTACGATGGTGCCGATGCATCTTTTGAACTATTGGCTAGAAGATTGATGGGGGAAATACCAAGATATATTTCAATTAATGAGTATGATGTTTCTGTTAAGAAAGATTCAACTGGTGAAGTTGTATCATTTGCAAAAGCAAAACTTGAAGTAGATGGTCATGAAATACTATGTGAAGGCGAGGGCAATGGACCCGTTAATGCATTAGATAATGCTATAAGAAAAAATGTAAATAAACTTGAAAAATATTCAGAATATTTAAAAGATTTAAAGCTTGTTGATTACAAAGTTAGAATTTTAAATACAGGAACTGGAGCCGTTACTAGAGTTTCTATAGAAAGCGCAGACTCAAAACATGGTAATTGGTTCACAATAGGAGTTTCTCCAAATATTATTGATGCATCTTTTAAAGCTTTAGTTGATAGTTTGGATTATAAGCTTTTCAAGGATAATGCTCCTGCTAGTACTTGATGTCATTAAGAAATATAACTTTTATTTTACACAAACCTCAACTATCAGAAAATATAGGAGCCTGTGCTAGAGCTTTAAAAAACTTTAATTTTAATAATCTATCAATTGTTAATCCAAAACCCTCATTTCCAAATGATAAAATTATTGCAACATCTGTAGGGGCAAAGGATATTGTTAAAAAAGCAAAAGTATATGAAAATTTAGAAACATCATTAAGTAATTTGGATATATTAGTTGCAACATCTGCAAGATTTAGAAATAAAAATATTAAACATATATCAATAACTGATCTAAATAAGATTAATTACAAAAAAAAGGTTGGTTTTCTTTTTGGATCAGAAGCATCTGGATTATCAAATAATGAAGTTAGTTATGCTGATTATACTTTACAAATTCCAAGTAATAGGAATTTTAGATCTTTAAATTTGTC
Organism: uncultured Pelagibacteraceae bacterium; assembly: GCA_902572225.1. Taxonomy (GTDB): domain Bacteria; phylum Pseudomonadota; class Alphaproteobacteria; order Pelagibacterales; family Pelagibacteraceae; genus Pelagibacter. Next base: position 33,093 of record CACGFJ010000002.1, on the reverse strand, counting down.
TCATAGTCTAATTATAGTAGCTCAAATAGTAAGTGGACTAATTTCAAATAAAAAGTTTTCCTTTGAAAAGTCAAAAAAAATTAAAAGTGCAAATAAGAATGACATTCAAAGAATGTTAAATTTGTGCATTAATAATTTAGAAAATAAGAATTTTTTTCACCCACCTGAAAAAAAACCAATCATGATGGAAAATCTAAGAAGTATTTTCTATAAACTCAATCTTTCAGAAAAAGAAACTCGTATTTTATCGAGTGTATTTGCTGGTTTAAGTAAGGAAAAGGTTGATTGACAAAACATAACTTAGGCTTATAAGACCTCATACTAATGACAAAAAGATTAAACTCTAAACATAAAGTAGATAGAAGATTAAAAGTAAATTTATGGGGGAGGCCCAAAAGTCCTTTTAATACAAGAGCCTATCCTCCAGGACAGCATGGACAAACAAAAGCTGGCAAACCTTCAGACTACGGAATTCAACTTCAAGCAAAACAGAAATTGAAGTCTTATTATGGAAACATGAATGAGAGACAGTTTAGAAATGTTTACAAAAAAGCAATCATGAAAAAAGGCGATACAGCTGAAAATTTAATTGGATTATTAGAGAGAAGATTGGATGCTGTAATTTATAGATCAAAGTTATCAAACACTATTTTTTCATCAAGGCAGCTTATTAATCATGGTCATGTTAAAGTTAATGGAAAAAAAGTAAATATTGCGAGTTATCAGGTCAAAGAAGAAGATACGATTGAAATTAGAGATAAATCTAAACAACTTGCTTTAATTGATATTGCTCTTGCTAACAAAGAGAGAGAAGTTCCAGAATATCTACAATTAGATGAAAAGAATAAAAAAGTTAAATTTGTAAGAGTTCCATCTTTCGAAGAAGTTCCATACCCAGTTGTGATGGAGCCAAATCTAGTAATCGAATATTATTCTAGATAACACCTTTTTAAAATTACTGTTAAAGGAAAATTAAGCAATTTAGATATTTTTGAACAATTAAAACCCAAAATAAACTTATTTAAAGTTTTTTAATTAACTAAAATTTTATATCCAGAATTATTATTAAAAAATTTATTTTTTTATTTTACGTTGTTGTTATTAAAAAATGAATACATTATTTTATAAAACATACAAACTATCTAAAAATTTTTTAGCTCTTTGTTTTAGTCAGCAAACTACAGACTATATACTTATTTTAATTAAAAATTTTATTAAGAGTTCGAGTATTCTTTTCATTATTTTAATACTATCATCATCTAAAGTTTTTGCGGGAGTTACATATGTTGATAGTATCAACGTTTACATCTTAAGCGGTTATCAAGGAGGATACCCACAAGACATAAAATTTAACAACGATGGTACAAAAATGTTTGTTGTTGGAGATAATTCCAATGCCATTCGAGAATACCATCTCACTACAGGCTTCGATATTTCAACCGCTTCCTATGATAGTTTATTTAGTGTTAATTCCCAAGATACCAACCCAAGAGGCTTAGCATTTAACAACGATGGAACAAAAATGTTTGTAGCAGGGTGGAAGAATCAAAGAGTTTTTGAATACCATCTCACTACAGGCTTCGATATTTCTACCGCATCCTATGATAGTAATTTAAGTATTTCCTCCAATGCAAGTGGTTCAAAAGGTTTAGCATTCAATTCAGATGGTACAAAAATGTTTGTTAATTGTGATAATTCTTCTGATGAAGTTGTTGAATACACACTATCGACCGGCTTTGATGTTTCCACCGCCTCCTATGATAGTAGCTTTGTAACCCAGTCCCAAGATACTTCACCTCAAGGCATAGCATTTAGCAACGACGGAAAAAAAATGTTTGTTGCCGGCGATACGGGAGATGATATTAACGAATATACGCTCTCTACGGGCTTTGATGTTTCCACCGCTTCTTTTGTGGGTAGTTTTGATGTGAGTTCTCAAGGTACTACTCCTACAGGCATTACCTTTAATAATGATGGAACAAAAATGTTTATTACGGACCAGTCAGGAACTCCTGGCACACACAGTGTGGATGAATATACATTAACTACAGGTTTTGAATTAATCAATACCGCACCAACTCTATCTTCTTCTTCCCCTAGTGACGGCGCAACTAGTGTTGGAGTAAATGATAATATTGTTTTAACATTCTCTGAAGCTGTTGATGCTGAAAGTGGAAATATATTAATTAAAAAATCATCCGATAATTCAACCGTTGAGACAATCAATGTTGCAGGCGGATTGGTATCCGGTTCTGGTTCAACCATTATTACAATTAACCCCTCAAGCACACTAGATGGGGATACTGGTTATTATATTACTATTGCTGCTACCGCTTTTGATGATGTTGATAGCGCGTCTTATGCAGGGTTTACTAATTCTACCACTCTTAACTTTACAACAGTTGAAACTACTTCATCTATTGATCCATTGACCGATAAAGATGTTGTTGGATCAATTGAAGCACAAACAGAAGCACCAAAGAGAATTTTGCAATACGTTACAACTCCAGTAATTAATCGTATGCAATGGTTAAGACATCATAGAAAAGAAACTAATTTAACCAACCAGAATATTAAATTTCAATTTTCAAATGCAATGCTTGCATCATTATCAAATGTTATTACGGCATCGATTGATATAAATGAAAATTTAAATTTGTCTGATAATTGGTCTACTTGGTCAGAAGGCTCAATAAGTGTTACTAAAATTGGTGATACTAGCACATCATCTGAAAAGGAAATAGATAGCCAAGGTATTGCTTTTGGATTTGATAAAAAAATAAATGATAATGATATTTATGGTTTTGCTATTCAATATGGGCAAAGCGATACTGATATAGGATCTAACGGAAGTGGTATCGATAGCAAAAATTATAATATTTCAATGTACAGAACAAGACCATTAGACGATAATAATTTTATCGAAGGATCAATCGGAATTGGAAAAATTAAAAGCGATATTGAGCGAAAGTCTGATTCTAATACATTAACTGCTTCAAGAGATGGAAATCAAATATTTGGATCAGTTAATTTTGGAAAAACAATTGACAAAGGAAACTTTAATTTAGTTCCAGCTTTAAGAGTAGATCTTGGATATACAGAACTTGAGGGATACCAAGAGGTTGGAACGAACGCTCTTTCTTATGATGATCAAGAAGTAAAAAGTGGACTTTTATCTTTAGAATTTGGTGTAAATAATCTTGTTAAATTCAATGACAGTAAAATAAAACCATTTGGCTTAATTGAATTTGGGTTAGATTTTTCCGACTCGTCTGTAACCAAATTAAATTACGTGTCTGATACCAGCACAACTTATACCTATACACAAGATACAATATCAGATTATATGTTAACATCTGAAGTTGGTTTTAGTTACGACTCCAAAAATAACTTATCAATCAATACTAGCTACAAACGTATTCAAGGTGAAAAACACGAACATACGGATACATTTTCATTTGGTTTAAACTTTAAATCTAAACGTGAAACAGAATATGCAATGCAATTTGGAGGAACTGAAGATTTTTCTGCTGGACTTAATGTTGCAAAAAATATTTATGGCCTAGATTTCAATTTCAAATTAGACCAAGAATTTAATGAAAATCTTGATAAAAACGCTAAAATCTCAATGATTAAAAAGTTTTAAATTAATTTTTTGATTTAAAATTTATTCCTTTAGACTCAAAGAGTTTAGCAAGTTCTCCGCTCTCATACATTTCTTTTACGATATCGCATCCACCAATAAACTCATTTTTAACATATAGTTGAGGAATGGTTGGCCAATCACTAAATACTTTTATACCTTCTCTTAGCTTTTGATCTGCTAAAACATTTACACCTTTAAAATTTACTTCAAGAACCTTCAAAATATTTGAAGTTGCCATTGAAAATCCACACTGAGGTGCATCAGGTGTACCTTTCATAAAAAGACATACATCGTTATTTTCAATTTCACTTTTTATTAAATCATTTGTTTCTTGTTCCATTTAAATTTCCTTTGTTTTAATTGCTAAAGCGTGAAGCTCATTTCCCATTTTACCTTTTAGAGAATTATATACCATTTTGTGTTGTTCTATTTTACTCTTACCTGAAAATTCAGATGATGTCACTGTAGCAGAATAGTGATTTCCATCACCCGCTAAATCTTGAATTTCAACTTTTGCGTCAGGTAATCCTTCCTTAATTAAACTCTCAATTTCTTTTAAATCCATTGCCATTAGCTATCCATATACTTCTTTAACCAATATTTATGTGCATCTGCCAATTCTTCAATAGGCAAATTGATGTCATCTTTATATTCGATGGATTGTCCATTAACTGTCCCTAATTCATCGAAATGTACAGAATATTTGTTTAAAATATCATTTACTTTCTTCAAACTAGCCTTAGGTATTTCGATAATATAACGAGCCTGATCTTCACCAAAAAAATATTCATATTTATTTGTTAAACCCTTAAGTGTATTAATTGTTATTCCTTTTTTTCCTTTAATACACATTTTTGATACTGCTGTTAAAATTCCACCTAATGATACATCATGGCAACTCACAATAAGATTTTTTCTAGATAAATCTAATACAGTTTCACCAATGTTTTTTTCATTAAATAAATTAACAGTTGGTGGTGGACCTTTTTTTTCATTTAAAATCTCTCTTGCAAAAATACTTTGATCTAAATGTCCATCGGTTTTACCAATTACGTAAACTAAGTTTCCTTCAGTTTTAAAATCCATAGTAAGCATTTGTTGATAGTCAGAGATTAGTCCAACACCTCCTATTGTTGGCGTAGGCTTGATACCTTTATCTTTTGTTTCGTTATAAAATGATACATTTCCAGATACTACTGGAAAATCTAGATACTTACTTGCTTCTGTAATTCCTTCAACGCATTCTACGAATTCACCCATATTTTTTTCTTTTTCTGGATTTCCAAAGTTTAAACAATTTGTAATAGCAATAGGTTTAGCTCCTACCGAAATAAGATTTCTATAGCTCTCACAAACTATTTGTTTTCCTCCAGTTAATGGATGCGAGAAACAATATAATGCGGATGAATCCACTGATGCTGCTATCGCTTTAGTGGTCCCATGAACTCTAATAACACCAGCATCACCTCCAGGTTTTTGAATTGTGTCACCCATTACTGTATGATCGTATTGATCCCATATCCATTTTTTGTCTGAAATGTTTGAATTACTTAAAATCTTCTTCAAGCAATCTGATAATTTTAGAGATTTAAATTCGTCTTTATCAAATTTTAATTTTTGAGGTAATTTAGTTTTTTTCCAAGGACGATCATAGATTGGAGCATTTTCAGCAAGAAGATCAATCGGTAATTCAGCAACTTTTTTATCATCAAATATTAATTCTATTTTTTTTGAATTAGTTGTTTTACCTATAACTGCAAAATCTAGGTTCCATTTATCAAATATTTTCTTTGCATGTTTTTCTTTTCCTTTTTCAAGAACTATAAGCATTCTCTCTTGACTTTCAGACAACATTATTTCGTATGGAGTCATTTTTTCTTCCCTACAAGGAACCTCACTAAGATTTAATTCAATTCCAAGGTTTCCTTTTGATGCCATTTCAACACTTGAAGATGTTAATCCTGCTGCACCCATATCTTGAATTGCAATGATTGAATTATCAGCCATTAATTCTAGGCACGCTTCAAGTAACAATTTTTCAGTAAATGGGTCTCCGACTTGAACTGTTGGTTTTTTTTCTTCAATTTTGTCATCGAAAGTTGCAGATGCCATACTGGCACCATGAATTCCATCTCTCCCAGTTTTTGAACCTACGTATATTACTGGTTTATTTAATCCAGCTGCTTTTGAATAAAAAATCTTATTTTTATTTACTAAACCAAGAGTCATAGCATTTACTAATATATTTCCATTGTAAGACTCATCAAAAGTTGTTTGGCCAGCAATCGTTGGAACTCCAATACAATTTCCATATCCACCAATCCCCTTAACAACTCCTCTTAATAAGTTTCTTGTTTTTTTATGTTGTGGCGAACCAAAATGAATTGAATTTAGATTTGCTATTGGTCTTGCTCCCATTGTAAATACATCCCGCATAATCCCACCAACTCCAGTTGCCGCACCTTGATAAGGTTCAATAAATGAAGGATGATTGTGGCTTTCAATTTTAAATACAATTGCATCATCATCTCCAATATCAATAACACCAGCATTTTCTCCAGGTCCTTGGATGACCTGTTTTCCTTTTGTGTGCATTTTTTTTAAATGTTTTCTAGAGGACTTATAAGAGCAATGTTCGTTCCACATTGCAGAAAATATTGCAAGCTCAGTTAAATTTGGTGTTCTATTAAGAAGTTCACATATTTTAGAAAATTCTTCTTTTTTTAATCCGTGGTCTATTGCAACTGCTTCCGTGACTTCCATTATTTAAAATTATCTATAATATTTTTGAAAAATAATGAACCATCTTCACCTGATAAATATTTGTCTATCATTCTCTCAGGATGTGGCATCATTCCAAGAACATTTTTATTATTATTAAAAATTCCAGCTATATTTTTAATTGCTCCGTTTGGATTAGTTGTTTCATCTTCTGTACCATCTTCTCCACAATACGTTACGGCTATTTGATTATTATCTTCTAATGATTTTAATTCGTCATCACTGCAAAAATAATTTCCTTCATTATGGGCAATATGAAGTTCTAAAAGATCTTTTTTTAAATCTTTAAAATATTTATTTTGTTTATCTTTAACTTTTACAAAAACATTTCTGCATATAAAATTAAGAAACTTATTTTGTTGCAATATTCCTTTTAGTAGGCCTGTTTCAGTTAAGATTTGAAATCCATTACAAATACCTAATACTAGTCCTCCAGAATTAGCAAAATCAATTACTGATTTAATAATATTTGATTTAGAAGCAATGCTTCCACACCTTAAGTAATCACCGTAAGAAAAGCCACCAGGCAATACTATCAAATCTGATTTTGGAATAGATTTATCATTGTGCCAAACCATTTGATTTTTAAAACCAAATTTTCTTAGAGCCACATCCATGTCTCTATCGCAATTTGATCCAGGAAAAATAATGACTGATGATCTCATTTATTAAACTATTTTGTAATCCTCAATAACAAGATTGGCCAATAGTTTTTTACACATATCATCTACTAAAGACTTTGCTTTTTTTTCATCTTTCTCTTTAACCTCAATTTCAAAATATTTACCTTGTCTCACATCTTCTACATTTCCAAAGTTCATTCCATTAAGTGTTTGTTGAATAGCCTTTCCCTGAGGATCTAAAACTCCATTTTTAAGAGTTACGATTACTTTAATTTTCATTATTTTTTTTTAATCTTTACTGCTTGTGGTTTAGTGTATTTTAATGGTCTTATATTTGATTGTTCATGAAGTATATCTAATCTTCTTGCAACTTCTTGATAAGCCTCAATTAGATTACCAAGACCTTTTCTAAATCTATCTTTATCTAATTTTTTATCACTATTTACATCCCATAGTCTGCAGGTATCAGGACTTATTTCATCCGCAAGTATGATCTCTTGTTTTCCATTTTTTTCATATCTTCCAAATTCTACTTTAAAATCTACAAGTTTAATTCCAACACCTCTAAACATGCCTTGAAGAAAATCGTTAATTCTATTTAATTCTTTATTTATTAAGTTTAATTCATCTTTTTCCATCCATTTAAAAGCTAAGATGTGTTCAGTACTTACTAAGGGATCTCCTAAATCATCATCTTTCAAGCAATACTCTATTAATGGATTTTCTAAAACAGTTCCATCTTCAATTCCCAATCTTTTAGTTAATGATCCAGTTGCAATATTTCTCACAATAAATTCAATAGGTATAATTTCAACATGCTGAACGAGTTGCTCTCTCATATTTAAACGTTTTACTAAATGATTTTTGATACCAACATTGTTTAATTGAGTTAATATATGTTCAGAAATTCTATTGTTTAAAATTCCTTTACCATCCATCACTGCTTTTTTTTGATTATTAAATGCGGTTGCATCATCTTTAAAATGTTGGATAACATATTTTTTATCGTTACTTGCAAAAATTATTTTTGCTTTACCTTCGTATAATTTTTTTCCTTTTTTCATTATTTGAATACTCTTTTAAAAATATAATTTACATTTTTTAAATGTTTGTCATATGTAAAGATTTTATCTAATCTTTTTTCACTTATTTTACCAGTGATTGATTTATCACTTTTTAAAAGTGTTAATAGGTTTATATTTTTTGCAAAACTAGCTTTTGCATGAGATTGAACCAATTTATACGCTTTCTCTCTAGCGATACCTGATTTAGTAAGTTCTAACATTACCTCTTGAGAAAAAACAAGACCTCTTGTTAAATTTAAATTTTTTATCATCGTTTTTGGATAAACAATCATTTTATCTAAAATTCCTGACAATCTAACTAAAGCAAAATCTAAAGTTATGTTTGCGTCTGGACCAATATTTCTTTCAACACTAGAATGAGAAATATCTCTTTCATGCCACAAAGAAATATTTTCTAAAGCTGGAATTACATAGCTTCTTACCATTCTTGCAAGTCCTGTAAGATTTTCACTTAATATTGGATTTTTTTTATGAGGCATAGCAGAAGAACCCTTTTGATCTTTTGAAAAGTATTCCTGTAATTCATAAACTTCAGATCTTTGCAAATGTCTTATTTCTGTAGCTACTCTTTCAACAGATCCAGCAATAATCCCGAGAACTGAAAAATAATGTGCATGTCTATCTCTTGGTATAATTTGAGTTGAAATTGGCTCAGCTTTCAATTTTAATTTTTTTGCAACATAGGTTTCAATTTTAGGATCTATATTTGCAAACGTTCCTACAGCCCCAGAAATTGCACATGTAGATACATTTTCTATTGCATCTTTTAATCTTAATTTGTTTCTTTTAAATTCTTCATAAAATGATGCTAGTTTTAGTCCAAATGTAATCGGTTCTGCATGAATTCCATGACTTCTTCCAATGCAAGGAGTTAATTTATATTTTTTTGCCTGTTTTTTTAGAACAGATAATATTTTATCAATATCTCTTAATAATATATTTCCTGATTGAACCAATTGAATATTTAAAGTTGTATCTAAAACATCGGATGACGTCATTCCTTGATGAAGGTATCTTGCTTTCAGACCCGTTTGTTCTGTAATTGATGTCAAAAAAGCAATTACATCATGCTTAACTTTTGCCTCTATATCATGAATCCTTTTAACTTTGATTTTGCCTTTTTTTTTAACTAATGACGCAACTCCTTTAGGAATAATTTTATATTTCTCCATTGCCTCAGCTGCTGCAATTTCTACATCTAGCCAAATTTTATATTTGTTTTCTTCAGACCAAATACTGACAAGTTCTTTTCTAGAATATCTTGATATCATTAATTATAAGGGGGCCTTGTATAATCTTTAACAGATTCTGTGAAAATTTCATATGAATCTTCTGTGATACCAACAGTATGCTCAAATTGTGCTGATAATGATTTATCTTTAGTTACTGCAGTCCACCCATCATTTAAAACTTTTGTGTCATATTTTCCATAATTTATCATTGGTTCAATAGTAAACGTCATACCAGGTAATAGTTCTTTACCAGTATTTTTAGATCCATAATGAAGAATATTGGGAGGTTCATGAAAAACATTACTTATTCCGTGACCACAAAAATCTCTTACAACTGAATAACCTTTGCTTTCAACATAAGATTGAATTTCAAATCCTATATCACCAAGTTTTTTACCTGGTTGTAAAATTGATATTGCTTTCATTAATGAGTCATAAGTTGCTTCAATTAAATTTTTTGCCTTAACTGGCACATTTCCAATTTCATACATTCTACTTGTATCCCCATAATAATCATCAACAACTGCTGTCACATCAATATTAACTGCATCACCATCTTCTAAAATTCTCTCAGAAGGTATTCCATGACAAACCACATGATTTAATGAAGTACAAAGTGATTTTTTAAATCCTCGATAAAATAACGGAGCTGAATAGCCACCGTTATCTTTTATATATTCATAAGCCAACTTATCAATTTTATCTGTTGATACTCCTGGTTTAATGTAACCTGTAAGCATGTCTAAAGTTTTAGATGCAAGCTTTCCAGCAACTCTCATCTTTTCGAATTTTTCTTTATAATCACTCATCTAAAATATTAATTTTTTTTTCTATCTTAATCTCTTTAGAGCTAAGTTTACATCTATAAGCCAGAAAATTTACTCCTGCTTTTTTTGCTTTTTTGTAATTTTCAAAATAAATACGGTCAATATCTTTTGCAATTCTAAAATTATTTATATTTTGAATTTGCGTTAAAAATAAGACATACGGCTTATATCCTTTTTTAATTGATTTAATTAACATATTTAGGTGTTTTGTTCCTCTTGATGTAATAGCATCAGGAAATTCTGCAATATCATTTTCTCTAAATAATGTAACATTCTTCACTTCTATTAAATTGCTGTCACATAAAAAATCAAATCTTGTATCATCACTAAATTTAAATTCTGGTTTAATATTTTTGATATTTTTAAATTCTGATATTAATTTATTTTCTAGTCCATGATTAACAATTTTATTAGCTCTATGAGTATTTACCCCAACAAATCTTTTTTTTGCTTTTATTATCTCTAAAGTAAACTTCAGTTTTCTTTTTGGATCATTGTGTTCTGTAAGCAAAACCTCATTGCCTTGATCTAAAAGACCCTGCATAGATCCAGTGTTAGGACAATGTGCCGTTACAATCTTGTTATTTACTTTTATATCGGCGAAAAATCTCTTATATCTTTTTAATAATTTTCCTTTAATAAGGCTATTTGTAAATTTCATATAAATTTACTTATATTTACATATGCAAAATAAAAAAGAGATAAATGCTGGTATTTTAATTATCGGTAACGAAGTTCTATCTGGCAGAACGCAAGATGTTAATACAAGTACATTGGCAATTTGGTTAAATTCATTAGGCATACCTGTCGCAGAAGTTCGTGTAATTCCTGATGATGAAAATATTATTATAAATACAATTAACGAACTTAGAAAAAAATATTCATATATATTTACAACAGGTGGAATAGGGCCAACTCACGATGATATTACTGCAGAGTCTGTATCTAAAGCGTTTAATATCGAATACGGTTTTCATAAAGAGGCTTTTTCAATACTAGAAAATTATTATAAGCCAGGTGAATTTAATGAAGGTAGACAAAAGATGGCTAAAATGCCTGTTAGTGCTAATTTAATTTTAAATCCATCTAGTGGTGCACCTGGTTTTTATGTTGAAAATGTATTTTGTCTCCCAGGAGTTCCATCAATTATGAAGGCTATGCTTGGAAGTTTAAATAATCTTTTGGTTGGAGGGGAGCCAATATTAAGTGAAACAATTAATTTAAGAACTGTTGAGAGTGAAATAGCTAAATCTTTAACAGAAGTTCAAAATAATAATTCTGAAGTTGAAATAGGAAGTTATCCTTTTTTTAAAGCTGGAAAATTAGGAGTATCTATTGTTGTTCGATCAGCTGATAAAACAAAAATTGATAAATGCAATTCAGAAATACTTAAGTTTGTTAAAGATAAAGAAATTGAAATAGTTGAAAGATAGTTATGCTTTATTTTGCTTACGGAAGTAATTTAAATCATTTTCAAATGAAAAGAAGATGTAAAGATTCCAAATTTATTAAAAAGATAAATTTAAAAGGATATACACTTAATTTCAGAAGTAAGTATCGTGCAGCAGATATAGAAAAGAAAAACAATTCCATTGTACCTGGTGGATTGTACGAGATATCAAAAAGTGATGAAAAAAAACTTGATATTTATGAAGATTATCCAATTCTTTATAATAAAATGTATTTTAAGTATTACAACAATACTGTGATGACTTATATCATGCCTAAAAAAACAATTTTTAGATATCCAACAGAAAGATATCTAAACGTTGTTAAGCAGGGCTATAAAGATTGTAAATTAGATAAAAAATATCTCAAAAAAGCTTTAGTGAATTTTTAATTAATGATTTCAAAATCAAAAATATTTTTTAAAGGTATAGTTGCTGTTTTACCTCATATGTTATCAGTAATTCCTTTTGGAATTATAACTGGAGCCATTGGTGTTGAATTAGGTTTTGACCCAATTTTAGTTTATGCAACTTCCTTGATTATTTTTGGCGGTGCTTCACAGATAATATTTATGCAACTTTTGTCAGGTGGAGCGTCATCATTAGTAGCAATTACATCAGTTGGAGTAATAAACTCGAGACATTTATTATATGGGGCAGTTTTATCTGAGTATTTAGAAAAACTGAGCTTGATTAAAAAATTAATTATATCTTATTTTATCGTGGACCAAGGTTTTGCAGAATCTAATAAGTATTTAAGACAAAATAAAAATTTATCTAATCCACATTATTATGTTCTTGGTACAGGAGTAACATTGTGGTTTTGTTGGCAATTATCGACAATTAGTGGAATTATATTAGGCTCATTTATTCCTGAAGAATTAGGTTTAAAATTTGCGATCCCTCTTACTTTTTTAGCAATTATTGTAAATGACTTGAGAAAATTAGATCATGTTTTTGTAATGTTGGTATCTGGATTTGCTTCACTAATATTATTTGATGCCCCATTCAAATCTTACATAATATTATCTCCAATTGTTGCTTTAATTGCAGCTTTTATAATGCTGAGGCTGAAAAAATGACCTGGTTATCAATTATTATTTCTGGAATTGTTACTTATTTTTCAAGGATGGCCATGGTCGCTTTAATTGATAGAGAAATGCTTGGAACAAAAGTTAAAGAAGTTCTTAATTATGTTCCAGCAGCTGTATTTCCAGCAATAATATTTCCTGGTGTTTTTTTTAATGATTTTGGTTTGTTTGTAGAAATCACAGATCCAAAAATTTATGGTGCAATTGTTGCTTTAGTTATTGGATTTTACTCAAGGAGTGTAATTGCTACTATTGTTTCAGGATTATTATCTTATTGGTTTATTATTTTTATAATTTTAAAATAATATTATTAACTTTTATAAATAATGATTAGAAATATTAAATATTTTAAAATTAAACTATTCTTCTAAAACTTCTAGTTCTTTTAAGACTCTCACTATTTTTTCATCTTTTACTTCAGCATCAACCAATATACATTTGTACATTGCATTAGAATTCATCTCGGCGAGCTCTTTTTTAAACGAGCAATCATCGATATGTTTTGTTAATAGATGTTCTTTCATTTCGGGAGGGTTTCCTAGAAACATCATTAATCCTACAACTTCCTTACTATTTACTTTATTTGTATTTTCTAAATCTTCTATTTCTGTTACTTTTTTTGCAACATCTACGCTTGAATCCATAAATTTACTTAATCCTATGTAAGCTGCATAAATTAAAGCAAAAACAACAATTATTTTTACGTATCTCATAATCAATTTATATAATAATTATAATTATTTTTTAATAAATAAACATTATCTAATAATATAAACTTAATTATAATTTATATTTAAAATCAAATGTATTTATATTCAAAGCTTCAAAATTTAAAAAAACCAATTAGAGTTGCTTTTGTTGGCTGTGGGAAATTTGTTTCAATGTTTCTCGCTCAATATAATCAATTAAACAAAATCATTTTAGATTCAATCATAGAGCTTGATATTGAGAGAGCAAAAAAAAATTGTCTAAACAGTGGATTATCTAATGAAACTATAGACAAAATTAATTTTACAGACAATTTAGACGAGGTTTTTAATAGAGAAATTGATGTATTTATTGAGGCTACAGGCAACCCTATAGCCGGCACATTACATGCAAAGAAAATCATAGAAAGTAAAAAGCATGTAATAATGGTTAATGTTGAGGCAGATGTTTTATGTGGAAAGTATTTGTCTGATTTAGCAAAAAAAAATAATGTGATCTGTTCAATGGCTTATGGTGATCAGCCATCATTAATATTAGAACAAATTGAATGGGCAAAATTAAACGGTTTTGAAGTTATATGTGCAGGTAAAGGAACAAAATATCATCCATCATTTGAATATTCGACACCAGAAACTGTTTGGGGACACTATGGTTTAACTAAAGAAAGAGCTGAAAATGAATCTGGGATGAATCCTAAAATGTTTAATAGTTTTTTGTGCGGGGATAAATCATCAATAGAAATGTGTGCTGTTAGTAATGCTACTGACTTAAAATGCCCAAAAAGTGGATTAACCTATCCTCCAATCGGAGTTTACGATATTGCTAAAAAATTAATTCCAAAATCTGAGGGAGGATTATTAGATTATTCAGGTCAAGTAGAAGTGATTTCAAGTATTGATTTAGATAAAAAAGATATCCCTAATGATCTTAGATGGGGAGTGTATATTGTTATTAAAGCTCAAAATGAGTATGTGAAAAACTGTTTTAAAGACTATGGAATGGTAACTGACACTTCGGGAAGTTATTCAGCCATTTGGAGGCCTTATCATTATATTGGATTAGAATTAGCTCAATCAATTTATTCCATATTGCTTGATAATAAGGCTACAGGTCATACAAAAAATTTTAATGCTGAAATAGCTAGTGTTGCAAAGAAAGATTTAAAAGCAGGGGAAAAATTAGATGGAGAAGGTGGTTATTGTGCAAGAGGAAGATTGATTTCTTCAAAAAGATCTAAACAAGAGAGAATTTTACCTATGGGTTATACTGATAATGCAGTTTTAAAGAATGACATAATGAAAGATCAATTTATAAGATTAGATGATGTTGAGCTTAATTTACCAAAACAAATAATTGAAGCTAGAGAATATCAATACAATTTAATATAGTTGAGATATAAATTTTAATATATATAACGATGAACTTTACAAATGCCCTCGTGGTGAAATTGGTAGACACAAAGGACTTAAAATCCTTGCCCTTTTGGGAGTGCCAGTTCGAGTCTGGCCGAGGGCACCACTAATGCTTAACCCTTTTGTAGTTTCAGACAAAAACTCTAGATCATCTAAAATTAAAAATACACTTTTAAAAAAAATAAAGACACACTCTTTATCAAAATCTAATTTAATAATTGTGATAGGTGGTGACGGTTTTATGCTCGAAACATTAAAAAAATATAATAAATACAAAAAACCATTTTATGGAATAAATTCAGGAAACTATGGTTTCCTTATGAATAAATTTTCTGAAAAAACAAACTATAAAAATTTGACCAAAGGAAGATTAGTCTCAATATCTCCATTAGAGATGATTGTAAAAAATAAATCAAACATTATTAAAACATGTATAGCAATTAACGAAATTTCAGTTCTTAGACAAAGTAGACAAACTGCATCATTAACTATTTCAAATGGTAAAAAACAAATAATAAAACATTTAATTTCCGATGGTGTTTTAGTCTCAACTCCAGCAGGTAGTACGGCTTATAATCTCTCTGTCCATGGTCCTATTCTTAGCCTAGACTCCAATAAGTTATCAATAAGTCCAATAAGTCCTTTTAGACCAAGAAGATGGAAAGGAAAAATAGTTAGTGATAAGTCTAAAATCACAATTAAGAATTTAAATTATATAAAGAGACCTATAAGTGCTGTTGCAGATAACATAGAGATAAGGAATGCAAAATCAATATCAATCAAAACTAACAAAAAAATTAAATTTAATTTAATATTTGATAAAAATAGAAGTCTTCAAAAAAAGATTAAAATCGAGCAATTAAGAAATGAAATAAATTAATGGTGCCCCCGCACGGACTCGAACCGCGGACCTATTGATTACAAATCAATTGCTCTACCAGCTGAGCTACAAGGGCATGATGAGTTTTTTATTACGAATTTTAAGATTATCAAGTTTTATTTTTGTATTGATTTATATGATGAAAAACTATTGCTGCACTATTAGATATATTTAAACTTTCAATATTTTTATTTATATCTATTTTTACTGAGAAATCTGTATATTTTTTAGTATGTTCTCTCATACCAAATCCTTCTGATCCAAAAAGTAAAATATTATTTCCTTCCCATTTGATATTGTTAAATCTTTTTTCACTTTTTGCCTCGAATCCATAAATCCAAAAATTATTTTCTCTTAGAAATTTAAGAGTAGTATTTATATTAGATACTTCAAAAATATTGATATGCTCCATACATCCACTTGCAGATTTATACATAAGTTTACTTTCTGACGGAAAATGTCTCTCTTTAATAATTATTCCATCAATTTCAAATGATGCAGCACTTCTTATTAACGAACCAATATTTCTGGGATCTGTTACTTCATCTAAGCATGCAATTGTCAAATTTTTTTTTGTTTTAATAAATTCTTTTAAATTATTTTTTTCAAAATGCTCAATTTCAGCTACATAGCCCTGATGGGTAACCCCATCTTTTGAACAATATTTGTCTAACTCTTTCCTTGTTTTGTAATAAATTTTTAAATCTTTAAGTAAATTTTTTCTGGAACTTACCCTATGTATATTTTTTTTACTTTCTTCTGTGAGAAATATTTTTAAAACTTTTCTTTTTGGGTTTTTTAATGCTTCGATGACCGCATGTTTTCCAACTATAAAAAAAGATGACTTGTTCATGATAATTGTAGAATTTACAGTATTTATTAAGCTATTTTCATATATTTCACGTATTGCATTTGTACAATAAAAATATATAAAACGCATGTTGTTTAAAGCTTTATTGAACATGGGGTGCTTCCCCCTAAAGTTATATTAAGGAGGGGTACCAAAGCGGTCAAATGGGGCGGGCTGTAAACCCGTTGACTTCGGTCTTCGAAGGTTCGAATCCTTCCCCCTCCACCATTCAATAATTTTTTTTATGACATGGAGTATACTTGGGTGTTGCGGGTGTAGTTCAATGGTAGAACGCTAGCCTTCCAAGCTGGATGTAAGGGTTCGATTCCCTTTACCCGCTCCAAAAAATTAAATTAAGAAAAAAAAAGAGGTAAATAAGTAATGTCAAAAGAAAAGTTCGTAAGAAATAAACCGCACTGTAATATTGGAACTATAGGTCACGTCGATCATGGTAAAACAACATTAACTGCTGCGATCACAAAGGTATTAGCAGAGTCAGGTGGTGCACAATTTACTGCTTATGATCAAATTGATAAAGCTCCAGAAGAAAAAGAGAGAGGTATTACAATTTCAACTGCGCACGTAGAATATGAAACAGAAAAGAGACACTATGCACACGTAGATTGTCCTGGACACGCAGATTATGTAAAAAATATGATTACAGGAGCTGCACAAATGGATGGAGCTATTTTAGTTGTAAATGCTGCAGACGGACCAATGCCTCAAACTAGAGAACATATTCTTTTAGCAAGACAGGTTGGTGTTCCAGCTATAGTTGTTTACTTAAATAAAGTTGATCAAGTTGACGATAAAGAAATGATTGAGCTTGTTGAAGAAGAAATAAAAGATTTATTAACTTCATATAAATTTCCTGGTGATAAAACTCCAATTATCAAAGGTTCAGCATTAGCTGCTGTTGAAGGTAGAGATGATGAAATTGGAAAAAATTCAATAATGGAACTTATGAAATCTGTTGATGAATTTATTCCACAACCAGATAGACCGAAAGACAAAGACTTCTTGATGCCTGTTGAGGATGTATTCTCAATCTCAGGAAGAGGTACAGTTGTTACAGGAAGAGTAGAGTCTGGAGTAATTAAAACTGGTGATGAAATAGAAATTGTTGGAATAAGAGAAACAAAAAAAACAGTCTGTACGGGTGTAGAAATGTTTAGAAAACTTTTAGATTCTGGTGAAGCAGGCGATAACATTGGAGCACTTTTAAGAGGTGTTGAAAGAACTGATGTTGAAAGAGGTCAAGTATTATGTAAACCTGGCTCAATAACTCCACATACTAAATTTGAAGCCCAAGCATATGTATTGAAAAAAGAAGAAGGTGGAAGACACACTCCTTTTTTCACAAAATATAGACCTCAATTTTATTTTAGAACAACAGATGTAACAGGTGAAGTAGAATTACCTGCTGGCACAGAGATGGTTATGCCAGGTGATGATGCTAAATTTACAGTAAAATTAATTACACCAATTGCGATGGCTGAAAAGTTAAACTTCGCTATCAGAGAAGGTGGTAGAACCGTAGGAGCTGGAGTAGTAACTAAGATTATAGAGTAAACTCCATAGGAGTGTAGCTCAATTGGTAGAGCGCCGGTCTCCAAAACCGGAGGTTGGGGGTTCGATTCCCTCCGCTCCTGCCAAAATTTAAATTATGAAAAATCCATTAAAATTTATTCAAGATGTAAAGCAAGAGGCTTTCAAAGTTACTTGGCCAACTAGCAAAGAGGTAATTCAAGGATCTTTAATGGTAGTAGCTATGGCTATAGTGGCTGCGTTGTTTTTTCTTTTATTAGATCAAGTTCTACAGTTTTTTTTAGAACTAATTTTAAAGGTAAGTTTTTAATGAAAAATTGGTATATAGTTCAATCTCACTCAAGTTTTGAAAATAAGGTAGCTCAAGAGATTAAAGATGAAGCGGTAAAAGCTAATATATCAGACAAAATTGAAGAAATTATTGTACCAACTCATGATATAACAGAGGTCAAAAGAGGAAAAAGAGTTCAAAGAAAAAAGAAATACTTTCCAGGATATATCTTATTAAAAAGTGAAATGGATAATACAATTTATCATATGATTAAAAATCTAAAAAAGGTGAGTGGTTTTTTGGGAACTAAAGGAACCCCTATACCGGTATCCGAAAAAGAAATCGAAAAAATTCTTGGACAAATTAAAGATGGTGTTGTTCAACCTAAATCAGGTATAGAATATAATGTAGGTGAAAAGGTACAAGTTATTGATGGACCTTTTGCTTCATTTAGTGGACTTGTTGAAGATATTGATGAAGAGAAATTAAGATTAAAAGTTTCAGTATCAATATTTGGAAGACCTACACCTGTTGATTTAGAATATAGTCAAGTAGAAAAGGCAAGTTAATGGCAAAAAAAGAAATAACTGGTTATATAAAATTACAAATTAATGGTGGTCAAGCAAACCCAGCACCACCAGTTGGACCAGCATTAGGACAAAGAGGAATAAATATTATGGATTTTTGTAAGGCTTTTAATGAAAAAACAAAATCTTTTGCAGGAAAACCAGTTCCAGTAATAATTACAGTTTATAAAGATAAAAAATTTGATTTTATAATTAAATCACCTCCTGCATCTCATTTTATAAAAGAAGCAGTAAAATTAAAGAGTGGATCAAAAGAACCAGGCAGAAATATAGTTGCAAAGATTTCAAAAAAACAATTAAAGGAGATTGCTGAAAAGAAAATGGCTGATTTGAATGCTCATGATGTTGATGAAGCTGCAAAAATAATTGCTGGATCGGCAAGATCTATGGGTATTGAGGTAGTAGAATAATGTCATCAAAAAGATACAAAAATTTACCAAAAAAAACTAGAGACTTGGAGTCAGAGGAAGTTGATAAATTAATTCCTATTTTAAAACAAAATTGTACAACAAAATTCGATGAGTCTTTAGATTTAAATTTACAAATAAATAACAAACAAAAAAAAAGTGAAATTAATATTAGAACTGTAATAAATTTACCAGGTGGTAGTTCAAAAAAAGTAAAAGTAGGTGTTGTTTGTGAAGAGAATAAATCACAAGAAGCAAAAGATGCTGGAGCCGAAGTTGTTGGTGGAGATGAGCTTATAGATGAAATAAAGTCAGGAAGTATAAACTTTGAAAAATTAATATGTACCCCAGGTATGATGATTAAACTTTCAAAATTGGGAAAAGTTCTCGGTCCAAAAGGATTAATGCCTAATCCAAAATTAGGATCAGTTACAAATGATATAAAAAAAGCTGTGACCGATGCAAAATCAGGCCAAGTTGAAATAAGAAACGACAAAGATGGTAACATTGGTTTAAGCATAGGAAATAAATCTTTTGCAAACGATAAATTGATAATGAATTTTAATGCAGTAATTGATGCATTAGAAAAGGAAAAATCAAATAATACAATTAAAGGAGATTTGATTAAACAAGCCTTTTTAACTTCAACTATGGGCGTTTCATATAGAATAAAGTTAGGTAAGAGTATTTAGTTATGATGAATAAAGAACAAAAGAAACAGTATATATCCGACATGACAAATCAGTTTGAAAAATCTGAAGCTGTAATTGTTACTCATTATCAAGGTTTGACAATGAACCAACTTGATGACCTAAGAGCTAAAATGAGAGAACATGGTATAAAATTTAAAATTACAAATAATAGAATAACAAAATTGGCATTAGAAAAGACAAGATGTAAAGAATTATCAAATCTGTTTTCGGGTCCTACAGCTGTAGCACTTTCCGAGGATGCAATAACATCTGCAAAGATTTTAACAAATTTTTCAAAAGAAAATGAAAATTTAAAGATTCTAGGTGGAATCATGGGCTCTGATATTTTGGATGTTGCTGGCGTCAAAAATGTAGCTACTTTACCTTCTTTAGATGAAGCTAGAGCTAAAATTGTGGGAATATTGAGGTCTCCAGCACAAAAAATAGCAAGTATTTTACTTGCGCCGGCGTCAAAAATCGCTATTTTAGCGCTCGAAAAATCAAAAAAATAACTAGGGACAAGTTTTAATATGGCTGACTTAAATAAAATTATCGATGACTTATCAAGTTTAACTGTTGTAGAAGCAGCTGAACTTTCAAAACAATTAGAAGAAAAATGGGGTGTGACTGCAGCAGCAGCTGTAGCAGCTGCACCAGCAGCAGGTGGCGCAGCACCAGCAGAAGAAAAAGATGAATTCACAATTATGCTTACTGCAGCAGGCGATAAAAAAATTAATGTTATTAAAGAAGTAAGAGCTATTACTGCATTAGGTCTTAAAGAAGCAAAGGATTTAGTTGAAGGAGCACCAAAAGAAGTCAAAACAGGTGTTAATAAAAAAGAGGCAGAAGAGATAAAACAAAAGCTCGAAGCAGCTGGCGCAAAAGTAGAACTAAAATAAATTAGATAGGATTTTTTACTGGTTAATTATTTTTTAATCAGTGGTTGAGATGCAATTATCTTTTACAGAAAAGAAAAATATAAGAAAAAGCTTCGGAAAACTTAAGGAGAGTTTATCTATCCCAAATCTTATCGAGGTGCAGAAGAATTCTTATAAAGAACTTACAGAATTTAAACAAGATGTTGAACAACATCTTGTTAAAGGTTTTGATAGAGTTTTTAAAAGCATTTTTCCGATAGAAGACTTAAATGATAAAGCAACATTAGAGTATGTATCTTATAAATTAGAAAAACCTAAATTTGATGTTGAGGAATGTATATCTAGAGGGTTAACTTATTCTGCAGCTCTCAAATGTACTCTTAGACTAGTTGTCTATGAGATTGATCAAGAAAATAATACAAAAGACATTTTATCTGCAAAAGAACAAGAAGTTTACATGGGGGAAGTTCCAATGATGACAAATAGTGGAACTTTTATAACCAATGGAGTTCAAAGAGTTGTTGTTAACCAGATGCACAGAAGTCCAGGTGTATTTTTTGATCATGACAAGGGTAAATCACACGCTAGTGGTAAATTATTATTTAATTGTCGTGTGATTCCTAATCGTGGATCCTGGTTAGACTTTGAATTTGATGTAAAGGATTTGTTATATTTTAGAATTGATAGAAAAAAGAAAATATTAGTTTCTACCTTATTACAAGCTTTAGGATTTTCAAAAAACGATATTGTAGATGAATTCTATCAAAAAGAAACATTAAATTATGATAAAAATTTAAATAAGTGGAAAACTAAATTTGATCCAGAAAATTATAAGGCCAAAAACTTTTCAGAAGAAGTGATTGATGCAAAAAATAATAAAGTAGTTGTAAAATTAGGTGAAAAAATAAATTTTTTAACCGCAAAAAAACTCTCAAATGATGGTCTAAAAGAAATTTTTGTTTCTAGTGAGTCTTTATACGGTAAATTTTTACATAGAGATATTACAATTGGTGAAGATGTATTTAAAATTGGAACTGAAATAAATGAGACTATAATAAGTAAAATCATTGAAGCTGATATTAAATCTTTAGATATTTCTAGAACTAACTCAATAAATAAAGGTCCATACTTATTATTAAGTATTTTTAATGATAAAAATGAAAATAAAAATGATGCAATTACAGAAATTTATAAGGTTTTAAGACCAGGAGAACCTCCAACAATAGAAATAGCTACTCAGATATTTAATAACCTATTTTTTAGCTCTGACAGATATGATTTATCAGATGTTGGAAGAGTAAAAATGAATTCAAGATTAGAACTGACTTGTTCTGATAAAATTACAATTTTAAGAAATGATGACATACTAGCAATAATTCAAAAAATGTTAGACTTAAGAGATGGTAAAGATGAAGTTGACGACATAGATCATTTAGGAAATAGAAGAGTAAGGTCAGTTGGTGAACTTGTGGAAAATCAGGCAAGAATAGGTGTTTATAGAATGGAAAGAGCTATAAAAGAGAAAATGACTACCCTAGATGTTGAGTCAGCAATGCCTCAAGATTTAATAAATGCAAAACCTTTGACTATTTCTCTCAAAGATTTCTTTGCTACCTCACAACTTTCTCAGTTTATGGATCAAACTAATCCACTTTCCGAAATCACTCATAAAAGAAGAGTGTCTGCTTTAGGACCAGGTGGTTTAACAAGAGAAAGAGCAGGGTTTGAAGTCAGAGATGTTCATCCAACTCATTATGGAAGAATTTGTCCAATTGAAACACCAGAGGGACCGAACATTGGTCTAATTAATAGTTTATCTACATATTCAAAAATAAATAAATATGGTTTCATTGAAAGCCCATATAAAAAGGTAAAAGATGGTATCGTGCAAAATAATATTGAATATTTATCTGCCATGGAAGAGACCAAATTTACTATTGCACAAGCTAATTCTCTTATTGATAAAAATGGTAAGTTTACTGAAGAATTAGTTTCTTGTAGACAAAATTTAAATTTCATTTTAGCTAAACCAGATAGCATAGATTATATCGATGTTTCTCCAAAGCAACTAGTATCAGTTGCTGCCTCTTTAATACCTTTTTTAGAAAATGATGATGCTAATAGAGCACTAATGGGCTCTAATATGATGAGACAAGCAGTTCCGTTGTTAAAACCAGAGGCCCCACTTGTAGGTACAGGTATAGAAAGTGATGTTGCTTTAGATTCAGGAGTAACAATAGTTGCGAGAAGAGATGGAGTTGTAGATAAAATTGATGGTAAAAGGATAGTTATTAAGGCATCAAGTGAAAAAGATTACTCTAAATCAGGGGTTGATATATATAATTTACAAAAGTTTAAAAGATCAAATCAAAACACCTGCATAAATCAAAAACCTTTAGTACGAGTTGGAGATAAAGTTAAATCTGGAGATATCATTGCTGATGGCCCATCTACTAAAGTTGGTGAATTAGCTTTAGGTAAAAATGTAACTGTAGCCTTCATGCCTTGGCAAGGTTACAACTTTGAAGATTCAATATTAATTTCAGAGAGATGTGTAACAGATGATGTATTTACATCTATACATATAGAAGAATACGAAGTAATGGCTAGAGATACAAAATTGGGTGAGGAAGATATTACAAGAGATATTCCAAATGTTAATGAGGAATCTTTAAAAAACTTAGATGAGTCAGGAATAGTTTATATTGGTGCTGAAGTTAAACCAGGAGATATTTTGGTTGGTAAGGTTACTCCTAAAGGAGATACTGCATCAGGCCCTGAAGAAAAACTATTAAGATCAATATTTGGAGAAAAAGCAATTGATGTTACTGATACATCATTAAAAATGCCAAGTGGAAGCGGTGGTATAGTAGTTGATGTAAGGGTATTTAATAGACATGGTATTGATAAAGATGAAAGATCAATAACTATTGAGCGAGCAGAAATCGAGAGTGTTCAAGAAGATAAAAAAGTTGAAGAAGAAATTTTAGAAAGAAGTATAAAACAGAGATTATCATCAATATTAAATGGAACAAAAACTAATAAAAAAGTTAAAGATGTTGAGGCTAATACAATTATATCTGAGGAGATAATTAATAATTTACCTGTTTCTGATTTATTTAAAATATCAGTCGATGAGCAAGATAAAGTATCTTCATTGTCTCAAATTAAAGATCAGTACAACAGCGCTAAACAAGATATTCAAGAAAGATTTGAAGATAAAGTTTTAAAAATTAGACAAGGTGATGATTTATTACCTAGTGTTATGAAAATGGTTAAAGTTTTTGTTGCTATAAAAAGAAGACTAAGACCAGGAGATAAAATGTCTGGAAGACATGGAAATAAAGGTGTTGTAAGTAAAATAGTTCCAGTTGAAGATATGCCCTACAGAGAAAATGGTAAACCAGTTGATATAGTTCTTAACCCATTAGGTGTTCCGAGTAGGATGAATGTTGGTCAAATATTAGAGACACACTTAGGATGGTCCTGCACAGAGTTAGGTGAGCAGTTAAATCAGTTAGTAAACGAAAACCAAAAGAAAATTGAAAAGACAGAGAAGATTAAATCATTTTTGAAGAATGTATATGGTAAAGAAATTTATGATGAAGAAATTGAAAAATTAAATCAATCTGAATTTGAGGATTTATGTTCAAACATAAGATATGGTGTTCCAATAGCTACACCAGTTTTTGATGGCGCTAAAGAAAACGATGTTACCAAAATGTTAGAATTAGCTGAATTGCCAAACTCAGGTCAAACTACACTTTGGGATGGAAGAACTGGCGAAAAATTTGATAGACCTGTTACAGTCGGAACGATTTATATGTTAAAACTTCATCACCTTGTTGAAGATAAAATTCATGCAAGGTCTACTGGACCTTACAGCTTAGTAACACAACAACCTCTTGGAGGTAAAGCACAATTAGGAGGTCAGCGTTTTGGTGAAATGGAAGTTTGGGCATTAGAGGCTTATGGAGCTTCGTATACATTACAAGAAATTCTTACTGTTAAGTCAGATGATGTAGCTGGAAGAGTTAAAGTTTATGAAACTATAGTTAAAGGTGAAGAAAATTTTGAGTCAGGAATACCAGAGTCATTTAATGTACTAGTTAAAGAAATTAAATCTCTTGCACTAAATGTGGAGCTAAATTAATATGAGTAAAGAATTAACAGATCTATTTAAATCTTCAGAAATTTCAGAAGCTCAAAATTTTAATAGCATCAAAATAACTCTTGCTAGTCCAGAGAAAATCAAATCTTGGACTTATGGAGAAATTAAAAAGCCTGAAACAATAAATTACAGAACTTTTAGACCTGAAAAGGATGGATTATTTTGTGCAAGAATATTTGGACCTATAAAAGATTATGAATGTCTTTGTGGAAAGTATAAGCGAATGAAATTCAGAGGAATTATATGCGAAAAATGTGGTGTTGAGGTTACTAAGTCAAATGTCAGACGTGAAAGAATGGGTCACATTAATTTAGCAACTCCAGTTGCTCACATATGGTTCTTAAAATCGTTACCAAGTAGAATATCCCTTGCGATAGATATGAAGCTTAAAGAGGTAGAAAGAGTACTCTATTTTGAAAACTTCATAGTTATTGAACCAGGTTTAACTGGTCTAAAGAAGAACCAGCTTCTAGGTGAAGAAGAACTTATAAAATATCAAGATGAGTATGGTGAAGAGTCATTTACCGCTGGTATTGGAGCTGAAGCAATTCTAGAAATTTTAAAATCAATAAATTTAGAACAAGAAAAAGAGACCTTAATCAAATCTATTAAAGAGACAAAATCGAAAGTTTCAGAAGAAAGATCAATTAAAAGATTAAAACTTATTGAGTCTTTTATAGAGACTGGAAATAAACCAGAATGGATGATTTTAACCACGATACCAGTAATCCCTCCTGAGTTAAGACCATTAGTTCCTTTAGATGGAGGTAGATTTGCTACTTCTGATTTAAATGACTTATATAGAAGAGTTATAAATAGAAACAACCGTTTAAAAAGATTAATGGATCTAAAAGCCCCAGACATAATTGTAAGAAATGAAAAGCGAATGCTTCAAGAGTCAGTAGATGCATTATTTGACAATGGTAGA
Organism: uncultured Pelagibacteraceae bacterium; assembly: GCA_902572225.1. Lineage (GTDB taxonomy): Bacteria > Pseudomonadota > Alphaproteobacteria > Pelagibacterales > Pelagibacteraceae > Pelagibacter. Next base: position 7,028 of record CACGFJ010000002.1, on the reverse strand, counting down.
AGAGGAAGAGTAATTACAGGCACAGGTAAAAGACCATTAAAATCTTTAGCAGAGATGTTAAAAGGTAAACAAGGACGATTTAGACAAAATTTATTGGGTAAAAGGGTCGATTATTCTGGAAGATCAGTAATAGTAGTTGGACCAGACTTAAAATTACATGAATGCGGTTTGCCAAAAAAAATGGCTTTAGAATTATTTAAACCATTTTTATATGCAAGATTAAATAAACTTGGATTAGCTTCTACAATCAAGCAAGCTAAAAAACTTGTTGAAAGAGAAAGAAATGAAGTTTGGGATGCTTTAGAATTAATTGTTAGAGAACATCCAGTTATATTAAATAGAGCACCAACGCTACATAGACTAGGTGTTCAGGCATTTGAACCGAAATTAATTGAAGGTAATGCAATTGAATTACATCCACTAACTTGTGCTGCATTCAATGCAGATTTTGATGGTGATCAAATGGCAGTGCACGTGCCATTAAGTTTAGAGGCACAATTAGAAGCAAGAGTTTTAATGATGTCTACAAACAATATTTTAAGCCCATCAAATGGAAAACCTATAATTGTTCCAAGTCAGGATATGATTTTAGGTATATATTATCTTTCTCAACCACCATATCAAACTGATAGAGTTGAAGGATATTTTGTAAACACCTCTGAGATTGAGCATGCTTTAGAAATTGGTCAGATCAAAGTTCACTCAAGAATTGTCTCAAGATTTGCAACAGTTGATGAAAAAGGTAATACAAAATATGAAAAACATATAAGTACAGCTGGAAGATTTCTTTTAGCAAATTTAATTCCTAAAAATATAAATAATAAATTTTCTCTAATTGACAGATTATTGCCTAAGAAAATAGTATCTGAGGTTATTGATCATGTTTTCAGATTTTCTGGCCAAAAAAGTACAGTAATTTTTTGTGATAAATTAAAAGATCTTGGCTTCAAACATGCCTTTAAAGCAGGAATATCATTCGGTAAAGACGATTTAGTAATTCCAGATAATAAACAACAATTAATTGATGAAACTAAAAAATTAATTTCTGATTATGAAAATCAATATGCAGAAGGATTAATAACTAGAGGTGAGAAATACAATAAAGTTATTGATGCATGGTCAAAATGTACAGATAAAGTTGCATCTGAAATGATGAAAAGAATTTCTGCTACAGAAATGACAGAAGATGGCCTAAAAATTAATTCAGTATTTATGATGGCAGACAGTGGAGCAAGAGGTTCTGCTGCCCAAATGAAACAGTTGGCAGGTATGAGAGGATTAATTGCTAAACCATCTGGAGAAATTATAGAATCTCCAATTACATCAAACTTTAAAGAAGGGTTAACTGCATTAGAATATTTTAATTCAACACACGGAGCAAGAAAAGGACTAGCTGATACTGCATTGAAGACTGCAAGCTCAGGATACTTAACTAGAAGACTTTGTGATGTTGCCCAAGATTTAACTATCACTCAAGTAAAATGTGATAACCCAAGCTTTATTAAACTTACCGAGGTCTTAGAGGGTGGAAATATAATGGTCAGTTTATCAGAAAGAGCCCTTGGAAGAGTAACCGCAAAAGACGTTAAAAATCCATTAACTGGTGAAGTTTTAATAAAGAAAAATAGCATGATCGATGAGGCTGCATGCGAAAAAATTGACTCTGCAGGTGTAAAAAACTTGAATGTTTATTCAGTAATGACATGTAGTTTAAAAGAAGGTGTATGCGCCACTTGTTATGGTAGAGATTTATCAAGAGGTAAAATGGTTCATGTTGGTGAGGCGATTGGAATGATATCTGCCCAATCTATCGGTGAACCAGGAACTCAGCTTACAATGAGAACTTTTCACGTTGGAGGAACAGCATCAGTTAAACAAGACTCTCAAATTGTATCTAATAATGATGGTATATTGAAAATTGTTAATACAAATCTATTAGTAGATTCGAAAAAGAATTTAATTGTAATGGGTAGAAATACTGAATTATCAATAGAAGATGATAATGGATTACAAGTAGCTGCATATAAAGTTCCATATGGATCAAAGCTTTTCTTTGAGAATGGAGATAAAGTCAAAAAGGGTTCTAAAATATGCGAGTGGGATCCATACACAACACCAGTTATTGCCGAAAAAGACGGAATAGCAAACTATGTAGATTTAATAGATGGTGTATCTATTGCGGAAACAACTGATGATGCGACTGGGATTTCTACTAAAGCAGTTGTAGATTGGAAAACTCAATCTAAAAATACAGATTTAAAACCAAGAATTACTTTAAGAGATTCAAAAGGAAATGTTGTTAAAAAAGCTGATGATAATGAAGCGAGATACTACCTAGTTCCAGACTCAATTTTATCCGTTAAAGACGGACAAAAAATTTCGGCGGGTGATGTAATAGCTAGATTGCCTAAAGAGACTACAAAGACTAAAGATATTACAGGAGGTCTACCGAGAGTAGCTGAATTATTTGAAGCAAGAAAAGCAAAAGATAGCGCAATTATCGCAGAGAATGATGGTAAAGTAATATTTGGTAAAGAGGTAAGAGGTAAGCAAAGAGTAACAATTGAATCTGAAAATGGTGATACTTCAAGTTATTTAATTCCAAAAGGAAAACATATTAATTTTAATCAAGGAGAAAAAATAAAAAAAGGTGAGTACCTATTAGATGGTCAACCATTACCTCATGACATTCTAAGAATATTAGGTATAGAAGAATTAACTGAATACTTTGTTAACCAAGTTCAAGATGTCTATAGACTCCAAGGTGTAATTATCAATGATAAGCACATTGAAGTTATTTTAAGACAAATGTTGAAAAAAATTGAAGTTAAAACACAAGGTGACAGCTCATTACTTCCTGGAGAAATTATCGATAGAATAAGATTTGAAAATATGAATGAGCAGCTCATTAAAGATGGTAAAAATCCAGCAGTAGGAGAAAGAGTTTTAATGGGAATAACTAAAGCTTCACTTCAAACAGAATCATTTATTTCAGCTGCTTCTTTCCAAGAAACAACAAGAGTTTTAACAGACGCGGCGATTAAAGGTAAAGTAGATAAACTATCAGGATTAAAAGAAAATGTAATTGTTGGTCGATTAGTTCCTGCTGGAACTGGATCTGTTAAAAATTTGTGGAACAAGAAAGCTCGTTTAGATGATGAAAAATTCATAGCTGAGAACGAGAAAATTGAGCAAGCAGAAAGCCCCGTAAATCAATAAAAAAACGTTAATTTTCCATGTCTTTTAATTTGACAAATGGAAATTCTATAGTATTTTGTGCGTGTTTTTGGTTGGAATGTAGTGACTAGTGCACTAAACACTGCCACAAATAACCTGACAGTTATTTCATCTAAAATCAAACTTATTTAAATTTTATGCCAACAATTAACCAGTTGTTAAGAAAAGGTCGGGAAAAACAAATTGCTAGGAATAAAGTTCCTGCATTACAAAAACAACCTTTAAAAAGGGGTGTTTGTGTAAAAGTTTATACTACTACTCCTAAGAAACCAAACTCAGCATTAAGAAAAGTTGCAAGAGTCAGATTATCAAATGGTTTTGAAGTTACGGCATATATTCCTGGAGAGGGACACAATCTACAAGAGCACTCAGTAGTAATGATTAGAGGTGGACGAGTTAAAGATTTGCCCGGTGTAAGATATCATATACTTCGTGGCAATTTAGATACGCAAGGAGTTGCAAACAGAAAACAGAGACGTTCTTTGTATGGAACGAAAAAAGGTAAATAAGAATGTCTAGAAAAAGAAAAGCTCCTAAAAAAATTCCGATTGTAGATCCTAAATATAAATCAGTAATAATTCCAAAATTAATTAATTCAATAATGCTAGATGGTAAAAAAACTATCGCAGAAAAAATTGTTTATGACGCTATTGATAAAATTAAATCAAAATCAAAAGACGAACCTTTAACAGTATTTAATGACGCAATTAATAATGTAAGACCAACTGTAGAAGTTAGATCAAGACGTGTTGGTGGAGCTACCTATCAAGTTCCTGTAGAAGTTAAATCAAAAAGATCACAAGCATTAGCATTAAGATGGATTATTGATGCATCAAGAAAAAGGAAAGATAAAAAAATGTCTGATAAGTTATTTAATGAAATTTTTGATGCATATCAGAATAGAGGTTCAGCAATAAAAAAGAAAGAAGATACACATAAAATGGCAGAGTCAAATAAAGCTTTTGCCCATTTTAGATGGTAATTAATATGGCAAAAACTCATTCACTAAATAAATATAGAAATATAGGTATTATGGCCCACATAGATGCTGGTAAAACTACAACTACAGAAAGAATTTTATATTATACAGGAAAGAGTCATAAAATTGGGGAGGTTCATGATGGTGCTGCCACAATGGATTGGATGGAACAAGAGCAGGAAAGAGGTATTACAATAACATCAGCTGCTACCACTTGTTTTTGGAGAGAGCATAGAATTAATATTATTGATACTCCAGGTCACGTAGATTTTACTATTGAAGTAGAAAGATCTTTAAAAGTTCTAGATGGTGCCGTTGCAGTATTTGATGGTGTTGCTGGTGTCGAACCACAATCTGAAACAGTTTGGAGACAAGCTGACAAATATAAAGTTCCTAGAATTTGTTTTGTTAATAAACTTGATAGAACTGGTGCAGATTTCTTTAGATGCGTGGATATGATTAAAGATAGACTTGGAGCTAAACCTTTAGTTATGCAGGTGCCTATTGGAATAGAGGCATCATTACAAGGTGTTGTTGATTTAGTTAAAATGAAAGCAATTGTTTGGAAAAATGAGGACCTTGGCGCTGAATGGGAAGAAAAAGATATTCCAGATGATCTCAAAGAGACATGTGATAAATATAGACAAGAATTAGTTGAAACAGCTGTTGAGCAAGATGAAAAACTAATGGAAGCCTATTTAGGTGGTGAAGAAATTAAACAAGAAGATTTGATTAAATGTGTTCGAAAAGGATGTTTGAATTTCGAATTTGTACCAGTTTTAACTGGTTCAGCTTTCAAAAATAAAGGTGTTCAACCACTATTAGATGCAGTTGTAGATTACTTGCCTAGTCCAGAGGATCTTGGATCTATAATGGGTACAAAACCAGGATCTGATGAGGAAATTGAAATGAAATTTGAGGATAGTGCGCCTTTTTCAGCTTTAGCTTTTAAAGTAGCAACAGATCCATTTGTAGGAAGTCTTACATTTATTAGAATTTATTCAGGTACAGTTAAATCTGGAACTGGAGTTTATAACACTTCTTCAGATAAAGAAGAAAGAGTTGGAAGAATGCTTCTGATGCATGCTAATTCAAGAGAAGATATCAAAGAAGCAAGCGCAGGGGATATAGTTGCGCTCGCTGGATTAAAAAATACAATAACAGGCCATACATTGGCAAATAAAGATGCACCAGTATTACTTGAGCCAATGGAGTTTCCAGATCCAGTTATAGAAATTGCAGTTGAGCCTAAATCAAAAGCTGATCAAGAAAAAATGGGTGAAGCATTAGGAAGACTAGCTAAAGAAGATCCATCATTTAGAGTATCATCAGACGAAGAGTCAGGTCAAACAATAATTAAAGGTATGGGTGAATTACATCTAGATATTATTGTTGATAGAATGAAAAGAGAATTCAAAGTTGAAGCAAATGTAGGTGCACCTCAAGTTGCTTACAGAGAAACAATATTGAGTGCAGCTGAATTTGATTATACTCATAAAAAGCAGAGTGGTGGAGCAGGACAGTTTGCTAGAGTAAAATTATCTGTTGAACCTTTAGAACCTGGAAAAGGACGGGAAATTGAAAGTAAAATTAAAGGTGGAGCAATACCTAAAGAATTTATACCAGGAGTTGAAAAAGGTGTAGAAACAATAGCAGATGGAGGAATTTTAGCTGGATTTCCTCTAATAGATTACAAAGTTACTATATTAGATGGCTTGCACCATGATGTTGATTCAAGTGTATTAGCATTCGAGCTTGCTTCAAGACAATGTTTTAAAGAAGCATGTAATCGAGGAACTCTAAAACTTTTAGAGCCAGTAATGAGAGTAGAAGTTGTTACTCCAGAAGATTATATGGGAGATGTAATAGGTGATTTAAATAGTAGAAGGGGCCAAATAAGTACACAAGAACAAAGAGGAAATGCAACAGTAATAACTGCAATGGTGCCATTAGCAAATATGTTTGGTTACATAAATAGCTTAAGATCTATGTCACAAGGTAGAGCTCAATACTCAATGTTTTTTGATCATTACGACAAGGTTCCACAAAATGTGCAAGATGAGGTAACTAAGAAAACAGGTTAATTATGGATAAACAAAACATTAGAATAAAACTAAGAGCGTACGACAACAAGGTTTTGGATCAGTCCACTGAAGAGATCGTAAATACTGTTAAAAGAACAGGTGCTAATATTAAAGGACCAATTCCCTTACCTACAAAAATAGAAAGATATACTGTTTTAAGATCACCACATATTGATAAAAAAAGTAGAGAACAATTCGAAACAAGAACTCACAAAAGATTAATTGATATTATAGAGCCTACACCTGCAACAGTTGAAGCTCTAATGAAACTTGATTTAGCTTCAGGAGTAGATGTGGAGATTAAAATATAATGGAAAATTTAGCTTTAATTGGAAAAAAAATAGGAATGTCTAGAGAGTTTTTTAAAACTGGCCAATCAGTTCCAGTTACCGTATTAAAAATGGAGACTGGAAGAGTAATAAACGTCATTAACAAAGAAAACAGAGGATATAACGCAGTCCAAATAGGATTTGGAAAAATAAAAAACTCAAAATTAACCAAGGCTATGAAAGGTTATTTTGCCAAAAAGAATACAGAGCCAAAAAAAACACTTAAAGAGTTTAGGTTAGAAAATACTGAAAGTTTCAAAGAAGGAAATGAAATTGGATTAGAAATATTCGAGAATGTAAAATTTGTTGATGTTAAATCTAAGACTATTGGTAAAGGATTTGCAGGCGCAATGAAAAGACATAATTTTGGTGGTTTAAGGGCTACTCACGGTGTATCAA
>CACGFJ010000001.1 GCA_902572225.1 uncultured Pelagibacteraceae bacterium | reverse complement strand
TACTTTAATAGATTTAGGAAGACAGTTTAAGTGGACCTATCTACCACCATTGATGATTTATCTTGCTGCTGGTATTTCAGGACTAACAGGTATTGTTGGAACTTTTTTTGTTAAAGACTATCTAAACTTATCTGCTGCTTTTCTTGCTGGACTGGGTTTTTGGGCAGGAATTCCATGGGCATTGAAGATGCCTTTAGGTCATCTTGTTGATCTAATCTGGAATAAAAAAAATTACATGGTTTTTGTAGGAGCATCCTTAATCTCATTAAGTTTAATTATAATGTACGGTTTAATAATTCATACTGAATGGATGTCCTCAATTCTTTCAGTTGAAACATGGTTTGTGATCAGTGTTTTGCTTGCTCCGATTGGTTATGTTGTGCAAGATGTTGTAGCAGATGCGATGACTGTAGAAGCAGTTCCTTTAGTTGATGACAGCGGAAATAAATTTTCAAGAGATGAAATCAAACTTATGCATACAACAATGCAAACTCTTGGAAGATTTGCAATAATTGGTGGAACTGTTTTAGTTGCTTTAGCTAACGTTATCCTCTTTAAAGGAGTAGACGATCTTGAACAAGCAGATAAGATAAGTTTATACGGTTCAATCTATATATATGCTTTAATTATACCAATTGTATCCGTTCTTGGAATATTTCTCGCTTCATATTTAAAAAATCAAAAGAAAAGAAAACTTATTGAACAAGGTCTTGAGGGTGATCAAGATTATGCTCCTTCAGAAAAAACTGAGGTAAACTGGTGGATATTAGGTGGAAGTTTAGTTTTTGTTATTTTCACTCTAGGTATAGGATCATTCAAAGTGCCATTTGCTCAAGAAATTGTTTTTGTAGGTTCAATGGCAATTATTCTATTTTTAATGAATAAATTAGTTAAAGAACTTCCTCAGGATTTAAGACTTACTGTTGTAGGGACAGCAATAATAATTTTTATTTTTAGAGCAATGCCAGGACCTGGTCCGGGTTTATCTTGGTTTGAAATTGATGTACTTGAATTCAATGAACAATTTTTTTCTGTATTATCTCTTATAGCCTCTGTGTTAACGCTTGTTGGTATTATTTTATTAAGACCATTTATGGCAAACAACTCTATAGCTAGAATAATAGTAATTTTATCTGTTGCAGGCGCAATTTTATTTTTACCAAGTGTTGGTATGTATTATGGATTTCACAATTGGACATCATCAATTACTAATGGAGTTGTTGATGCCAAGTTTATTGCAATATTAAATACTGCACTTGAGTCACCTTTGGGACAAGTCTCAATGATACCTTTGCTCGCGTGGATTGCTAAAAATGCTCCGTCGCACTTAAAAGCAACTTTCTTTGCAGTATTCGCATCTTTTACAAATCTTGCTTTATCAGCAAGTGCTTTAGGAACCAAATATTTAAATGAAATTTATGTTATTACTAGAGAGGTAAAGGATAAGGTAACAAACGCTATTCTTACAACTGCCGATTATTCAGATCTAGGTATTTTGTTGATAACAGTAACACTAATAACTTTAATAATTCCAATTGTGTTTGTGGTTATTATTCAAAAAACTAAATTTAAAACTTCAGAATAATTTTTATTCAGCTTTATAGCCAAATTCTAAACAAGCATCAGTTATTGAATGATAAAGAGATTCACCAAAACTTCTTAAAGCGAATATTCTTACTTTTCTTGGATTTGAACTAATAAAATCAATAGTTATTGTAATTGCATGAAAAGCAGAATTAGAACATTTCCCTTCATCAAGGCCATCTAAATTTAATGGACAACCTTTTTTCAATACTTCATCTACCAAAGAACCTTCCAATTCCAGTATTGTTCTTGAATGAGATAGATCTGTTAATGCAAAATCATCATGACTTAAGTTCTCTAAAATAGATTTTTCTATTTCTTTATTTTTTGAAACGACTAACCAATTATCAGGTCCCATCCATAAAATTCTTGTATTAGGATTTGAAGAAACCAAAAGTGTCTCAGGTAAATTTAAATTATCTATTTTTATTTTATCAATACTAATTGAAGATTTTTTATATTTAACAATTTGATAAATCAAAACATCTTTGATTTCTCTAATATTTATTAGCTCATGTTTACTATCGTGATTGCCAAACAATCCATGTTTATGAATATTTTCTAGTGCAGAAAAATTTTTCATGATCTAACTCTTTTTCCTTCAGGATCAACATAATGTGAAGATATAACTTCTACTTCAATTGATTTATTTTTTAATGGTGATACCGCAAAAAACTTTTTACCTATCATGTTTTTTCCATCTTTCATAATTGCTAAAGAAAATGGATTATTATTTTCTACACTCCAACAAGAAGAAGAAACGTGACCAAGTTTAGGATTAGGTAATTTTGCGTTCTGATCTTGAACAATATGAGATCCTTCAGGAATACTAGACTTTCTATCAATTGGAATAAGTCCGACAATTTTTTGTCTGCTCTCAACATTAAATGCTTCTCTTCCTAATGAATTTTTGCCAATAAAATCTTTTTTCTTTGAAACTAATCCATTTAATGAAACATCTGATGGGATTGTTCGGCCATCTAATTCTGGTCCTGCAACGTGTCCCATTTCAATTCTTAATGTTGATAAAGCTTCAGTTCCGTAAGGCTGATTTCCAAATTCTTTTCCTACTTCCATCATTTTCTCCCACATGAACATGCCATGATCTGATTTGACATTAATCTCATATGCAAGCTCACCAGAAAATGAAATTCTAAAAATTCTTGATGGAACACCAAAAAATTCTGCTTCTTTATAGCCCATAAAAGGCAAAGCTTCATTTGATACGTCTAAGTCTGGATATAATTTTGATAACATGTCTCTAGATTTAGGTCCAGCAATTGCAGCCCCTGCCCATTGCTCAGTTGTAGAGACAACATTTACATTTAATTCTGGCCAAACAATTTGAAGATAATATTCTAAGTGAGACAAAACATTTGCAGCTTGTGCAGTTGTTGTTGTCATATGATAATGATTTTCTGAAATTCTTGTTGTTGTTCCATCGTCCATGACAATTCCATCTTCTCTAAGCATTAATCCATATCTTGCTTTTCCAATAGGTAATTTCATCCAAGCATTTGTATAAACTCTGTTTAAAAATTCTGCTGCGTCTGGACCTTTAATATCAATTTTTCCTAATGTTGTTACATCGCATATACCAACATTCTCTCTAACGTTTTTTGCCTCTCTCTTTGAAGCTTCAAATAAAGTTTCATTTCCTTCTTTATAATATCGAGGTCTTTTCCAAGCACCTGCATCAACAAATACAGCATTATTTTTCTCATGCCATTCATGCATTGGAGTTTTTCTAGTCGGCATATATTCCATACCTACTTCACGACCAACTATTGTCCCGATTGTAATTGGTGTGAAAGGTGGTCTAAATGTTGTGTGTCCCACTTCAGGAACTATTTTATTTTCTATATTAGATACCAACTGAAGACCATTTAAATTACTTGTACGGCCTTGATCTGTTGCCATTCCAAGAGTTGTATATCTTTTGACGTGCTCTATTGATCTGTAACCTTCTCTTAGTGCGATTTCTATATCAGAGACAGATACATCATTTTGAAAGTCAACAAATCTTTTTGGATTTTCATTTTTAGGTAACGGCATACACCAAAATTTATCATGAGCTCCGTATTTCTTTTCATTTACATTTGGAATTGAGATTTCTGTTTTAGTCTCTGTAATTTTTGCGGAAAGATTTGAACCATTTTCAAAACCATGTTTTAAACTTTCTTCTAATGTAAATGATCCATTTGCTGCACCAACTGATGTCTCATGTTGTTTTTTCTTATCTGGAATAAATGCATCAATTTTTTCTTCATACTTAAGTTTATTTCCTGATTGTGATGCTAAATGAACAGATGGTGTCCAAAATCCAGATACACAAATACAATCACAATCTACAATCTCTATTTTCTCAAAAGAATTTTTATCTTTATTTAGTTTGCCAATTTTTGCAGATTTAACTTTTTTGTATCCATTAGCGACAATAACACCGTGGGAAAATCTTATATCAATTCCCTTTGATTTAGCTTCATCAATTAATTCTGATGAATGTTCTTCTCTTGTATCTAATATAATTGGTTCAACATTATTTTTTTTGAACTCTAAAGCTGTTTCATATGCACTATCGTTATTTGTAAATATTAAAGGTTTCTTTCCAACTAATACTCCGTAGACTTTCATATATTCTTTCGCAGCTGCTGATAAAAATATTCCTGGAGTATCATTGTTACCAAACACAATTGGTCTTTCAATTGAACCAGTTGATAAAATTGTTTCTTTGGCTCTAATATACCAAAGTCTTTGTCTTGGAGTGAATTTTGATTTTTTTTCTAAATGATCACTAACTCTCTCAAACATAACCAACATGTTATGATCATAGTAACCAAAAACTTGAGATCTATTTTTTACAGTTACATTAGGCATAGATTTTAATTCACTAATTATTTTTTCTGCCCAATCTTTTCCTGATAAATTATCGATGCTTACGTCATCAGTTAAAAGTGTTCCTCCAAATCTTGGTTTATCCTCAGCTAAAATTACTTTTGCTCCATTTTTTGCAGCAGCATATGCACTTGCTAATCCAGAGGGTCCGGATCCAGTAACTAACAAATCGCAATACTCAAATTTATGTTCATATCTTTCTTTATCTTTTTCTATCGAAGCAACTCCTAATCCTGCAGCTTTTCTAATGAAAGGTTCGTAAATTTTATACCAAAAACTTTTAGGCCACATAAATGTTTTGTAATAAAACCCAGCAGGGAAAAACATTTTTAAAAAATTATTAATTGCACCGACATCAAAATTTACTGATGGCCAACAGTTTTGGCTTGTTGCAGACAAACCTTCAACCAGTTCCATTTCTGTTGCATTAACATTAGGTTCTGAATGACCATTGAATTCTACTTGAAGCTTTGCGTTTGGCTCTTCTACTCCTGCACCAAAAAAACCTCTTGGTCTATGATATTTAAAACTTCTACCAACTAGGTGTATTCCATTTGCAATCAAAGCAGATGCAATTGTATCACCTTCATATCCAAATAGTTTTTTACCATTAAAAGTAAAAGATATTTTTTTGTTTCGATTAATTAATCCCTCTTTATTTAATCTAAATGGTTGGCTCATCTTATTTCTTCTGTGACTTTTGCTGTTTGGAAAATTTCATGTGTAGCGGTGTCTCTTTGCACCTTAATCCATTGTCTACATCCAGCTATATGTTGCCATAACTCTATATGTTTCCCTCTTGGACTTTTTCTCATATAAACAAAATTATCCCAATCCTCGCTTGATACTTCTTCATTTATATTAGGTCTTTTTACAGTTGCATCACCTCCATATGAAAATTCTTTTTGTGCTCTTAAACCGCAATAAGGACATTTGATGTATAACATTTTTTAACCAATCCAGGTTTTAGTTCCTAAACCTTTTTCATCTAAAAGATGGCCTGTAGAAAATCTATTTAATCTTAAATCTGAATTTAATTCATGAACTTGATCTTGCGCAATTGTGTAAGCAAATGTCCAACCTGAGACAGGAGTTGATTTAAAACCTCCATAACACCATCCGCAATTTAAATATAAACCTTCAATATGAGTTTTATCAATTATTGGTGAACCATCCATAGACATATCCATGATCCCACCCCATGTCCTTAACATTTTTAATCTACTTAAAAATGGAAACAAAGCTAAGCCACCTGTCAATACATGTTGTATGGTTGGCAAGTTGCCTCTTTGAGCATAACTATTATATCCATCAAGATCACCACCCATTACCATCTCACCTTTATCTGATTGACTTATATAAAAGTGGCCTGCACCAAAAGTTACTACTCCGTCTAATAATGGTTTTACAGGCTCAGAAACACAAGCTTGCAGTACATGAGTTTCTATCGGCAGTGTCATATTTAATTTTTCAGCTAATATATTTGTGCTACCTGCAACACATAATCCAACTTTTTTTGCTTTAATATCTCCTCTTGAAGTTCTAATTCCTTTTATCTTTCCATTAACAACATCAAAACCAGTGACCTCACAATGTTGTATAATATCTACTCCCATATCATCTGCTTGACGTGCATAACCCCAAGCAACAGCGTCGTGTCTTGCAGTACCAGCGCTTGGTTGCATTAAGCCTCCAAAAATTGGGAAACGTACTTCATCACTAAAGTCGGCCATTGGAATTAATTTTTTAACTTCGTCTCTATCCAATAATTTTGCATCTATTCCGTTTAATCTCATAGAATTTCCTCTACGAGCATATGCGTTCATTTGAGCATCTGAGTGGGCTAAGTTTATTATTCCCCTTGGAGAAAACATCACATTAAAGTTCAGTTCTTGACTTAAGTTTCTCCATAAATCCATTCCAAATTCATTAAATCTTGCATTAGCATCGTACATAAAATTTGATCTTATGATCGTTGTATTTCGACCAACATTTCCACCACCAATCCAGCCTTTTTCAATGATAGCTACATTTCTAATATTATGTTCTTTTGCTAAATAATATGCAGTAGCAAGACCGTGTCCTCCGCCTCCAATAATGACTACATCATATTCACTTTTTGGAGTTGGATCTTTCCAAGCAACTTCCCAATTTTGGTGATTGGAGAAAGCGTTTTTGATCAGACTAAATACTGAATATTTCTGCATCCGTAAGTTTTATAAAATTAAACATAAGTTTTTGCTAATTTTTTTTATATATATTTTTTAGATGTTTAAATACGTGACAAAAAAGGATAGTAATTCTGCTCATTAATAAGTAATTAAATTTATGTCAAAATCAGATATCCAAATTGCACGAGAAGCAAACATGAAACCCATAAATGAGATTTTGGGTAAAATTAATGTTCCAGACGAACCAAGTGCTTTTAGCCCTATGGGACGTCATATTGCAAAAATAAACTTAGAATATTTAGATAGTTTGAAAGACAAACAAAATGGAAAATTAATTTTAGTAACTGCTATTACACCAACTCCTGCTGGTGAGGGAAAGACAACTACGTCAGTTGGTTTAAATGATGGATTAAATAAAATCGGTAAAAATTCTATAGTGTGTTTACGTGAACCTAGTTTAGGTCCTTCATTTGGAATGAAAGGTGGAGCAGCCGGCGGCGGATATGCTCAAGTTGTTCCAATGGAACAAATCAATTTACATTTTACAGGAGACTTCCATGCAATTACATCTGCTCACAATTTATTGTCAGCATTAATTGATAATCATATTTATTGGGGAAATAAATTAAACATAGATGTAAGAAGAGTAGTTTGGAGAAGAGTTATGGATATGAATGATAGATCTTTAAGATCTATCAATATTAATTTAGGTGGAGTAGCTAATGGTTTTCCAAGAGAAGATGGTTTTGATATTACAGTAGCATCTGAGATAATGGCTATCTTTTGTTTAGCAAATGATCTTGAAGATTTGGAAAAGAGAATAGGTAATATTACAGTTGCTTATACTAGAGATAGAAAGCCTATTTTTGCAAAAGATTTAAATGCTCACGGACCAATGACTGTTTTGTTAAAGGAAGCAATCAGGCCTAATGTAACTCAAACGTTAGAAAATAATCCTGCCATTATTCATGGTGGTCCTTTTGCAAACATTGCACACGGTTGTAACTCTGTAATAGCAACTAAAGCAGGTTTAAAACTAGCTGATTATGTTGTAACTGAAGCTGGATTTGGAGCAGACCTAGGAGCAGAAAAATTTTTAGATATTAAATGTAGAAAATCAAATTTAAAACCTGAGTGTGTAGTTATTGTTGCAACAATTAGAGCATTAAAAATGCACGGTGGTGTAGCTAAAGATGATTTAAAAAATGAAAATGTAATTGCATTAAAAAAAGGTTTAGTAAATTTAGAAAGACACATTGAAAACGTAAAAAAATTTGGTTTACCGGTAGCAGTTGCTGTTAATCATTTTGTTGCTGATACTGATAATGAGGTAAAAGAGTTAATAAATGCTTGTGATAATATGGGAGTTAAAGCCACTTTATGCACTCATTGGTCAAATGGTGGTGAAGGAACAAAAGAACTTGCATCACATATTGTAGATTTAATTGATCAAAAACAAGCAAATTTTAAATTTTTATATGATGAAAAAACACCTTTACTAAAAAAAGTTGAAACTGTTGCAAAAGAAATATATCGAGCAAACGAAGTTGTTGCTGACAGTAAAATTAAAGATCAATTAAAATCTTTTGAAGAAGCGGGTTATGGAAATTTACCTATATGCGTAGCTAAAACACAATATAGTTTTTCTACTGATCCAAACGCAAAAGGTGCTCCTACAGGCCATTCATTACCAATTAGAGAAGTAAGATTATCTTCAGGTGCAGAATTTATTGTTGTTATATGCGGAGCCATCATGACAATGCCAGGACTTCCTCGAGTTCCTGCAGCAGACTCTATTAAACTTAATGAAAAAGGTGAAATAGAAGGCTTGTTTTAATTTAAATTATTTAGCCAATTTTCCAATTCTCTCATTCTTGAATCTTTATTTGAAATTTTATTTTCATCTTCTATAATTTTTACGTGAGAGTCTATTTCCATTTGGTCAATAAATGCTTTTTTTTCTAAAAGTCGATCTCTCCTAAAATGAATTAAGCTTATCATTTTAGCATAAGTTATCTCTGGGTGATATTGAATTCCCCATACATTCGTTGAACCAACATTAAAATTTACACCCATGACTTTATTTATTGGATTTGATGAAAGTAATGTAGAGCCCTCAGGTAATTTTACAACTTCATCAAAATTAAATGCAGGGGTATTAAATTTTTTATTTTTATTTTTATAAAGCGGATGTTTAAGACCGTTTTCGTTTATTTCTATGTCATGAGCTATTCCCCTATGAGCGCCATTAGGGCATTTCTTTACTTCACCACCAGCAACGGTCACAGCAACTTGCATTCCCCAACATATTGCGAATATATTTTTTATATTCTTTTGACATTCCCTCATAAAATTTATTTGCCTTCTTATTTCTGGAGTATCATTGTAAATATTTAAACTACTACCGCCCCATATCATTCCGTGATATTTAGTTAAATCTTTAGCTACTTCGTTAATGTTTTCATCCGAGGAAGGATTAACAACATCAATTTCTAATTGATCTGTAAAATAACTAATACTATCTTTTAAACTCTCAGTATGTGTTTTTATTCCACCATCAGTAAAGCTTTGATTTTCTTCTCTAAGATTACCTTCAACTATAAGAATTCTTTTCATTAAAATAATTTACCTGAAATACTGTGTTCATAAAGTGCTTTCATGTCATCCTTACTCATTGTCTTTGGATTGGTAGAAGTTGATGGATCTTCTAATGCCATAACTGATAACTGCTCTAAATTTATTTTATTTACATCAATAATTTCTGATAATTTATGTGGTATATTTAATTCTTTTCTTAGTTCTAAAATCCATTGTAAAAAACTATCAAAACTTTTATCCAGTTCGAGATAATCACATATAGAAATTATCCTTTTTTCAATCATTTCTTTATTAAAAGTTAATACATAAGGCATAAAAATTGCATTTGATAAACCGTGATGAACATTAAATTGAGCATTAATAGGATGGCTTAGAGAATGAATGGCTCCAAGCCCTTTTTGAAAAGCGGTAGAACCCATACTAGCTGAAGCTAATAACTCTGCTCTAGCATTTAAATCTTTACCGTTCTTAACTGCTTTAATTAATGAGTTTTTAATTAACTTCATTCCTTTAATCGCAATTCCATCAGCCATCGGATGAAATCCTGGTGCACAAAAAGCTTCTAAATTATGTGCTAAGGCATCCATACCTGTAGCCGCAGTCAATCTTGGAGAAAGATCTAAAGTTAAATTAGGATCTAAAATTACTATTGAAGGTAAAAATTTCGGGTGGAAAATAATTTTTTTTATACCTGTTTGTTTATTGATTATAGCTGATGCTCTTCCAGTTTCTGATCCTGTTCCTGCTGTAGTGGGTACAGCAATGATAGGTGCAATGTTAGTTTCATCTGCTCTTTTCCAATAATCACCTATATCTTCAAAATCCCATATTGATCTAGACTGTCCTGACATAAAAGCAATAGCTTTACCTACATCAAGACCACTGCCACCACCAAATGCAATAACTCCATCACAACCTAATTTCTTAAACTCCCCTACACCCTCTTCCACATTATCACCCACAGGATTACCTGAAAAATTTGAAAAAACTTGAAGATGATTATGGGTTTTTTTTAAATCTTTAATTATATCTTGGACCATTTTTAGATTAATTAAATCCTTATCTGTAACAAATAATGGTTTATCAATTTTCAAATTTTTACAGGCCATGCCTAAATCTTGAATCCTATTCTCTCCAACCCAAATTGTAGTAGGATAATTCCAATTAGTTTTCATATTAAATTTATATTTAATTTTTCTATTTTTCTTAGTACAATATATTTATAATTTTAATTGTAGAGGAAAAATTATCATGACTAAAGTCGCTATTATCGGTGCTGGACCCTGCGGGTTATCAATACTTAGGGCTTTTGAACATGCCGAGAAAAAAGGAGACAAAATACCTGAAATAGTTTGCTTTGAAAAACAAAGTGATTGGGGAGGTCTTTGGAATTATAGCTGGAGAACAGGATCTGACCAATATGGAGATCCAGTTCATAATAGCATGTATAGATATCTTTGGTCAAACGGACCTAAAGAGTGTCTTGAATTCGCAGATTATTCTTTTGATGAACATTTTGGAAAGCCAATTCCTTCTTTCCCACCTAGAGAAGTACTTTATGATTATATCACTAGTAGAGTAAGTAAAGGAAATTTAAGAAATAAAATTAAATTTAATACAAGAGTAGTTAATACAGTTTTTAAATCAGATAAATTTGAAGTTAGCTATCAAGATAAAGAAAATGATAAAATTTTAACTGATCAATTTGATTATGTTGTAGTGTCAACTGGTCATTTTTCAGTCCCTTTTATACCTGAATATAAAGGTATGAGTTCGTTTCCTGGAAGAATAATGCATTCGCATGACTTTAGAGATGCGGAAGAATTTAGAGGAAAAAATATTATAGTTTTAGGAAGTAGTTATTCTGCAGAAGATATTGCACTTCAATGCAATAAATATGGAGCAAAAAGTGTAACAATTGGCTACAGGCATAATCCTATGGGTTTTAAATGGCCTGAAGGAATGAAGGAAGTATTCTATTTAGATAGATTAGAGGGAAAAAAAGCAATTTTTAAAGATGGCACGGAACAGGATGCAGATGTAATAATACTATGTACTGGTTACCTACATCATTTTCCTTTCTTGGAAGAAAATTTAAAACTTAAAACAAGAAACAGACTCTATCCCCCAAAATTATACAAAGGTATTGTTTGGCAAGATAATCACAAACTTTTGTATCTAGGAATGCAAGACCAGTTTCATACATTTAATATGTTTGATTGCCAAGCTTGGTACGCAAGAGATGTTATAATGGGGAAAATAAATATACCAAGTGGAGGGGATATTGAAAAAGATATTAATAAATGGGTTGCTTTAGAAGAAAAACTAGAAAATCCTGATCAGATGATTGATTTTCAGACTGAATACACAAAAGAATTACATGAGATGTCGGATTATCCAAAAATAGATTTTGAACTAATCAGAAAACATTTTAAAGAATGGGAACATCATAAGGTTGAAGATATATCTACGTATAGAAATAAATCTTTTTCATCTCCAGTGACTGGATCTGTAGCTCCTGTTCATCATACAGCTTGGGCAAAAGCAATGGACGACTCCTCTGAAACATTTCTAAATAAAAACTAAAAATCTAATCTAATTTTCTAGAGCCAGGTCTAAATATAAAGCTGCACTCCATGAGAAATTATTTGCGCCCATAACTGATCCATCTTTATAACTATAATATTCATGAAAACCTTTTTCTTCTATTAATTCTAAAGTTTTTTTTTTGATTTCATTTGCATATTCTGGCTCTTTTTTAATAAGTCCTTGGTAAATCAACCAATTACAATTTATCCATATTGGACCTCTCCAATATCTTTTTTCTTCAAATGAAGGATGATTTGGTTTTATTGTTGAAAAAAAGTAATTGTCATTAATATTATGATTTTTTAAATTATTAATAATTTTTTTATTTAATTCATCATCTTGTAAATTTGCGTAGAGAGTAAAATAATTTGTTATTGATGGAACAACGATATTCAATTTAGTTTTTAAATCTTTTGAGACAAAATCATTAATATTATTATCATATAATTTTAATATTTCATTTTCAGTTTTGGATACAAAATTATTTAAATCATCAAAATTTAAATTAAAACTTTTAGCTAAGCTAAGTAGATCTTTATTTGCTCTCAAAAATAAAGCATTAAATCCAACATCTGCTACATTAAAATCAGAAATCTCATACAATTTATGTGGATCATACTGAACATCCCTAAATTGATCTCTTAAAGTTACATATCTATCATAATCAGTTTTTAAAGGTCTCTCATCAGAGTTTGAAACTTCAAGGTCTCTTCTTTTATAATTAAGGTCTTTATCTACTTTGATATTACTCATTGGCTGATCCCAAATTGGTGAATTATCATACCCGCTTTCCCAAGGATGTAATATGGATACAAGGCCGGTTTTATGAGGATCTCTGAATTTTATGAACCAATCATGATAATTTTTAATTTTTGTTATTATTTTTTCAATTCTTGAATGTTGTTCTTTACTAAGTTGATTTTTTTCAACAATTTTTCTCAAAATACTGGCTAAAACTGGTGGCTGAGTAATACCAGAAGAAGGTATATTTTTTCCACATTGCCAAGTTGTGTGATTTGGAAAATAAGATGTGTCTTTTTCATGAAAAAGAATGTGGGGTACCATACCATCGTCCCACTGACCATTAAGCAAAGTTTCAATTTCTAAAATTGAAAAATCTAAATTAAAGTAAGAATAGCCAAGAGCTATAAAAGCTGAATCCCAATTCCATTGAGCAGGATATAATTTGTTATTAGTTGGAAGTGTGTAACCATCTTTTCTGTTACCTAATAATATTTTTTTTGCCTCTTCTACTTTATTTTGCATTATCCTTTAACACTTCCTGCAGTAAGACCACTTACTAAATATTTTTCAAAATAAACAAAAATTATTAAAATAGGCAAGGTTACTACTACAGACCCTGCCATCAAATATTGTCTAGGTGTTTCAGCTCCAACATTTAGAAACTGAATAGCTCTTGATAATGTGAATGTATTTGGCCGGTCTAAAAACATTAATGAAAATAAAAATTCATTCCAAGCTATCATGAATACATACAAAGCTACTGATGATATTGCAGGTAAACTAAGTGGGAGTATAATTTTAAAAATTATACCAAGCCAATTTTGACCATCTATTATTCCTGCTTCTTCTAATTCTTTTGGTATACTTTTAAAGTAACCTTGCAGCATATAAATTGCTACAGGTAAGGTTGTAGCTGTATAAACTATTAACAAACCCTCAATAGAATTTCTTAAACCAAGTTGACTAAAAATTGTATACAGAGGTATCACTAAAACTATCGCTGGAAACAAATAAATTATCAATATGGATGTTGATAAAAAATTTTTTCCAAAGAAATTAAGTCTTGCAACCGCGTAAGCAGCCGGGATTGCAAATATTAATGTTATAATGACTGTGCCTAAGGAGACTATTGTGCTTGTTAGCATATATCTTCCAAAATTATAATCTTTGAATACTATAAAATAAGATTTGAACAACTCTGGCAATCCTTGTGCAAAGTTAATACTAAAGTCTAATGGGTTCAATAATAATAATGCTTGGGTTTTAAAGCTTGTGACTAACATCATATAAAAAGGGAAAAGAATTACAAAAGAGAACAGTGTGATCCCAAAAAGTGTTAAAAAATTAAAGAATAATTTTTGAGAAGAATGATTTTTTGACAAAAAGTTTTTGTCGTAATTTTTTATATTATTGAAAAAAAATAATGAAATTAAAAATATGCCAAAACTGTACCAAATGGGTAAATTTATAGAAATAAAATAATCAAAGATAGAAAATAAAAGTGCAAGTATAGTAATTTTAATATTTAAATTTAATTTTTTTCCAATAAGAAGATTTATCAAACAAAGAATTATTCCAAAAATAAATAATTTATTAAAATTAAAATTTATTAATTCAATTCCTTGCAATGTAACCAAGATTTTCCAAATACAAATTAATGAAAACAAAAACAAAGACGAGATAAAGCAATAAGTAAATATATTTTTAATTTTCATCAGCTCTTTTTCCTAAAAGTTTAAAATAGATAAACATAAAAATTAAAAGAAACACTACAATCACAATAGAAACTGCAGAACCCATACCAATATCCCCGATTGAAAAACCTTGTTGATATACATTGATTGGCAATGTTCTTGTACCTGATGCCCCGCCAGTCAGTAAAAAGATGTCTTCAAATTTATTAAAATTCCAAATAAATCTAATCATAAATAAAATTGAAATCACTGCTAATATTTGGGGTAAAGTAATATTAAGAAATTTTTGGATAGGATTTGCACCGTCAACATCAGCTGCTTCATACAACTCTTTTGGAACTGCTTGAAGACGAGCAAGAATAAATAAAAATGCAAGAGGAAAATATCTCCAAATTTCAAAAATAATTACTGTGGTTAATGCTAACCTTAATTTAAAATCAAAACCCAGTATATTTAAAGTTACATATTTTTGTCCTAGCAAATTTATTGGTCCATCAATAATTTGATAATTAATTAACAAATTATTTAAAGTTCCACTTGTTGGATCAAGTAAAAGTTCCCAGGTATAAGCAAGAGCAACAACTGGCGCAACATAAGGAAATAAAAGAACACTTCTCATAAATGTTCTTCCAAAAAATTTTTGATTTACCATTTGTGCAGCTAAAATTCCAAAAACTATTGCACCTATTGTTCCAAAGAAAGTGTAATAAAAAGTTGTTGATAATAGATCTATAAACGCTTTGTCTTTAATTACTTTTTTGAAATTATTTAAAGTAAATTCGTAAGTTAATAATATATTTTGTGACTTACCTGATAGTTTAGGTTTATAAGATTTTAGTTCCTTCTTGGAAATTTCTTGATTATTAGTATTTTGAAATACTATTTCTAAATTTTCTCGATATTTTTTTGGCCAATTTCCTAACTCACACTTAAGTAAATTTGATTTAAATTGACATTTATTATTCAAACTTATTGGTTCAATGTTGTCAGGATATTTATCTTTAAATTTTACACTAGTAATTTCTTGTGTAAGAGAACTATTTCTTAATTTATAAATTACTTTTATTTGATTAGGATTATCTTTAATTGATTTTACTAATTTTTTTGCTCTTGGCTCAGGAATTCTTAAATCTTTAAGTTCTACGTTTTTAAAGCTAATCCAAATATTTGAGAATATTGGAAATAAAATTATAGAAAATACTAAAAGAAACGATGGCAGTATTAATAAATAGGCTGTTCTTTTTTCAATTTTTGCAAGTTTTGTACTCATAAAAAAAAGCGGATAATTAATATTACCCGCTTTTTTTAATTTTTTAAATTACTAGAAACTAGCTAACACAGTATTAATTTCATCTACTGCTTCATCTAGCGTCAATTGATCGTCTATGTATTGTCTAGTGATTCTATTTATAAATTTATTGTTAATAATTTTAGATGCTCTCGATAATTCACCTTCTTTAACACCCCATCTATTAGCGGTATCTAAACCAGCAACAATATTATTTATAACATCTGCTGAATATAGATCTGTTAAAGGAGCTTTTCTATCAACTCCAACAGGCAATTTACTCCAAGCTGTTGTAAATGCATTTGGATCACTTGCATTACCTCTTCTTACAGGGAACTTACCTTCTGGTGCTATAGATAAAGTGCTTGTATATCCTTCATCCATTGAATAAAGAATAAACTGCTTAGCTTCATCTGTATCTGCATCTGCAGTTACACCAAAGTATCTAACATCAGCCCAAGCTGCACCTTTTACATTATTTGGTCCACTAAAATTAGTTATAAAACCAGTTTTAGATGCCAATTCTGGTGATGTAGGATCACTGTTAATTGTTGGTGGAGCTGAGTCTCTTAAACCAGCCAACTCATCCATAATAAATGGTGACCATATTATCATTGGTGTTTTACCAGCAAAATAAAGTTCTCTTGATTGTTTCCAATAAAGTTCCCCTGGAGGACTAGCCTTAGCTAATTTTTTATAAAACTGTAAAGAATTTTTTAAAGCTCTTCCTTGTTTTTTTGTTCCACCTTTTTTCACAATATTTACACCATTTGCAAGCATGACATGTTCTAAAACTTGACTCATAAAGTTTTCGTCAGTTTTAGTTGCCGCAACAAAGCCAAACATATCGTTACTAGATAAAGCATCTATTGCTTTCTCGATATTCGCGTATGTAGTTGGTGGTTCTAAACCAGCAGCTGCAAATAAATCTTTTCTGTATACAACCATTTGCGTCCAGCCATCTACTGGTACAGCAGCAATTTTACCACCTTTTTTAGCCATCTTTAAAGCACCTGGAGCAAAAGTTTTCTTTCCAAGTGAGTTAACGATATCATTATTTGCATCAACGTCTAAAATTCCCGCTTCTGCCCATGGCAATACATATTGCAATGTATGATAAATTACATCAGGAAGATCTCCTGCTGCAGCTGCTGCAGTAGCTCTTGTTCCTAAATCTTTTTCATCAATCGGGATAACTTCAACTCCAATTCCAGTTTTGGCTTCAAAAGCTTTTGCCATCTCTTCTTGTTTAGCCATCCTTGCTGGTTGAGTTTCTGTCGTCCAGAATTTGATATCTGCAAATGCAATTGAATTAAAAACAAAAGCTATTGCAGAGATTATTATTAATATATTTTTAAACATATATTCCCCTCTTTTTTCTTGTTTTCTAAAGTTATTTAAAAATTAACACATAATGAACATTTAAAAGAAGAATAACAAGTATGTAATTTAAACAATACTACCTGAGATTGATTCAAGAATTTTTAAAAGAAATACCTTTATTATCAAATAAATGGCAACGAAATGGATCAAAACCTATTTTAACAGTGTCACCTACTTTAATATTTGTGTCTCCATCAGTTTGTACAACAAGAGGATCTCCCTCTTTCTCTAAGTATAAATATGTTCCTGACCCTAATTTTTCTACAACGAAGACTTTACTTTCCCATAATGAATCTGTTTTTGCATTTAATATCAAATGCTCTGGTCTTATTCCAATTTTTATACTATCCCCTTCTTGAGTATTATCAGAAATTTTTGGTACATTTAACTTTCCAGTCCCCATTATATCTACTTCAGAACTCTTTGAACTTTTACTTAAAATTTTACTATCTATAAAATTCATTTTTGGAGATCCAATAAAACCACCAACAAACAGATTATCTGGGTTATTATATAAGTTCATGGGTGATCCCTTTTGTGAAACTATACCTTGATCCAATACAACAATATCATTTGCAAGTGTCATGGCTTCAGTTTGATCATGAGTTACGTAAATCATTGTTGCATTAAGTTGATCATGTAATTTTGCCAATTCTACTCTCATTTGTACTCTTAATGCTGCATCTAGATTAGATAATGGTTCATCGAATAAGAAAACTTTTGGTTTTCTTGTAATGGCTCTACCAATAGCTACTCTTTGACGTTGTCCTCCAGATAATTGTTTGGGTTTTCTCTCAAGATACTCTTCTATCTGTAAGATTTTAGCAGCCTCCATCACTCTTTGCTCTATCTCTTCTTTTGATTTTTTTTCAATTTTTAAACCAAAAGCCATATTATCAAATACAGTCATATGAGGATAAAGAGCATAAGATTGAAATACCATTGCAATATTTCTTTCTTTAGGTGGTAGATCATTTACAACTTTATCATCAATAGATATTGTACCTGAATTAATTTCCTCTAAACCAGCAATCATTCTTAAGATTGTTGATTTACCACATCCGCTTGGGCCTACTAGAACTGTGAAAGACTCACTTTTTATATCAAGAGAAACATCTTTGATCACATGTGTGCTACCAAAAAACTTGTTTACTTTATCTATTTTAATACTTGCCATTTTTAATTTAATATTAATTTTTTGTTATTAATTATAGATTTAATTAATTTTGTCATCAAAGGGATTTTTTTTTGTTGAATTTTTTTTATTACAAATGGAGCAATTTCTCTTGCAAGTTGCTCTCCCTCTACGGTTTCATTAGGCATAAATTTTCTTTTAGCATTTTTGAATGTATAGCCTTGCCCTAAGTAACTTCCCATTTTACTATTTCTACCTCCAGCAGCACTGACGTATAAATCTCCAACTCCAGCCAATCCAAGAGCAGTCTCAATTTTTCCTTTAAAATATTTAGTAATATATATCATCTCATTTATAGATTTTTTGAATAAACTTGAAGACATATTTAAACTATCCCCAGCCCCAATAATCATTGAATAAATATTTTTAATTGAAGAACAGATCTCAACTCCAATAACATCTTTCGAAGTTTCGGTTAAATAGTATTTTGTAGTTATCATATTACAAATTTTTTTTGCGGTTTTGATATTTTTATTAGCAACAATTACACTTGTTTGTTTTTTATTTGAAAGTTCTTTTGCTAAGCAAGGTCCTTTTAAAACTGAAACGTTTATATTTTTATTAGTTTTCTTTATATCCTCTGAAATAGTAAAAATTTTCTGTTTTTTTTTCTCATACTTCAAACCTTTGGTAAGAATAAGAATTGGACTTTTAATATTTGATTTTTTAAATTCTTCACTAATAAAATTTATTCCTGATAAACTTAACGCAACAACTACCAAATCATATTTATTTTTTAATAGATCAGTTGAATATTTTTTGTATTTTAGTTTATTTGGTAAATTTATTTTTAAACTAGAATGATATTTCTTTTTAGAAGACAAATTTTTAATAAAAATTTTATTATAAGGCTCTGTGATAGTTACTTCATTTTTATTATCTATACATGGAAAAGTAAAAGCAGATCCCATTGCGCCACCGCCTATTATTAAAATTTTTTTCATTTAAGATTAAGCAATTCCTAGATGTTTTTTTCTTTTTTCTACCCAAGTTCTTATCAAATTATCAAAAATTAAACCTATAAAAGCTACACAAATACCCAAAGTTAATCCAATACCAGCACCATTTTTATCTGATAAAGCTTTTAAAATATATTGCCCTAAATCTTCAGTGCCGATAAATGCTCCTATAATCACCATAAATAATGCAAACACTATTGTTTGATTTATACCAAGCATCATATGAGGGAATGCTAAAGGAAATTCAATTTTTGTTAATCTTTGAAATTTATTTACACCAGACATCGTCGCTGCATCATGTAAACCTGCTGGAACACTTCTAAGCCCTTCAATTGTGTATCTTGTTGCTGGTATAGTTGCATAAACAATGACAGCAATAAGAACAGAAGTGTCAGTTATTCCAAAAAGCATCATAACAGGAATAAGATAAACAAATGATGGAAATGTTTGAAATATATCACATACCCCTAGCATAAATTTTGCAGAATGTTTATTTTGAAAACATAATGTGCCAACCGTAAAACCAATTATACAAGAGACAATTACCCCAAATGTTGCCATGTAAGCCGTTACTAAGGCTCTATCCCACCAAGGGCTTAGAGCTATGAATAATGTCAAACCACAAACTACTAATGCAGATCTAATTCCACCAATTAAATAGCCTGCACCAACAACTAGAACTAATGTAGCAACAGCTGGCATCCTTAAATACAAAGCCCTCATTGGTTGTAACACTTCTTGAATTAACCATGTATTAAATGCTTTTATATAAACAAAGAAGGTATCAAAAATCCAATCGACACCTTTATTCCAAAAATCAGCAGTTGATATTCCTTTATTGTGTGGAACTTCAAATAAATAATTGTAACCACCTTTAAAATAAACAGATCCAAAGTAAGCGAGTAAAATTCCAATTATGACCGTAATACTAAAAAATAATAAATTTTTATTTCTTTGAAAAAAATTCAAATTGCCAAAATAATCGACTTGCTTGTTTGCCCATGCTAATGACATTTTATCTAATAAAATTGCAATTAGACTTATACAAAGACCAGCTTCTAATGCTAATCCGATATTAAGCTGATTTAGTGCTAACAATAAATTAAAACCTAGACCTTTCGCTCCAATGAAGGCTGAAATAACAGCCATAGAAAAGCACACCATGATAACCTGGTTTACGCCAATTAGAATATCTCGTCTGGCCGTTGGAATTAGCACTTTAGACATTAGTTGCCAATTATTACAACCACTCATTCTTCCAGCTTCAATTACTTCTGGAGGAATAGCTCTCAATCCTAGTAAAGTAAGTAATATCATGGGTGGAACAGCAACAACCATAGTTATAATTACTGCAGCGTGGTCACCAACTCCAAAAAGAACAAGTGCAGGGACTAATACTGCATATTGTGGCATTGTTTGCATAACTAATAGAATTGGATATAGAGCTTTTTCTACACGTTTACTTTTATAAGCTGCAATACCTAAACTTAACCCAAATATAAAAGATAGAGGCGCAGCAACTAAAATAAAAGAGAGTGTTTGCATCGATGGTTTCCATTGTCCAAATATAGAAATATAAACCATTGTTAAACCGGCAAATAAAGCGAGTCCAATACCACTTAATTTATAAGCAAGTATTGCAAAGCCAGCTGCAACTATTGTCCAAGGTAGACCTGGTAACTCTGCCCAAGGGTTCGCATCGATCCAATCCCAACTTGTAAAGGCAACAATTGTTTCAAGTCCACCTAATAGAATTTCTCTAATTAATTCTATTAAAAAAGTCATAAAAGCTGTTAAATTTCTGCTAATTTGCAAAACTATTGGTCTGGTTTTAAATTCTTGAGTGTCCTCATTCCAAAACTCCATTGGCATCCACTCATTCATTAAGAAAAACAAGGAGTCATTTATCCATATTGGTAACCATCCAAGTAATGGAGGAAGACGCCAGAAAACATCAAAGGCGTAATATCTTACTTCTTTGCCTAAAAATATATAACTACTTTGATTAGGGTCTTTTACGAATTCAGCTTGGCCTCTAATGAATTTATATGTTTCTGGAACATCAATAGCAAAACAAAGAGCAAAGAAAACAATTAATAGAAATAACCACTGAAATATTTTTGGATATTTTTTTAAAAATTCCATAATTTATTTTCCGTTCTTTCTTCCGCCAAAGACAGTATTTATTATTTTTGTCGGGTTGATTGACCCAACGGTTTTATTATTTTCATCTATAACTGCTACAGATTTTTCTTGCGTTAATATTTTTTCTGCAACATTTTCTATGATTTCATCTTTTGAAACTTTAACATCACCTAAATTATTAGATATAGATTCATCCATTACATCTTCAATTAATAAAACTTTTTCTCTAGGTACCTCTTCAGTAAATTTTCTTACATATTCTGTGGCTGGGTTTAGAACTATATTTGCAGGTGTATCTAGTTGTTCAATTATACCATCTTTCATAATTGCAATTCGATCAGCAAGTTTTAATGCTTCATCAAAATCATGAGTAATAAACATAATTGTTTTTTGTAATTTTTCTTGAAGTCTTAAAAATTCATCTTGCATTTCTTTTCTAATTAAAGGATCCAAAGCAGAAAAAGGTTCATCTAAAAACCATATATCAGGTTCAACTGCTAGAGATCTTGCAATACCCACTCTTTGTTGTTGTCCACCTGAAAGTTCTCTTGGAAAATAATTTTCTCTTCCATCAAGTCCAACTAATTTAACCATCTCCATTGCTTTATTAATGCTCTCCTCAGTTTTGATACCTTTGACTTGAAGAGGAAAAGCTATATTTTCTACAACGGTTTTGTGTGGAAGAAGAGCAAAGCTTTGAAAAACCATTCCCATTTTGTTTCTTCTAAGCTCAATTAACTCTTTATTATTTAAATTTAATAAATCTTGACCTTCAATGAAAATTTTTCCACCTGTTGCATCTGTTAATCTTGATATACACCTTAGTAAAGTTGACTTACCAGATCCAGATAAGCCCATTACAACAAGCATCTCTCCTTTTGCCACTTCAAAAGAGGCATTGTTAACACCTACTATACAACCATTTTCTTGAAATGTTTTAGCATCAACATTACCATTTGAATCTTGAAGCATCTTTTTGGCGTTTTCACCAAAAATTTTATAAACTGCTTCGCATTTGATTACTGCTTCAGACATAATTCTTATAAAAGTATACGAAAATTAATTAAATTAAAATCAATATAATTGAAGCTTATTTCCATTAAAAATTTTTAATAAAATAAACCCTTGTATCAATTCCAGTACTTAAAAAACTTAAGGCTTCACCGCTTACTTTAATTGTTTCGTCTACTCCTACGTTATTTCCACTAACTGTAAAACCTGCAAAACATTTCTTTTTTTCAGCATCCCATTCAACAAATGTTTCATCAATCTTATTGCCGTTAATAGTATAAATTTCGTGTGCTCTAAAATTTAAGAAATTTGCACCCATTATTGCTCTTTGGGGGATAAGCTTTGTGGCATTACATACTCCCTCATACAATTCATCTGATAATTTATAATGATCAGTACCACCAAAAGTTACTAATATACCCGAGGGAAGTTTTGAAATTAATGCACTTAGTTTTCTCTCTTTTGCAATTCTCTCTTCTTCCAATTTCATTTTCTTAACTAATTCATCACCCTCGCTAAATATATTATTTAAAATAGCAAAAGAAGAAATTATGACTATTGTTAAAACTATTAGTCCTATAAATTGTTTTAGGTTCTCGGGTAATCCTTTTAATTTATTAAATGAAGTTTCGTTCGACATTAATCTTGTAATTTACCGTTTTTCCAAATTCCTACTTTTTGGTCGCCATTAGCCCAAGTAAATGTTCCTTTGCCATTCATAAAACCATTAGCCCACTCTCCTTCATAAGTAGAACCATCTGGGAAAGTTAAAGTTCCAACTCCACTCCAAACACTGTTTTTAAACTCACCTTTATAGATATATCCGTTTGGCCATGTTTCTACACCTTGGCCATTTTTTTTTGTTCCTACCCACTCACCTTCATAAGTAGTTTTATCTGTATAAACCCATTTTCCATATCCATTTTCACAGTTACCTTCTTTACATCCGGTGCTTCGAGCAAAAACTGATGAGCTTATTAATAAACTTAAAAAAAAGTAAAAAAGATATTTTTTCATAAATATATTTTACACAAATCTTTATAAAAAAAAATCCCCCCCCAACAGAATTGGGGGAGATCTTAATTTTTTAACTTTTATCCTTATTTAAGGAAAGCTTTCCAAGTTGACTCGTTATCAGCTAACCATTTTTTAGCTGCATCTTCGTGAGTCATTTTGTCAACGTCTACTAAAGCTGCCATTGCACCAATTTGACTTGTTGAAAATGACAATTTTTTAAACGCTGCTGCTGCATCTGGATGAGTTTTTGGAAAATCTTCGTGTACTGCTTTTTTCAAATAACCATCCGGAGAACCACATTTTCCGTCACCACCATCTGCTGGTCTGCAACCAGCTGTGTATGGAGGGAAGTCGATAAATGTAAAACCAGCACCATCAGTAAAGTTTGGTGTCCAGTTGAAAATTATAGTTCCTCTTCCTTCTTTTTCAGCAGCTGCTAATTCTGCCCAAAGTGCATCAGCACCTCCAGCAAACTTAACCCACCATAAATCACCTAAGCCTAGTGCATCAATCCTTTGAGGGATTAAGTCACCATGCCAAGTTTGTGGTCCTTCCAACATTCTACCTTTTCCATCTGGAGAGTCAGGTGTTGTAAAGTTTTTTGCACAGTCTGGATTTTTTAGAGCTGTCCAATCTGGTAGGCCTGGACATAGACCTTTTTCAACAACCCAGTTTGGATATCCCATATCCTCAAGAGTTCTTGCTTCATGATCACCCCAGTCTAACAAACCACCTTTGTCTAAAGCTGTTGTAAATGACTTACCAAAAGCAGATTCCCATACCTCATGAGATATAGTTACATCACCAATTCTAATTGACTCGTAAACCGCTTGAGAGTCAGCATTTACATATTTAACATTGTTACCCATGCTTTCAAAGATTCCACCAATAACATAGGCCATAACAATTTGACTTGACCAGTTATGAGTTGGGATCACTATGGGTTTTTTACTGTCAGCGTTAGATATTCCTGCAAAGCTTACTACAGTAATTACTATAGCTGAGAGTAAAGATAGTATTTTCTTCATTTATTTCTCCTCTCTTAATATATTAAGTAAGTAAGTATCCTTAAATTTAATCTCACAGTCAACAAAAGTTGGTACTAAAATTTATATATACAATTAATCAGTACTGATTTATTCTTAAACATAAGTAATCATTGATTTAAAATGTTAGAAGAAAATTTAAGAATAAATGAACCTGGTTTAAATGTTTTGCCACCTGGGGTTGAAAGATATGTAGTTAATGGGGGTGGATTAACAGGAGTTCAGGTTTTTCCGGATGATGAAATTGAAATTATTAATAATGAAGGAAATCAAATTTGTGAAATAGTTGTTTTTAATTCTGATGGAAATTCAGATCCATCAATTTTAAATTTAAAATCATCTAAATCAGAAAATGATATAATTAAAATTTTAAATAGAAATGAAGAAAGTTCGAAAATTGCTTTGCGCCAATTAGAAAAAAGAAATCTTAAAATTGCAAAATCTAAATCTTCAATCCTTTTTGATAAAGACACTCCACCAGGAGAAAAAATTAAAATAAGTTCAAAAGATAAATGTTATTGCATTTTTTCTGCACCTGGTCATGATATGTTGGTTCATGAACAAAATCCTCCTACAGAATTAACTTTATTTATTAAAAGAAATAATATTGTTGACTATAAAGAACATAGAATAATTCCAGATCCAATTTTTGATCCTCTAGACGAAAAAAATATTGCAAAACAATCAGCGATTTCTTTTGAAGTTAAAGAAGGAGATTATATTCAAATAATTTGTCCAACTGGTAGACAATGTTCAGATTTTGTTGCTTTTGATACAGCTAAATTAGGTAAAGGTATTGAAAAAGGTTTAGATTGGCAAACAACCAGGACCTTTATGGGAAATACATTTCCAGGACCAGGATTGTATTCAAAATTTTATGATACAGACCATGAGCCTTTAGTTGAAGTAATAAGAGATACTGTTGGTAGACATGACACTTTTAATCTTGCTTGTACATCGAAGTATTACGAAGATGCTGGTTATTTTGGGCATCCAAATTGCTCAGATAACTTAAGTGGTGCTATGGAAAATTTTGGGGTTAATAGACAAAAGGGATGGCACGCTATAAATTTATTTTTTAATACTTCAGCAGGAGGCTTAAATACCGTACTTTCTGATGAGTCATTTGCTAGACCTGGAGATTATGTAATATTAAGAGCTTTAAAAGATTTAACCTGCGGAACATCAGCCTGTCCAAGTGATATAGATCCATGTAATTCATGGAACCCTACAGATATTTTTGTTAGAACTTACGAAAAAAAAAGAGAATTTACAAAATCTTTTGCATTTAGAATGAAACCAGACTCAGAATTAAAACTAACAAAAAATACAGGATTTCATGAAAGAACTTCAAAGTTAACAAGAAACTTTGTTGATGCTAGAGGATATTGGCTGCCCAATGATTACACTAAACACGGAGTAATAAATGAATATACAGCGTGTAGAGAAAAAGCAGTTTTAATTGATTTATCTTCTTTAAGAAAATTTGAAATATTAGGTCCGGATGCAGAAGAATTAATGGACTATACTTTAACAAGAAACGTTAAAAAATTGTCAGTTGGACAAATTGTTTATTCTTCGATGTGTTATGAAAATGGTTCTATGTTTGATGATGGAACATTGTTAAAAATGAGTGATCATGGATTTAGATGGGTATGTGGTGATGAATACGCAGGTGAATGGTTAAAAGAACAAGCAAAAAAGAAAAAATTTAATGTTTTAGTTAAAAACTCTACTGATCAAATAAATAATATTTCTCTACAAGGACCTAACAGTAGAAAAATTTTAGAAAAGTTTATTTTTACTCCACCAACACAACCTTCTATTTCAGAATTACAATGGTTTAGGTTTACAATCTGTAGAGTAAAAGAACTTAGTGGAATTCCATTAATGGTTTCTAGAACTGGATACACAGGCGAGTTAGGATACGAAATATGGTGTCACCCTTCAGATGCACCAGCAGTTTGGGATGTGCTTATGGAAGCTGGCAAAGATGAAGGAATAATACCTGCTGGTTTTGGAGCATTAGATTTATTAAGAATTGAAGCTGGACTAATATTATTTGGTAATGAATTTGACGGCCAAGTTGACCCTTTTGAAGCTGGTGTTGGATTTACGGTTCCTTTAAAAACAAAAACAGCAGATTTCATTGGTAAAGAAGCATTAATAAAGAGAAAAGAAAATCCGCAAAAGAAATTAGTTGGATTAGAACTTGTAGGAAAAGAAAAAGCTAATCACGGTGATTGCGTTCACATTGGAAGATCCCAAGTTGGCGTAGTTACAAGCGGATGTCTATCTCCTACTTTGAATAAAAATATTGCTTTGTGCAGAATTGATATAGGTCATTCAGAAATAGGTATGAACGTTGAAGTCGGTAAAATTGATGGACATCAAAAAAGAATACCTGCTAAAATTGTTGGTTTCCCGCATTACGATCCTCAAAAAACACGTGTAAAATCTTAATGTCAAAATCATCAAAGGATTTACTGGAATTTTGGGAAGATCAAATGAAACTGTCCCATACATCCAGTAATTACTTTTTCAGAAAGTCTCCTTCGCATTATCACATGATGTTGATTGTGATGAATTCCTATAAATTAAATGAAAACTTATCTGTCGAAGAACTTAAGACTAGACTTTTCAAAACCTCTAGACCCAAATCTGCACTCATGATCAAAGAAGCTTGTGATAAAGAGTTTTTTTACCTTGAGAAAAACGGAAATGATCATAGAAAAAAGTACGTTTTACCCACACAGAATTTTGTTAATGAATTTAACGAATATTTGAAAACTCTCAAAAATTTGAGTTTTTAATTAAAAATCTAATAAATATTTAGAATTTATATAAATTATATATAAAAATTATTATATTCTTTCCTTTGCTAAAAAATTAAAGTTCAAATATGTCGTTACCGACAAAAGCAAAAGTTGTAATAATTGGTGGAGGAATTCACGGGTTAAGCACTGCTTGGAAACTTTCCGAAAAATATAAAAATCCAAACGATGTCGTTGTCCTAGAAAAAAAAGACACTGCTGCAGGTGCAAGTGGAATTGCATGTGGAGTTGTTAGAAATAATTATTTTCAACCAGCAATGAGAGAATTAATGGCTCATTCAGTTAGTGTTTGGGAAAGTGATCCAGAGGCATTTAAATATAATGCTGTCGGCTATATGCAAATTTCTCCAGAAGTAATGCATAAAGATGTTGCAAGTATTTATGAACAACAAAAAGCGATCGGATATGAATCAGAATTTATAGAAGGTGAAA
The DNA here is from genome assembly GCA_902572225.1 of uncultured Pelagibacteraceae bacterium. Taxonomy (GTDB): domain Bacteria; phylum Pseudomonadota; class Alphaproteobacteria; order Pelagibacterales; family Pelagibacteraceae; genus Pelagibacter. The sequence goes on along the minus strand of CACGFJ010000001.1, from coordinate 46,199 downwards.
AAGATTGCATGAAATATATGCAAGGAATTTTTAGTGATTGGCAAGCAAAAGGTATTACATCAGTCTTACATGAAAAGAAAGGTGGATACGCATTTAATAAAGATTCAATTAAAGCTTTAGAGAAAAAAGCAAATTCAAACGGTGTACACGTTCATAAAGGAGTAAAGGTTACAGGTTTTAAAAGAGGGAGCAACAGCAATGCAATTACTGGCGTGGTTACAGATAAAGGTACAATTGATTGTGATCAGGTAGTTATTGGAGCAGGACCATGGGTAAGAGATTTTTGGAATATGTTGGAGTTACCAAAAACTACTAACATAAAAGATGCTAAAAATGGAAAAATGCATGAAGTTGAAATGTGGAAGTACTGGTTTTTACAAGAAGGTGTATTGGGTGTAGATGCAGATTATTTAAAAACTAATGAAGGTAAACCGCCTCCAGTAATTCATGTTGATACAGATGCACCACTTTATTCTGACAAAGATGGGAAAATAATTACAGAAGACTTATGGGGTATTTATTATAAACCTGATATTGAAGGATTGGGAGTTCAAGGTGGAACATCACCTTACATTGTTCAAAAACATTTTGATGAAGTTAATGTTGACCCATATGGAATTGACTCTCCTGAATATCAAACTACTGATAAATTTTCTGATATGTGGACTTCAGCACTTGCACATATTCAGAAACGTTTTGTTGGTAAATCTCATTTGTATAGAAAGGGACCATCAGGAGGATTGGGTTGTTTAACTCCAGATTCATTCCCGATATTCGATAGATTTTTTGAAAATGTTTACATGATTGCAGATGCAAATCATGGTTATAAAATGATAGGTGTTGGACACCTTGTTGCACAAGAAATTTTAGGTCAAGAAAGTGAATTACTAAAACCGTTCAGGTTCGATAGATATGAAAAAGGCAAACTTCATCCGACATCGAACAGTCCGTTTCCTTGGAGCTAATTTATCTAAGTAGACAAACGTTTTTTTTTCAGTTACCTTTTTGATCTGAAAATTCAAAGGGGGAAGAATGACGGATCTTGAAAAACACGTAAACCAACCAGGTAGAGCTAAACTCGTCAAAAAGGTTAGAGAAAAAATAAACGAATTAGGAATTACTTATATCTATTATCAATTTATTTCAGTAACTGGAAGAGTTGTTGGAAAAGGAATACCAGCAGACCACTGGGAAAGAACTGCAGAAAAAGGTTTTCAATTGGTTTATGGAGCAACAGCAAATTTATTTTTAGATCGTCATAATAATTATATTGGATATGGTCCAGAAGCTATGGAATTGGTAGGAATACCTGATCCAGAAACTTTTGTTCAATTGCCTTGGGATAAGAGAGTTGGAAGAGTTTTTGTTACATGTTTTAGAAATAGAGAAGAAAGAAAAAATCCAGGTGGTCATTTAACAAGTGACTGCAGAGGTAATCTTAGAATTTTCATGAATGAGTTCAAAAAGAAACATGGATTAGAATTAAGAGTTGGAACAGAGCCTGAAATGATGTGGTTAACAAAAAATCCTGACGGAACTCCAACTGGACAAGGTTTCTCAAAACCTTTCTGTTATCATATTGATCAATTTGAATCATTAAGACCTGTGTTTATGAAGGTTATTGAATACGCAAAAGCGATGGGTCTTGATATGATCCAAGGTGACCATGAAGATGCTCCTGGTCAATTAGAGCTTAACTGGACATTTGATAATGTTTTAAGAAATGCTGATAGACTATCTACATATCGACAAATTTGTGCTCAGGTAGCAAGAGAACATAATCTTATTGCTTGCTTTATGACCAAACCATTTATGGGAGTTTCAGCAAGTGGATGTCACACCAACATGTCTTTGTGGAAAGGTGGAAAGGTATCTGTAAATAAATTAGGTAACAAAAAACTTCCAGGAGTAGAGGAAGTCTTTAGTTATGTATCCGGTGGGACTAATACTTTCATGCCTGATACTAAAGATATGCAATTACCTGGAAAAATTGGATTACAATCAATTGCAGGGATAATGAAACACTTGCCAGCTTTAACAGCAATTGGTTCTTCAACAGTTAACTCATATAGAAGATTATGGGATCAAGGTTTTTGGGCACCAGTGTATGCTGACTGGGGTTATCAAAATAGAACTTGTGGTCTAAGAGTATCTGCACCGGGTAGATTTGAGTACAGATCAGTTGACTCTATGCATAATCCATATTTGTTGGGTGCAGCATTACTTAAAGCTTGTGATGAAGGAATATCTAAAAAAATGAAACCAGCTAAACCAGAGTCTAGAAATATATATGAAGCTCAAAAAGCTGGTAAAGATGTTAAAAAACTTCCACTAAGTTTAGGTGAGGCTTTAGATAGATTGGCGGAGGATGAAGTTATAAAATCATCAATGCCAGATGAAATGTATAAAGTATTTAATTGGTACAAACGAGATGAGTGGGAAAAATTCCTTGGTGCAACAACACAATGGGATCTTGATACTTATTTAGATTGTCTACCGTAGTAGGATATAATATGTGCGGGATTGCAGGATTAATTCATAGAGGAAATACTTCAAACGTTGGTTTTGAACTTCAAGGTATGCTTCAAGCATTAAAGCATAGAGGAGAAGACTCAACTGGATACGCTCTTTACGGAAAAACTGACGGTCAAAATTTTATCATGAGATTCAAAGTTGGAGAAAATGTTGGTGAAGGCAGCACTTCAGTCATGGAAGATGTCTCAGTATATGATGAAAGAAAAAAAATAGTTGATGGATATTTATCTGATTTGGGAGCAAAAATAATTAAAGAGGAAAGAATACTTCCTTACTCATTAAGATATGAAATTGAGTACGATAAAGATCTTATGGAGTTTTCGCAAAAAATAGAAAGTGTACCTGGTGTTGAAATTCTATCAATGGGCAAATCTTTAGAAGTAATTAAAGATTTAGGAAATGCTGAGGCAGTATGCAAGAGATATAACCTTGATAAATTAGTTGGTACTCATGCTATTGGACATGCAAGGATGGCAACAGAGTCAGGCGTAGATATTAAATCAGCCCATCCGTTCTGGGGATATCCTTTCAGTGATGTATCTGTTGTTCACAACGGTCAGTTAACTAATTATTGGAATAATAGAAGAGTATTAGAGAATAAAGGAATGAGATTTATGTCAGAGTGTGACTCTGAATTAATTGCAGTTTATTTGGCTGAAAAAATGAGAAATGGAGCGACACTAGAAGAAGGAATGAAAGAGTCTTTAACGGGCTTGGATGGTGTTTTCACTTACTTCGTTGCTACCAAAGACTCTTTAGGGATGGCTAAAGATACAATGGCTGCTAAACCACTAGTATTATATGAATCTGATAATCTTGTAGCTATGGGTTCTGAAGAAATAGCAATTAGATCAGTATTACCACAAGAAATAGAAACATATGATCCTTTTGATGGAGAAGTTAAAGTATGGCAAATTTAAAAACATCAGAAAAAAAAACTAAAGCTCAATCAATGGGACTTCATTCAGAAGTCTTAACTGGAAAAACACAACAAAAATTTTTTAATCCTGATGAAGCAGAAAATTTTTATTATTTTGGAACATATGATGTGGATTTCAACAAAAGAACAGAAATCGATGTAAAAAATATGGAATGCAGGGAAGCCAATAAAAAAATTGATGAATTAATGAAAGATGGATATGGAACAATAGTAATAAAAAATCCTCAAGGAAAACATAGTTTAGGGGTAGGAATTTTAAATAAATTAAATTTAATATTTGAAGGAAGTTTGGGTTATTTTGGATGTGGATCAATGGATGGTCCAATAGTTAGAATTAACGGTAGAGTTGGTTGGTCTTGTGCTGAAAATATGATGGCTGGCAAAGTTGTCATAGAAAAAAATGCGGGGTCTTGCTTTGGGGCAGCTATAAGAGGTGGCGATCTGATATGCAAAGGAAGCGTAGGTGCAAGAACTGGTATTGATCAAAAAGGTGGAACTATAATAATTGGCGGAGATGCTGGTGCTTTTACAGGTTTTATGATGCAAAGAGGTAGAATAATAATCTTGGGTGACGTGGGTATAAACTTAGGTGACTCTATGTATGATGGGACAATTTTTGTAGGTGGAAAAATTGGATCATTTGGTAGTGATGCTGTCGAAGCTGAATTGACTGATTCAGATCAAGATTGGTTAAAAAGAAAATTAAAGGTTGCGGAGATCGGAGAAAACTTCGATGTTTCTAAAATGACCAAAGTTGTTGCAGGAAAAAAACTTTGGAATTACGATGCTCTTGAACCTACAGAGAAAAAAGGAGCAATTTAAATGGCAAAGAAAAAAAACGGTAATGGAAAATCAAACGGTCATTCCAACGGGAATGGAGTAGCGTCTAGAAATAAAAGTTTACTAGGTCACAATGCAATCTTCACTCCTGAAGTAATGGATGACATCCATATTAAATCAGAATTAGGTAGATACAGAATGCGTGGTATGGCTTTGATGAAGAAAATACCAACTTTTGATGATCTAGTTTTCTTGCCAGGCACTTTAACAAGATTTGTAATTGAAGGTTATAGAGAAAAATGTGAAACTAAAACTATCATTGGTCCAAGATGCGAAAATCCAATTGAACTTGATATACCAGTTTATATTACTGGAATGAGTTTTGGAGCATTATCCTATGAGGCTAAAACAGCATTGGCTAGAGGTGCTACAATGGCTGGTAGCGCAACATGTTCTGGTGAAGGTGGAATGATACCAGATGAAAGAAGATATTCAGAAAAATGGTTTTATCAGTGCATACAATCAAGATATGGTTTTAACCCACACCATGCACAACTAGCTGATGGAATTGAAGTATTTATTGGACAAGGACAAAAAGTTGGAATGGGAGGTCACTTGATGGGTCAAAAAGTTACTGATCAAGTTGCAGAAATGAGATCACTGCCCGCAGGTATTGATCAAAGATCTCCAGCAAGACATCCTGATTGGTTAGGTCCAGACGATTTAGCTTTAAAAGTTCAAGAGCTTAGAGAATTAACAAAAAACAAAGTGCCAATTCAATTAAAACTTGGTGCAGCAAAAGTTTATGATGATGTTAGGATGGCAGCAAAATGTGATCCAGATTCAATTTATCTTGATGGAATGGAAGGTTCAACAGGTGCTGGACCACACATCGCAGCTGCAAACACTGGTATCCCAGGAATTGCTGGAATTAGAGAAGCAAGAAGAGCTTTAGATGATGTCGGCAAAACAGGAAAAGTAACTTTAATTTATGCTGGTGGTGTTAGAGACGGAGCAGATATGGCTAAAGCTTTAGCGCTTGGTGCAGACGCAATTGCAATTGGAACGGGTGCAATGGTGGCTTTGAATTGCAATAAAGAAATACCAGAGTCTAACTTTGAAAAAGAGATGGGTGTACCTGCAGGTCATTGCTATCACTGTCATACAGGTAGATGTCCAGTAGGAGTAGCTACTCAAGATCCAAAATTAAGAAAAAGATTAAATCCTGATGATGCAGCATTAAGAGTGTACAATTACTTGCATGCGATGACATTGGAGGCTCAATTGTTAGCTAGAGCATGTGGAAAAACAAATATTCACTCGCTAGAGCCAGAAGATATGGCTGCATTAACAATGGAGGCTTCTGCTTTAGCTAAAGTGCCTCTTGCAGGAACAAATCATACGGTAGGAGTTAAAGATTTTCATAAAATCTAATTGCAAATATGCCAAAGAAAAAAGGTAAGAAAAAAGTCAAGTCAAAAGAGATCAAAGGTCAATTAGGTAAGAAAAAAGAAACTGCTAGAGAAAAAATGATTGGTCAAACAATTGGCTACCGATATGACGTTAATCTTTTGCCAGACTATAGTCGACTAACTCCTTTTTTAAAAAAATATATAGAAGCTATGGGATGGGACGATCTTAACTGGCTAGAGGACGTTCACATGGGTTATGAAGAAAATAGACCCGCTGTTTTTGATAGAAATGCTAACGGTTGGGTAACGATACCAAGTAAAATTAAATTGCCAAATAATCAGCAAGATAGAGATATGATTGCCAGGGAATTATTAGTAAAGTTTCAGATGTCTCCGAATCATCCTCTGGTTGATCTTAAAAAAGCATATTTAAAATTCTAAGTTTCAATTTCAAGTTGATAAAATAATTATTAACTTCTACTTTTTATAACTAAAATAAAATTGTCAGCATAAAAAAAATTTCATAGAGTCAATCAACTATTAATAGGAGAGAGAAATATGACTGATCAATTAGGTGCTCTCACATCGATATTTACAGAATTTTACTATTGGGTAACTGTGGTTCTTATGTTTTTGATCCACGTAGGTTTCTGTATGTATGAAGTTGGGGCATCTCGTTACAAACATCACCAACATACTCTTATGAAAAATACAATGCTGATACCTCTGGTAACAGTTACATGGTTTTTCTTTGGTTGGTGGATATACTGGGCATTTCCAACAGGACCCGGATTAGCTCCTTCGATTATGACCGAAAGTACTGGTCTAGTTCTTGGAGGTGGATTTGGTGGAAATGATCTTGCTAACCCTACAAATGCATTGATGGCCGTAAATCTTAATGATCATATAATGGGTGTCTTCTGGGCAGCTTTTTTATTATTTTCATGGACTGCTGCATCAATTGTATCTGGAGCGGTTATTGAAAGGATAACTACTTTTGCATTTGGAATACTTGCAATTGCAATTGGATCTGTTTTCTGGACAATAGATGCTTCATGGGGATGGCATTTTGATGGATGGATGTTAAAAATATTAGGATATCACGATGCTTATGCTTCTGGAGTAATTCATGCAATTGCTGGAGGTTTTGCTTTAGGAGTTCTAATAGTTTTAGGACCAAGAATTGGAAAATTTTCATCTAGCGGGGAACCAAGAAACATTGGGCCAAGAAATCCTTGGTTAGTGACTGTTGGATTATTTTTAATCTACACAGGTTTCTGGGGTTTTTACGCAGCATGTAATGTACCAATATATGATCTTGGACCAGAGTATGGTATGGAGGGTGTAACTTTCTTTACCGCAACTAACATCTACCTAACGCCTACAACACTCAGCGGAATAACGATGAACTTTTTAATGTCGTTATCTGGAGGTTTGTTGGCTGGATATGTAATATCAAAGGGAGATCCTTTCTGGACTTATTCATCAGGACTGGCAGGTATAATATGTGCATCTGCGGGTAATGATTTATATCATCCAATACAATCAATGATAATCGGTATGATCGGAGTAGTTATAGCTTACAAAATGCATTACTGGGTCGAGAAAAAATATAAAATCGACGATGCAGTTGGAGCAGTAGCTGTTCATGGTTATGCTGGATTTGTTGGTCTTGTAATATGTGGTTTCGTTTTAAATGGTTATCCTTCATCTGGATACAGTGTTGGAGCTATGTGGGACGGAACTAATTATGCAGCAATTAATCCACTAGGAATGTTTATCGGAGCAATAATAATGTTTTTTGTTTTAGGTATGCTTCCTGGATATATAATTGCAAAAGTTCTTAATGGAATGGGTAAATTAAGAATACCTAGAGAAGTAGAACTTGCAGGACTTGACTATACAATAATGGAGGAGGCTAAAGAAGACGAAAAAGCTGTAGCCTCGGCCAGTAGATAAAGGAGGTATGTAAATGGCAACAGTAACAAATTGGATAGATCATTTAAGTGCCTCTGAGGTACAAGGATCTGTCTATCCAGGAGTTGGTTCAGAAGGAGTGCTTGTAATAATAGCAATTCTTATTTGGGTTGGTTGGCATGTAATTTCATCTAAACAAGAAGATGGGAAGATGAATGAGATTGTCAGAAAAAGACCTAGCTCTAATGACTGGAAGAGTAATATAACAGACGGTTAAAACTTTAAAGAGGGCGCATGAAATATTGTGCCCTCTTTTTTCATATGGAAAATTCAGAAAAAAAAAATCAAGAGGAAAATAAAACTCCTAGTAAAATGGCAAGACTTGCATGGCCAAAAGCTAAGTATGGTGTCTATGCCGCAATCATCATTATTGTATTAGTAAATCTCCTTTACTATAAAGATTTTTTGTTATCTTTAATTTAATTAATTTTTATGTGTGGAATTGTTGGAATATACCTAAAATCAAAAAAGTTTGAAAAAGATTTAGGCAAGATGTTATCTGGAATGTTGATAAATATGGAATCCAGAGGACCTGACAGTGCTGGTTTTGCTATTTATAAGAAAGAAAAGAAAGAGGAATTTAAATATTCAATATGTATTAACAATTTAGCTTTCGAAAAATTTAAAAATGGCATCACAGGAAAAATAAAATTTACTTCAATATTAAAAAATTCAGACCATGTAATTTTAAGCTCCAAAGAAAATCCAAAAAAAGTTTTGGATATTTTAAATGAATTTAAAGAAGTTTCCTTGGTTGGTTATGGTAAATCTATTGAAATATTTAAGCAAATTGGAAATCCTAAAGATGTAGTAAAAAAGTTTAATTTGGAAAACTTTAGTGGAACACATGGAATAGGTCATACTAGAATGGCTACTGAAAGTGCTATAACAACTGATGGTTCTCATCCCTACTCTACAGGCTCTGATGAATGCCTGGTCCATAATGGATCTTTATCAAATCACAATAACCTAAGGAGAAATTTAACTAAAAAAGGGATAAATTTTAAATCTGAAAACGATACTGAGGTAGCAGCAGGATATATTTCAAATCATTTATCAAGTAAAAAAAATTTAAAAGAGACTCTTATGAGTGGCTTAGATGACTTAGATGGATTTTACACTTTTATAACAGGCACAAGAAAAGGATTTGCTATAGTTAGGGATGAAATTGCATGCAAACCTGCTGTTGTTGCTGAAACTAAAGATTATGTTGCAATCGCATCTGAATTTCAAGCAATGGCACATTTGCCTGGTGTTAATATGGCTAAAATTTTTGAGCCTGAACCTGGTATTGTATATTCTTGGGGCAATTAATGAAATTAGATTTGAGAAAATTAAAACTTAGAAAAGTAAATGAGACATTACAATCTATAGATCAAAAAAGAAATAATAAGAGTTATACAATTTTAAATCCAGAGGGAAATCATGCTATCTGTGCAGGGTTAACAGATGACATAGATGTAACAGTAAAAGGTCATGTCGGATATTATTGTGGTGGAATGAACCAAAATGCAAATATTACAGTTGAAGGAAATGTTGGAACGGGTGTAGCTGAAAACATGATGTCTGGAAAAATTCATGTAAAAGGAAATGCCTCTCAGTCTGCTGGAGCTACAGCACATGGAGGATTTTTAGTAATTGATGGAGATGCAAGTTCCAGATGTGGAATTTCAATGAAAGGAATTGATATTGTTGTCAAAGGTTCTGTAGGTCACATGTCTGCTTTTATGGCACAGTCTGGTAATTTAGTAGTTTGTGGTGACGCGGGTGAGGCATTAGGTGATAGTTTATATGAAACAGATATCTATATTAGAGGTAGGGTCAAGTCTTTAGGAGCTGATTGCATAGAAAAAAAAATGGATAATAAACATTTAAAAAAATTAGACAAACTTTTAAAAAAAGCAAAGTTAGATAAATTAAAATCTAAAGATTTTAAAAGATACGGTTCAGCAAGAAAACTTTATAATTTTAAAATAGACAATGTATCAAATTATTAAATATGAAAAAAAATAATAAAACATTTCCAAGACAATCTTGGACTTTCGACGAGTATACAAATTCTGAAATTAGAAGAGCAGCTGAAACAGGAATTTATGATATAAGAGGAGGCGGATCTAAAAGAAGACTTCCTCATTTTGATGATCTTTTATTTTTAGGTGCATCAATGTCCAGATATCCTTTGGAGGGTTATCGAGAAAAATGCACAACTAATGTAACCTTGGGAACGAGGTATGCAAAAAAACCTTTAGAACTTGATATACCAATAACAATTGCAGGAATGAGTTTTGGTGCATTATCTGGATCTGCTAAAGAAGCATTGGGTCGAGGAGCTAGTATTGCAGGTACATCTACAACAACAGGTGATGGAGGTATGACACCTGAAGAAAGAGGACAATCAAAAAATTTAGTTTACCAACTTTTACCTTCTAGATATGGAATGAATCCTAATGATTTAAGAAAAGCAGATGCAATAGAAGTTGTTATTGGACAAGGTGCAAAGCCTGGTGGAGGTGGAATGCTTCTAGGTCAAAAAATTAGTGATCGTGTTGCAGAAATGAGAACTTTACCAAAAGGAGTTGATCAACGTTCCGCATGCAGGCATCCAGACTGGACTGGGCCTGATGATTTGAAGATCAAAATATTGGAATTAAGAGAAATTACTAAATGGAAAGTCCCAATATTTGTGAAAATTGCAGGAGCAAGACCTTATTATGATACCGCGTTAGCAATTAAAGCTGGCGCAGATGTAGTTGTTTTAGATGGTATGCAAGGAGGAACTGCAGCGACACAAGAAGTTTTTATTGAAAATGTAGGTCAACCAACATTGGGGTGTATAAGACCAGCCGTTGATGCTCTACAAGATCTAGATATGCATAGAAAAGTTCAATTAATTATTTCTGGTGGGATCAGAAATGGAGCAGATGTAGCTAAAGCTTTGGCCCTTGGAGCTGATGCAGTTTCAATAGGTAGTGCAGCAATGATTGCTATCGGAGATAATGATCCTAAATGGGAAAAAGAATATAATAAACTTGGAACTACTGCTGGTGCATACGATGATTGGCATGAAGGATATGATCCCGCAGGTATTTCAACCCAAGATCCAAAATTAATGAAAAGATTAGATCCAATAAAAGCTGGAAAAAAACTTTCAAACTATCTAAAGGTAATGACATTAGAAGCTCAAACACTTGCAAGAGCATGTGGTAAAAACAGCTTACATAATTTAGAACCAGAAGATATGTGTGCTTTAACTGTAGAAGCTGCAGCAATGGCTAGAGTTCCCTTGGCTGGTACTACGTGGATACCAGGTATAAACAATAAATAAATATTGATAGTAAGTAATTTAATTCATATTATAGATAATGCCTAAAAATTTATCTCAAATAGCTAGATCTAAAAAAATTAAATATTTTTTAATCAGTTTTGTTGATTTGTTTGGTGTATTGAGATCAAAATTAGTTCCAGCACAAGCAATTGCTGAAATGCAAAAAAATGGAGCTGGTTTTGCAGGATTTGCAACATGGCTAGATATGTCACCAGCAGATAGTGACATGTTCGCAATACCAGATCCAAATAGTTTAATTCAATTACCATGGAACAAAGAGATTGGATGGTTAGCTTCAGATTTATATATGGATGGTGGACCTGTAGATGCATCTCCAAGAGTAATGTTGAAAAATCAGATAAAAAAATTAAGTGAAAAGAAACTTCAAATGAAGTCTGGTGTTGAGTGTGAATATTTTTTAATTTCTGAGGATGGATCTTCTATTTCAGATCCTAGAGATATCCAATCAAAACCTTGTTATGATCAATCAGCTCTCATGAGAAGATATGATTTAATTAAAGAGATATGTGACAGCATGATTGAGTTAGGATGGAAACCATATCAAAATGACCATGAAGATGCTAATGGTCAATTTGAAATGAATTGGGATTATTCTGACAGTTTAATAACTGCAGATAGACATGTTTTTTTCAAATTTATGGTAAAAAATTTAGCTGAAAAACATGGTCTAAGAGCTACGTTTATGCCAAAACCATTCAATAATCTAACTGGTAATGGTTGCCATGCACATGTTTCTGTTTGGGGTAAAGGAAAAAATCAGTTTTTAGACAAAAAAGATAGATTGGGTTTAAGCAAAATGGCTTACAATTTTCTTGGCGGGGTGATAAAGAATGCTCAGCCTTTATCAGCTTTTTTTAATCCGACTATTAACAGTTACAGACGAATAAACGCTCCACCAACAAAATCAGGAGCTACTTGGTCTCCTAGCAGCATATCTTATACGGGAAATAACAGAACACATATGATTAGAATTCCTGACCCAGGTAGATTTGAACTTAGATTAATGGATGGATCAGCTAACCCATATTTATTACAAGCTGGAGTTCTTGCAGCTGGTTTGGAAGGTATAAATAAAAAAATAAATCCAGGTAAACCTTTATTCTGTAATATGTATACAGATTATAAAAAATACCCAAACTTGCCTAAACTTCCTAATAACGTTTCTGAGGCATTAAATATGTTAAGTGGTAGCAAAGTCCTTAATAAAGCATTTGGAAAAAAAGTTATTGATAGTTATATAAAATTAAAAAGTAACGAAATAGATAATTTCAATAAACAAGAAGTCTTTGATAAGAAAAAATCAGTTACTAAATGGGAAAAAGATAACACCTTAGATTGTTAGAAATGAATTTAAAAAATATTTCTAAATGGAAATATTCTAATTTTCTAATTAATAAATCTTATAACTTTGATCGTAAAAGAATTCTAAAACTTATACATTCTAACTTGCTATTGAATTCAAATAAAACTATATCGAATTGGAAAAATTACAAAAAAACACCACTATTAAAATTAGAGAAACTAAACAAAAATTTAAAGCTTAATAATATTTTTTATAAAGATGAATCAAAAAGATTTCATCTAAAATCATTTAAAGCTTTAGGTGGAGCATATGCTGTAGAAAAAATATCTAAAAAGAAAAAAAATATAATAATATCATCTGCAACTGCTGGAAATCATGGTAGATCAGTTGCTTGGGGTGCTCAAAGATTGGGTTTACAATGTAAAATTTTTGTTAGTCAATATGTAAGTGATGAGAGAGTAAAAGAAATTGAAAAATTTGGAGCCGATGTAATTCGAGTAAAAGGTAATTACGAAAATTCATTAAACGAGTGTAAAAAATTATCAAAAAAGAACAATTGGAGTATTGTTCAAGATGTATCTACGAAGAATTATAGTTATGTTCCTTTGTTAACTATGGCTGGCTATTCAATTATGATTAAAGAAATTTCAAAACAAACTACGCATTATATTACACATATATTCCTTCAAGCTGGCGTTGGTGGGATGGCAGCAGGTGTGGTAGCAGGAGTTGCAAAATATTTTAAGAGAATTCCTAAAATAATAATAGTTGAGCCAGATGGAGCTGATTGCGTACTTCAAAGCATAAAAAGCAAAAGATTAAAAAAAATTAAAATAAAAAAAGAAAGTATAATGGGTGGCATGTCATGCAATGAAATGTCTCTCATACCATGGCATGTATTAAAAAAGGCTAGTGATTTTTGCGTTACTGTAAATGACACAAAGGTTGCCAAAACTGTTGCAATGCTAAAAGACAAGAAACTTGGCAAAAGATCAATAATAGGTGGTGAATGTGCTACACCAGGAATTATCAGTCTTATTAGTCTCTGTAATAATGCTAAAACAAAGAAATTAATAAATCTTAACGAAAAATCTAACGTTTTAGTTATTGGATGCGAAGGTAATGCAGATGTAAAACTTTATAAACAATTGCTATCTAAAGGCAGAAAGTAAATTATATGTCAAAAAAAGCTGTTGTTTGGATAAGAGACGATTTTAGAATAAAAAATAATTCTGCATTATCTTATGCAACAAATAATTACGATACTGTCACAGCATTATATATTTATAACAAAGAAAATTTTGATGATGTTAGAGAAGCTCAAAAATGGTGGGTAAGTAAATCTTTAATTAATTTTAAAGATGAATTAATTAAATACAATATTGAATTAGAATTAGTATTTTCTGATGAGATAACTTTTTTTAGTAAAATCAAAGATAAACAAGAAATTTCTGTATTTTGGAATAAAATATATGAGCCATCTCAATTAAAGTTAGATAATGATCTCATTAAAATTTTTGAAAAAAAAAAAATACTTTCAAAATGCTTTAAAGGAAATGTTCTTAATGAATATAATAATGTTACAAAAGATGATGGAAGCCCTTATAAAGTTTATAGTCCATTTTGGAGAGTTGGAGAGCAAATTTACTTAGATAGTATTCCAAACAAATCATTAAATGTAAAAAAAGTTAAGAGCAAAATAAAATTATTCAAAAATAATAATGTTCCAGATCAAATTTTACCAAAGGAAAATTGGTATAAAAAATTTGAAAAATATTGGGACCCAACAGAAAAACAATCCGAAAAATATTTAAATGAGTTTGTTGAAAATAGAATGTTGAAATATGGAGTTGATAGAGATTATCCAGCTATAAATGGTTCGTCAAAACTTTCTCCATTTATTAGAAACGGACAAATACATGTAAGTAATATTTGGGACAAATGTTATAAATATAAATCAAAAAATATTAGTGTTAAAAAATATCTAAATGAATTAGGCTGGAGAGAATTTTCACATAGTTTAATTAATTATTTTCCTGAAATGCTAAAAGGTAATTTAAGAAAAGAATTTGATAAATTTCCATGGGATAAAAATGCAAAAAATTTGAAAGCTTGGAAAAATGGTATGACTGGATACCCAATTGTTGATGCTGGGATGAGACAACTTTATGAAACAGGTTGGATGCATAATAGAATTAGAATGGTAGTTGGTTCTTTTCTTGTAAAACATTTAAGAATTAATTGGAAAGAGGGTGAAAAACATTTTAAAAATTGTTTGTTAGATTTTAATGAAGCAAACAATGTTGCACAATGGCAATGGGTTGCTGGCTGTGGTGCAGATGCAGCTCCTTATTTTAGAATTTTTAATCCTATATTGCAGGGTGAAAAATTTGATAAACAAGGTTTGTATGTAAAAAAATGGGTACCTGAACTAGAGAGAGTTCCAAGTAAATTTATTCATAAACCATGGGAAATGGAAACAAAATATCAAGAAGCTATAAAAACTAAAATTGGTTCTGATTACCCTTCTCCAATAGTTGTACATGAAGAAGCAAGAAATGCAGCTCTCAAAGCATTTCAAACTTTAAAAAATTAATCTCCAATAAAATGATGAATAATCAGCCTTTTTGTAGAAGCTAACCTATGTTCAAAAAGGTAAATTCCTTGCCAAGTTCCCAGCAAAAGTTGTTTGTTTTTTATACTGAGGGATATTTGATTGTTAGTTAAAGCTGACTTTATATGAGCTGGCATATCGTCCTTACCTTCTATTGTATGAATATATAATTTATTATCCATTGGAGCAATTTTATCAAAATAATTAATTAAATCTGATTGAACATCAGGATCGGCATTTTCTTGAACAATTAAAGATGCACTAGTGTGCTGTATGCTTAAATTTAAAATACCATTATTAAAATTATTTTTATTTATCCAGTCTATGGTTTGATCGGTAAATTCGTATAATTTTTGACCATTTGTTTTAATTTCAAGATTAAAAAATTCTTGTCTCATAAATACTTTTTTGATGTTAGTTCATATAATCGGCTAATGGTACGCTTAAATGGTTTTTCCAATAATCTTGATGATGTGAGTTTATCAATATTTTGTTCTGCACTAATGGCCATAGGTATATTTTGATCATACACGATATCTAAAAAAGTAATAAATCTTTGTTGTTGATTTGAATTTAAATCATTAAACGCTGGTACATTTTCCATAACTATAAAAAAACAATTTTTTACTATTTTTATATAATCCTCTGATCCTAAATTTTTATCACATACTTCTTTAAAAGTTAATCGAACAATTCCATCATAAAAATTTTTTAAAATAAATTTTCTTCCTTTAATATTTAAAATCTTTTCTTTTAAAACCTTATCTTTAGTCATCACTCTAAATAATTTGTTTATTTTAAAATTGTTTTCTTGATTTAAAGGTGAGTAATATCTTTGAGTTTTATTACCTTTGGACTTTCTATAATCATCATCTATATTTAATTGATATTCAAATGATTGCTTTTGCATTATTTTTATAAAAGGTTTGAATTGATCTCTTTGCAGCCCATCTTTGTACAAATTTTCTATTTTTATATTAGAAGTTACAATAATTTTTAAATCTTCTTTAAATATTTCATCAAATAATTTTCCAAGTATCATTGCATCTACTATATTTGTAACTTGAAACTCGTCAAAATATATTAATTTTGCTTTCGATTTTAATTTTTTAACAAATTTACTTAATTTATTTTCATCATTTTTATCTTTGGATTGGTGTACAAAGTCGTGAAAGCTAAGCATAAACTCATTGAAGTGAAGTTTTAATTTTTTACCTTCAACTAAGTTGAAAAAAAAATCTAATATCATAGTTTTGCCGACACCAACATCTCCATAAAGATAAAAGCCTTTTTTATAATTTTTTTTTGATAAAATTTTTGAGATAAATGATTTGTAGTTTAATTTATAATATTCTTCTAATGTTTTTATGAGTTTTATCTGATGAGAATTAACATCTAAATTTTTTTTTTTGCAGTAGAGTTTAAACTCTTTAACAAAACTTTTTTGCATTAATTCTTTTTTGAATTAAAATCAATACCGTATTCTGATCTTGGTCCTTTTCTTAATCCAAAAGGTCCTGAGATAAAAATTGTCATTGGCCTTGTTCCTGGCTTAAGGTCTACTCTATGATATGCATTGGCTGATCTAAATCCAATATATCCAGGTTTTCTCCAGAACTTGCCTTTTTTAGTAGTTTCCCAATAACCGCCTCTCAAAATTATTGTAATATAAGGGAATAGATGATTATGAACTCCATCCCCATGATCGTCATCCAGCATTTCATGAATTAATATATTAAATGGAAACCATTTTGGTCTATTCCTAAATAATAAATAATATCTATTCATCCATGGTTTAGCTTCATTAAAATTTGGGTGAGACGGTCCCCTATCTAAAACTACCTTTTTTCTTCCAATTTTTTCTAAAAATTTTAATAACATTAATTTGATCTTATAATTCCATTATTTTTGATTAAAAAAATATTAGCATTATTAATAAATGGCCTCGATATTTTTTCATTATTAAATTTAATTACTTTCTCTGTTTCAGAGTTAGTTAAATTAATAATCAAAATTCGTCCATTATCGGTAGACAAATAAATTTTATTTTTAGCAATAACAAAACCTACTGGTGTAATTTTTTCTCTTTTTTTAAATGTTGAGAAAACATCAGTGATCCTGATTATATTTCCAGTCTCAGTATCAATTACAAATAGATATCCTTCCTCAGAAATATTAAAAATATAATTTTCAGAAATCGTAGGCTTTAAACTGGAATTTACAGTTTGTTTCCATTTTACTATGCCAGTTCTTGTGTCAATTGAGAATAGCTCATTTTTGTTATTTGAAAAATATATTGTTTCATTATTTAAAATCATTTCTGAATTTTTTAGACTAAATGCATTTAAGAATATTTCGTTGCTCTGAGTAGGTGTTTGCCAAACTAAACTCCCATCATTAATATTTAATGCCGTAAGATCACCTAAATTATTAAGTGAATAAACAATGTCATCTATAATAATTACAGATAATTTTTTTTGAGATTTAATGAATGTGTTTTCTGTTTTAAAATTCCATAATTCATTTCCATCTACAATTGAGAAACATCTAATTACATTATCAAAATCAACAGTAACAAATTTATCATTCTTTATAGCAATGTTTGAATTAAATGGAGATAGACTGTCCTTCCTCCAGTTTAATTCCCCATTATCTAAATTTAATGAAAAAATATTTGAAAGAGTATCAGTAGCAATAATTTTATTATCTATATAATTAAAATATAATATTGGATTAAGTTTTCTCTCTTTCTTTGAGTAATGATTTACTTTCCACAAAGTTTCAAAATTTTCATTAATTCTGAATATTGTGCCTTTGTTATCAAAATAAATAAGATCATTATTTTTGATAAATAAAATATCTGTATCGATTGAATTAAACTGTTTAATCTTTGAAAATTTAAACGTTTTCTTTTTTTCAAATGTTGGCTTAAAGTTTATATTTCCATTATTATTTGTATTATTATTTATAAAACTATTATCTTTAACAAATTTAGAAAGATTTATTTGTATATTGGGATTTAATTGTTGTTGAATTGGTTTAATTTCTTCAAATAAAATTTTAGAATTAATATTTTCTACAGATTTATCACTTTGACCACAACTTGATAATAAAAGTAAAAAGACGAAATATAATACTATCCTACTCACTGAAACTAGATCTTAGCCTTTTTTGAGCTTTGGCTTTTATTTTAGAGTTATTATTTTCAAGACTAACTATTTGCTCAAAAAATTCTTTTGATTTTTGCATTTGATTTTTTGACAAATAATATTCTGCCATAATATAAAGGCTATGTGGTTTCCATATACTATCTGCTTTAATTAAAGGGTTAAAAATAGCTAATAGTTCATTTTCGTCTGAAAAGTCAGAATTAAACAAGCCTTTTTTAAATATGGTTAGCTCTTTAAACTTTTTATCTAAACCAATATCGTTTATTAAAATATCAAAATAATTGTTAATTTCCTCTTTTGAATTTATCAAATCGTTATCTAGCAAAAAATAAAAAGCTAGAGGAGAATATGTTTTGTCTTTAGCATTAATCACCTCTTTAAGATCTGGAATCACATTATATTTATTATCAGCTTCATATCTTATTACAGCTAAGTCGTACTTATCAGCTAATTTTTCTCTTTTGCTAGATTGATATTCTTCAAAAGAAAAGTAGCCAATTAAAGCCAAGATAATTATTACTAATATCGAAATTAAAGAATTTTTATTATTTATGAAAAAGTTTTTAATTTTTTCATTACGCGTTTGGGTATTTATTATTTCAATATCTTCATCCATTAAATCATGTTCCTAAGTACATATTGTAAAATTCCACCGTTTTTGTAATACTCTAATTCGTTCTTAGTATCTATTCTACTTAACATTTTAATTCTCTTTATATCTCCAGAGACGTATTTGATTTCAACTTCAACTTCATCTCTAGGATCTATACCTTTTTCTAAGTCAATAATAGAAAATAGTTCTGAGCCATCTAATTTTAGATTAGTTCTATTTATTCCATCTTTAAACTGTAATGGTAGTATACCCATTCCTATAAGATTTGATCTATGAATTCTTTCGAAACTTTCTGCAAAAACAGATTTTACACCTAAAAGTTTAGTTCCTTTGGCTGCCCAATCTCTAGAAGAACCAGTTCCATACTCTTTACCACCAATGACAACTAAATCAGTACCTCTTTTTTTATATTCAACAACCGCGTCATATACTGGCATTACTTTTTCCTCAGGGTACAACTTTGTAAAACCACCTTCAGTGCCAGGTGCCATTTCATTTCTAATTCTTATATTTGCAAAAGTACCTCTCATCATAACCTCATGATTCCCTCTTCTTGCTCCATAGGAATTATAGTCTTTTGGAAGTATTTGATGTTTCATAAAATATTCTCCAGTTGGACTATCTTTTTGTATAGAGCCAGCAGGTGAAATATGATCGGTGGTAATGCTATCACCCAATATTAATAGTGGTCTTGCATCCTTAATTTCTTTAAATCCTTCTGGTTTATCAGTAAGGTTGTCAAAAAACGGAGGTTTTTTTACGTACGTTGAATTATCTTCCCAATTATAAATATTGGTTTCCTCTGTTTTAATTTTTTGCCATTGTTCTGGTCCTTGAGAAACATTTGAGTATCTTTTTATAAACATTTCTGCATTTAATGAATTTCTCAATGTTTCTTCTATTTCTTTGTTAGATGGCCATATATCTTTTAAAAAAACATCTTTACCATCTTTATCTTTACCTAATGGATCCTTATACAAATCAAATCTCATAGTTCCTGCTATTGCATAAGCAACGACTAATGGCGGAGACGCTAAATAATTTGCTTTTATTAAAGGTGAAATTCTTCCTTCAAAGTTTCTGTTTCCAGATAAAACCGAGACAGCATAAATATTATTATTTTTTATGGAATCTGAGATATTATCGGCTAATGGACCTGAATTACCAATACAAGTGGTACATCCATAACCAACTAAATTAAAACCTAACTTATCTAAATAAATATTTAGCCCAGCTTTTTCTAGATAATCTGTAACTACTTGTGATCCAGGTGCCAAAGATGTTTTTACCCAGGGCTTAGTCATTAAACCTTTTTCAATTGCATTTTTTGCTAGTAAACCTGCTCCGATTAGTACACTTGGATTGGAAGTATTAGTACAAGAAGTGATTGCAGCAATTAACACATCGCCATCGGTTATTTTAAAATCTTCTTTTTCAACATCGTAAATATTTGGCTCTTTTTTTTTTGTAATTTCTGAAAATACTTTTTTAAAATTTGATGATGCGTTAGTAAGTAGAACTTTATCCTGTGGACGTTTTGGTCCAGAAATAGTTGGTACTATAGTTGACATGTCTAAAGATAGTGTGTCTGTAAATTCAACATCTAAACTTGCCCAAAGTCCTTGTTCTTGAGCATACTTTTTTACAATTTCAACATTTTGATCATCTCTTCCTGAGAATTTTAAATATTTTAAAGTTTCATCATCAATTGGGAAAAAACCACAAGTTGCACCATACTCAGGTGCCATATTTGCTATAGTAGCTCTATCTGCTAAAGTCAGATTTTTTAGTCCTTCGCCATAGAATTCAACAAATTTTCCTACAACTCCCTTGTCTCTCAACATTTTAACTACTGTTAAAACAAGATCAGTTGCTGTAGTACCCTCTGGCATTTTTGACTTCATTTCAAATCCAATAACTTCGGGAATTAACATTGAAATAGGTTGACCTAACATTCCAGCCTCAGCTTCAATTCCGCCTACTCCCCAACCCAAAACAGATAAGCCATTTACCATAGTTGTATGACTATCTGTTCCAACCAAAGTATCTGGAAATATGTATTCTTTATCTTTATATTTTTCATTCCAAACAACTTTTGAAAGGTATTCCAGATTGACTTGATGACATATCCCAGTTCCTGGAGGAACTATTCTAAAATTATTGAATGCTTGTTGCCCCCATTTAAGAAAAGAATATCTTTCAGCATTCCGATTAAATTCAATATCAACATTTTCTTTTAATGAATTTTTGTTTGCAAATTTATCTACTTGTACAGAGTGATCAATTACCAAATCAACTGATGATAATGGATTGATAGTACTTGGATCTTTATTTTTTTCTTTTACAGCCTCTCTCATTGCAGCTAAATCTGCAACCGCAGGAATTCCAGTATAATCTTGAAGTAAAACTCTCGCAGGCCTATATGCAATTTCTGTATTAGAACTTTTAGATTTTAACCAATCTTTAATAGCTTCAATTTGATTTTTATTAACCGTTATATCGTCTTCAAATCTTAACAAATTCTCGAGTAAGACCTTCAATGATTTTGGAAGCTTTGATATACCTGCTAAACCATTTTTCTCAGCCTCTTTAAGTGAGTAAAAATTATAACTTTTGCCGTTAACTGAAATTTTACTTAACGAATTGAACGAGTTTTTGTCTCCTGGTTTCATATTTAATAATAAAATGTAGCTATGCAGCCTAATAAAAGCGCTGACATAACATAATTGAACAATTTAATAAATTTCTCATTTGTCGCGAATTTTCTCATAAATTTACCAATTAAAGTCCAGAATAAGATACTAAATATAGCAAAGAAAAAGGCAGAAGTTAGGAGCCAGAAAGAATAAGTAAAAAAGTTATCTCCAGATTCGATATAAGTTGATACTGCAATAATAGCAACGATTACTCCTTTAGGATTTAAGAATTGAAAAAGAAATGTTTCTATAAATTTAACAGGTTCTAGTTTTTCTTTTTGATTTGATGATTTAGAAAATGAAATTCTGTAAGCCAAATAAACTAAAAATGCAGACCCAGTAAAAACTAAAATCTTTTGAATTATTGGGTATAATTTAAAAATATTAATTAGCCCAAAATTGACTAAAGATAGCATTGAGGTAAAACCAAATATAACACCTAACATTAGAGGGATAGTTTTTTTTACTCCATGATTAAAACCTGAATGAGATGCTACAATATTATTTGGACCAGGTGAGCAACTGGTAACAAAAAAAAATAAACTTAATGATAATAGTTCTGGATGCATTTAAGCAATTGGTAATCCATTCTCTGCTTCTTGAGATGGATGAACTAAAGTTACTCTGCCCTCTGCATCTATAGCTCCAAGAATTAATACTTGCGAAACAACTCCAGCAATATTTTTTTCTGCAAAATTACAAACACCAATTACTTGTTTTCCTTTAAGATTCTCTTCATTATAATAATGAGTAATTTGAGCTGAAGATTGTTTTATCCCTATCTTTTCTCCAAAATCAACTTCTACAACTAATGAAGGTTTTCTTGCTTTTTCGTTTTTTCTTACAGAAATAATTGTTCCCAATCTAATATCAACTTTATCAAAGTCTTCATACGTAATTTGTTCTTTCATAAATTTAATATATAATGATTTATAAATGAGTACAGAAAATAATCCTGATAAAATTTATAAAAATTCGATAAAAATATTAACAGATTTGATTGCTTTCAAAACTATTTCTGGAAACGATAATAATAGTCTCATCAATTACTGTGATGATATTTTAAAAAATTTAGGAGCAACTTCATTCAGAATTTTTGATGGTGATAAAAAAAGAGTTAATCTTTTTGCTTCTCTAAAATCTAAAAACGGAAATGGTAAAAAACCTATTATTCTTTCAGGTCATACAGATGTAGTCCCAGTTTCAAAAGGCTGGTCTACTGATCCATTTGTTGCAACTATAAAAAATGAGAAATTATTTGGGAGAGGCTCTTGTGATATGAAAGGTTTTATTGCATGTGCTCTAGCATATGCTCCTGTATTTAAAGAAAATAATTTAGATAGAGACATTCACTTTTCATTTACATTCGATGAAGAAACCGCATGCATCGGCGCACCATTGTTAATAAAAGAATTAAAAAAAAGAGATATTAAAGATGGAATTTGTATTATTGGTGAACCAACCAATATGAAAATCATTGATGCCCATAAAGGTATGAATGAATATACAATTCACTTTGGAGGTTTAGCCGGTCATAGTTCTAAACCAGGCCAAGGTGTTAATGCAGTTGAGTATGCATCGAGGTATGTAAACAAATTATTAGAAATTAGATCAAAACTAAAAGATAGAGCACCTAAAGATTGTATATTTAATCCACCATATTCTACATTATCAGTTGGTGGAGTTTCAGGTGGTATAGCTCATAATGTTATCGCTGATAAATGTAAAGTTGAATGGGAAACTAGACCAGTGATCAGAGAAGACGGAGATTTTGTAAATCAAATAATTGACAATTATGTTGATAAAGAACTATTGCCAGAAATGAAGAAAGTTTTTTCAGATGCTTATATTAAAAAAGAAATTATAGGCGAAGTAGTTGGATTTAATAGATTGAACGATTCCGAGGCTTGTGAATTTGTTTCTAGTATAACTGGTGACAATTCAAGAGAAGCTGTTTCATTTGGAACAGAGGCTGGACTCTTTCAAGAAGTTGGTATTAGCACTGTAGTTTGTGGACCAGGTTCGATTGAACAGGCTCATAAAATTGATGAATATATAGAACTTAGTGAATTAAAGAAATGTCTAGACTTCTTAAAAGGTGTAAAAGATAAATCTATAAATTAATTCCAACCACCTACAGATTTAACTTCTAGAAATTCAAGCAATCCTTCTTTACCTGCTTCCCTTCCAATTCCAGAATGTTTAAAACCTCCAAAAGGTGCATCAACTGCAATACCAGCACCATTTACATCAACCATTCCAGATCTAAGTTTTCTGGCAACTCTTTGTACTTTTTCCTTATCTTGAGTTTGAATATAGTTTGTTAATCCATAATCAGTATCATTTGCGATTTTAATTGCCTCTTCTTCAGTTTCAAATGGAATAACAGATAAAACAGGACCAAATATTTCTGTTCTTGCAATTTCCATTTCATTTTTTACATCTGCAAAAACTGTCGGTTTTACATAATAACCATCATTTAATCCGTTTGGTTTTCCAACTCCACCTGCAACTAATTTTGCTCCTTCATTTATTCCTTTTTGAATTAAACCTTGAATTTTATTGAATTGAGTTTCAGAAATTACAGGACCAATATGCTCTCCACTTTTATTTGGATCATCTACTTTAAATTCATTTGCATATTTTCTCAGTCTTTCTATCGCTTCATTATATATTGATTTTTCAACAAGCATTCTTGTAGGGGCATTACATGATTGTCCTGAATTTCTAAAACATCTAAATGCACCTCTTTCAATTGCTTCAGCATCAGCATCTTCAAATATAATATTTGCACCTTTTCCTCCTAGCTCCAAACTTACTCTTTTAAAGTCCTTTGCAGCATTTTGAGAAATTAAAGCCCCTGCTCTAGTAGAGCCGGTGAATGAAATCATATTAACATCTGGGTGACTTGTTAATGCATCTCCAGTTATTGCCCCATCTCCATTTACTAAGTTAAAAACACCTTTTGGAAATTTTGCTTCATCTATTAACTCAGCTATAATCATTGCCGATAAGGGTGCTAGTTCTGAAGGTTTTAAAATCATAGTACAACCAGAGGCCAATGCAGGAATGACTTTTAAAGTAACTTGATTTATTGGCCAGTTCCACGGTGTTATCAATGCACACACACCTTTAGGCTCGTATATTATTCTTTGATTTTTTGCATGATCTCCCAAAGGTTTTTCGAATTCAAATTCTTTTAGATAACGAATAAATGATTTTGTATGACTTGCGCCAGTTCCTGTTTGTAGTTTTGAAGCAAAGTCCTTTGGTGCTCCCATCTCTTGAATAATTGCATCTGTAATATCATTCCATCTTTTTTTATATAATGAATAAAATACTTCTAATAATGACAATCTTTCTTCTTTAGAGGTAAATCCCCAAGTTTTAAATGCTTCTTTAGCTGCTAAAACTGCATCATTGATATCCTCTTTACTACCTAAAGAAATTACTGCACAATTTTTTTCTGTTGCTGGATTTATGACCTCAATATCTTTTGGGTTTTTTGGGGAAACCCATGAACCATTAATATAAAAATTTCTCTTTTCAATCATTCGCGCAAATTATCCTTTCTTCATGATTTTGCAAATAAATTAGTTAATTCATAAACAATTGTTGCTGCAGCTAGAGAAGTTACTTCTGCATGGTCATAAGCAGGCGCAACTTCAACTACATCTGCAGAAATCAAATTTAAACCTGATAAACCCCTGAGGACGTTTACAATTTCTCTTGTGGTCATTCCTGCAATTTCTGGTGTTCCTGTGCCTGGTGCAAATGCTGGATCTAATACATCAATATCAATGGACAAATATAATGCATTATCACCTACTCTATTTTTTATTCTTTCAACAATTTTATCAATTCCCTCTGTTTGAAATTCATCACAATGAATAATTTTAAATCCAAAGCTTTCATCATTTTTTATATCATCTCTGCTATAAAGTGGACCTCTTATACCTACATGCATAGAGGCGTCATCTAAAAATAAATTTTCCTCACGAGCTCTTCTAAATGGAGTACCATGCGTATATGGTGCTCCA
This sequence comes from uncultured Pelagibacteraceae bacterium, assembly GCA_902572225.1. GTDB lineage: Bacteria > Pseudomonadota > Alphaproteobacteria > Pelagibacterales > Pelagibacteraceae > Pelagibacter. Next base: position 20,773 of record CACGFJ010000001.1, on the reverse strand, counting down.
AAGTAGGTATCCCATGTATCTAAATGGGCATCAAAATGAACAAGTGATACGGGTCCATTATTCTTTTTATTGACTGCTCTAAGTAAAGGCACAGCAATTGTGTGATCTCCTCCAAGGCTTATTATTCCTCCAACTTTATTTAATAAATCGGTTGCTCCTACTTCAATTTGTTTGATGGCTTCATCAATATTAAATGGATTACAAGTAATGTCACCTGCATCTGCAACTTGTTGTACTTTGAATGGTTCTACATCATAATTAGGATGATAATTAGTCCTTAAATGTCTAGATGCTTGTCTAATACTTTGTGGGCCAAATCTTGCACCTGGTCTATAACTTGTTCCTGAATCAAATGGAACTCCGACAATAGCAACATCACAACTTTCTACATCTCTTAGCTCAGGTAATCTTGCAAATGTAGAAGGGCCAGCATATCTTGGCACTTCTGTGCCACTAACAGGCTGAATAGGTTTTTTAGACTTTGTCATTTTAGTAATAAGAATATTATTAGAATGATCCAGAAAAAGGGATAATAGAAATAAATGTATTTTTTTGCAAACATCTTAGGCACTGACTCATGATCTCTATTAATATTTTTTTTTCTTTTTCTTTTTTTCATTAAATAAATCCTATCACATTCATATTATATCTAATATCATCAAAATTATTAAAATGAGATATATTATATTAATATTTATATTATTTTTTAACTTTTCTTATGTAAATGCAGATGCAATATATAATTTAATTAAAATCCCAAATTTAGAAGTTCATAAAGTTGATGATGTAAATGGTATCAAATATTTGGTATCGAAAAGAGGTTTTGTAATTGGTGATACAAACAACATTAAGTGTAACGGCATAAATAACAGTGATTTGGATCGTGAATTTAATACAATTCAAAATAATCTGAGAGATTATAACTCAAATTTCTTAAGGAAAATAAATTTGAAATTTGTGGTTCTTTGCAAAAACTTAGAAATTTCAGGCATTAATACAGGAGGTATACCAGATAATAAATTCAGGACTTTAATTTTAGACTTAACATTTAACCGAAATTATTTTGAAAGAATGATCCATCATGAAATATTTCATATGATTGATAACAGTTTTCCTGAGCTTTTTAAAAAAAATATGTGGAGCAAACTTAATAATAAAGATTTTTCTTACGCATCATGTTCTACATGCACTGATTTATTAGGTTTAGATTTAGAAATTACGAAAGGCTTTTTAACAGAATATTCAATGAGCACAGCTGAAGAAGATATGGCTGAAATTTATTCATTATTAAAAACAAACTTTAAAGAAATAGATTTATTAATTAAAAAAGATAATATTTTGACTAAGAAGAAAAATTTCTTAATTAATGGTCTTAAAGAAATAGATGAAAAGTTTATTTTTTGAATGATAAAAAAAATTAAACCATCACTATCTGAAAAAATATTATTTATTTTTCTAATTCTACTTATTATTTTAACTTTAGGTTCATTTTATATATTAAATAATAAATGTCTTTTTGTAAAAAAAATCGATTTAAATAACATTGATTTTAAATATAAGCAGAATATTGCAATTATGGAAGTTGAATGCGGTAAGGTTATAATAGAATTAGATCCTAAAATAGCACCTAAAGCAGTAAATCGATTTAAGATGTTAATAAATAGCGGTTCCTATAATGGTTCAACTTTTTATCGAGTAATAGAAAATACTTTAATACAAGCTGGAGATATTGAATATGGAAATGTATCTAATCTAAATTATTCTAAAGTAGGAACTGGTAAGTCTGGTTTAGGAACAATTAAATCTGAGCTTAGTGGTAATTTTTTATTTAATGCTGGCTCTGTGGCTTTTGCTAGGAAAGATCAATTCGATACAGAAGACAGTGAATTTTTTATTACTTTAATAGATATACCAATATATCAAGGTGAATATACTCCAATTGGAAGAGTAATTGCAGGGATGGACTCTTTAAAAAAAATTAAAGTGGGAAATAAATCAACTTATGTATTAAAACCTGATTATATTAAAAATATAAAGTTATTAGTTAACTAGAGGTTTTCCAGTAGATAATGTGTGTTTAATTCTATCTTGGGTTTTACTTGTCTCAATTAATTTCATGAAAGCATCTAACTCTAATTTAAACAACTGATCTTCTGTAAGAGTTTTATCTATAGTTGTATCACCACCACTTAAAACATTTGCTAGCTCTGTTCCAACCATCATTCCATGATCTAATATAATTTTATCGTTATACAGTTTTTCTAACATACCAACCATTTTGTCTTTTAAAGATTTACCAGATAAATTAAATGTGCATTCTTCAGGAGGAGTAAATTCCTTATTTTGATCCAAAATTTTTCTTGCTTCATTTAATAGACTATTTCTGCTCATAATTTTTTTATTCTCAGGGATTAAGTACTTTAGAGGTTCAGCTTCGACTGGGGATGTTGCAGTTTTTGCATAACCAATGATATCAAAAACTTTTAAAGGCGCAAAATCTGGATCATTTTTTGCCTCTTCTGTTTGAGACCATCTCCATAACATTTCTTTACATCCTCCTCCGGCTGGAACTAAACCAACCAATGTTTCAACTAATCCAACAACAATATTTGTATGCGAAGCAACAAAGTTACTTTGGACTAAAACTTCAAAACCCCCTCCAAGTGTAAGACCTGATGGTGCCGAAACGACTGGAAATTTTGAGTATTTTAAGTGTTTGCATGTTTCTTGAAAATAACCGACAAACTTTTCTATTGATTTAAAGTCACCTTTATCTGCAAAATTCATAGTATATGTTAAATTAACACCAGCAGAAAACTGCATACTTTCATTAATAATTATCAATGGTTTGTCTGTAGCGTTTTTTAAAGAGTCCATTGAGTCGTAATCTAAAGCGTTTGCTTTAGTTGTAAATTCGACAATGTTAAATTCAGGAAATCTGTAAATTTCAGCAGAATTATTTTTATCAAGTTTAAGGGCTCTTGGTTTAATTTTTCCTAAAGTTTCAATTTCAGTATATTGTTGTCTCTCACCATAAAAATTTTCATCTTTGGATTTTGATAAATTTTCTAAAAATTTATTTCCCTCAAAATTATCGATTTTTTGAAAAAAATTATTTACTCCAATTTCTTTTAACATTTCAAAAGGCCCTCTAGACCAATTGAAACCAAGTCTCATTGCTTCATCGATGTCGTTAAACTTATGTGTAATACCTGGAACTAATGAAGAAGAATATTTTATTATTTTAGAAATTACTGACCAAGCATAATCTCCATATTTATCTCCACGATTAATTAATTTTTTTAAATCAACTTTTTCAGATTTAATATCTATTTTTTTTGAGGGAGAATATTCCCCGGTTTCAAGATTGATGGCCTCTAAAATTTTCTTACCACCCTCCTTATTCATTCTATAAAATCCACCTTTTCCTTTTCTACCAGTATATCCAGTTTCTATTAATTTTTTTACAAGCGGCATTTCTCTTGCTACAGGTTGAAATGGATCGCTTTCAGGTAATTCTTTAATAAAACTTTTTAATACATCTGCCATTAAATCAATACCAATTAGGTCATACAATCCAAATACTCCAGTTTTAGGTATACCCATTGGTCTGCCAAAGACAGCATCAGCCTCTTCTACACTGAGTTTCATATTAAATGCCTCTGTCATTGCAATTTGCATTGCATAAACTCCAATTCTATTACCTAAAAATCCTGGAGTGTCATTACAGATAATTGCACCTTTGCCCAAATTTATTTCACAAAAATCTTTTAAAAGGTTAACTTTATCTAAATCACTTTCATTACTTTTTACTATTTCTAGTAAATCCATGTATCTAACAGGATTAAAGAAGTGAGTTATACAAAAATCCTTTTTGTCTTGATCAGATAATTTTTCTGATAGAACGCTTATTGGAATTGATGAGGTATTAGATGAAACAACAGATTCTTTTTTTCTATGTTTAAAAATTTTTTCATAAATATTATGTTTTATATCTATTCTTTCTACAACAGCTTCTACAATCCAATCTGCATTTGAAACCACATCAAAGTTTTCCTCAATGTTTCCTACATGTATATTATCTAATTTTGATTTATCTATTAACAAAGGAGGTCTAGATTTTCCTATTCTCTCTTTAGCCTTTTGACTAATTTCTGTAGTTAAATCCAACAAAGTAACAGGAATATTTGCGTTACACAAATGTGCAGCTATACCGCTACCCATTGTTCCAGAACCGATTACAACTACATTATTTATTTTCATAAAGAAGTTTTCTTATATTAAATTGAGACTGAGTAGGAAATAAAATAAATGTCATAACTACTGCTGTAAACTTGCTAATTCTTCAATATTAATATGACATCTAATAGCATTACCATTTTCACCTATTTGCCATGGTGGAACCTCTGAATTACAAATATCACCTATTTTCCTAGGGCATCTTCCTTGAAAAGAACAGCCTTTCTCAGGGGGTTTTTCTTCTACTATATCCTCGGCTACTAATTTTGGTTTTATATCTGGATCTGGTTCCAAAACAGCACCTAATAATACTTCAGTATAAGGATGTGATGGAAATTTGTAAACATTTTGAGAAGGACCAATTTCACATAACCTTCCTTGATATAAAACTGCAACTCTATCACTAATTGCTCTAACAACAGCCAAATCATGAGAAACAAATACATAGGTTGTTCCTAGATCTTCTTTTAATTGTTGTAATAAGTTTAAAACAGCTGCTTGAACCGAAACATCTAAAGCTGATGTAACCTCATCACACAAAATTATATCTGGTTTAGCAGCAAATGCTCTTGCGACTGCAACTCTTTGTTTTTCACCGCCTGATAGTTGTCTAGGGTATCTTGACATATAAAATTCTCCCAACCTTACTTTTTTTAGCAGATCGATAATATTTTTTTTTAATTCTTCTCCTGATAAATTAAAATATAACTTTAAAGGTTGAGAAAGTATTTGCTCAACTGTGTGGTTGGGATTTAATGACTCGTCTGGATTTTGAAATATAAGTTGTATTGCTCGAAGATCATTTGGATTTCTCATTTTTAAATCAGAAGATAATATACGATCATTTTCAAATTTAATTTGACCATCTTTTGTTTTGAGTAAACCAGCAATTGATTTTAGTATAGTAGACTTACCGCTTCCAGACTCTCCAACTAGTGCAATAGTCTCTCCTTTTTTTATATCTATATTTATATCTTTAACTGTTGGGTTTTGATCAGAAATTTTATTTAATAATTGATCAAAAAATTTCTGCTTTGCATAACTAATTGAGACATCCTTTAATTTTAAAACTTCAATTGCTTCACTATTATTTAATTTTTTTGTTATTGAAGTTTGCAAATTATTATTTTGGTTTATTAATTCTTTATGATTAAAACATCTGACGTTGGTATCTAATTCTTTAATATGTTCCAGATCTGGTGAATTTTTTTTGCAATGATTAGTTGCTAAGTTACATCTATCATAAAAACTACAACCTTCATTTATGCTTCCAGGCTGAGGTTGGCTTCCTGGCATAGAAGCTGGGAGTCCAGCTAGTGAAAGTTTAGGTATCGATTTTAATAATCCATACGTATAAGGATGAATTGGTTCCTTTAATATTTTTCTTGCTGGTCCTTCTAAAACAATTTCTCCAGCATACATTACAACTATTCTATCACTGACTTGTGCTATGGCTCCTAGGTCATGACTAACATAGATCATAGATGTTCCAGTATCTTTTGCTATAAATCTTAGTAGTTCTAATACATGAGCTTGTGTTGTAACGTCTAATCCAGTAGTTGGCTCATCTAATAAAAGTAAATCTGGTTTGCCAGCCAATGCCATTGCAACAGCAACTCTTTGTTGCTGCCCTCCAGAAAGCTCGTGAGGATAACGAAAAGCCATAGTTTCTGGTGAAGGAAGTCTAACTTTATTTAGTAACTCAGAAATTTTTTTATCTCTCTCTGTTTTGTTTAGATCTGTATGTAATCTTAATGCTTCATCAATTTGGTATCCAATTTTTAAATTTGGTGTTAGTGCTTGTCCCGCATTTTGTGGTATCATGGCTATTTTTCTACCTCTAATTTTTTCTAGCTGTCTACTGCTCATCTTCAATAAATCCTCAGATTTAAAGAGGCATTCACCCTTAAGAGGAAATAAGCCTTGTTTTATATAGCCCATCATAGCAAGTGCTAATGTGCTTTTTCCAGAACCCGACTCCCCTACAATCCCTACAGTCTCTCCTTTTTTTATATTGGTTGAAACATTTCTGAGTATTGAAATTTGTTTACCCTTCTGACTGTTAAATCCAATTGATAAATTTTTAACGCTTTCGATAATTTCATTCATTTAAACAGGTGCCTTTGTTGAACGATCAATTCCTAAAGCTTTTGCAAATGCATCAGCAGTTAAATTTATTCCAATTATTAGAGAACTTAATCCTACTATCGGAGCAATTACAGACCAATATGCAAACGACATCAATCCTCTGGCATTGGAGATCATTAAGCCCCAATCGGGTGTTGGAGGGCTTACACCAAAACCTAAGAATGACAATGAGCTAAATCCTAACAACATCCAAGACCATCTCATTGCTCCTTCTACTAATATAGCGTCTCTAACATTTGGAATAATTTCATTCCATATAATAGACATATTGCTATGGCCTCTAGCTCTCGCTGAAACTATAAAGTCTTTAGCAATAACATCGTGAGTAGCAGCTCTAGCAACTCTTACTATTCCTTTACCATAAAAAAAACCTAGTGCAGGAATTAAAACCTCTGTTGATGTTCCTAAAAGAGAAACAATTAATAGCATTGCAAGTATCCAAGGAATAGAAAGAAACGCATCAACAACTCTCATTACAACATCGTCAATTTTACCTCCAACTAAACCACAAAAAATTCCAAGTAAACCTCCCCACAGAAGAGCTATCAGTGATCCGAAGAAAGTTACAGTAAGAGCTGTTCTCCCTCCAAGTATTGTCCTTGTGAAAACATCTCTACCCAAGCTATCTGTTCCAAACCAATGCTCGGCTGAAGGTGCAAGTAACATGGTATTTGGGCTAATTGCTTTATAATCGTATGGTGCAATGTAAGGGCTAGTTAATGCTAAGACTACATGAAATAAAACAATTGTAAGTCCAATTAATCCAGAAGGCTTGGAGGCCATAGTTTTTAAAATTTCAAAAGCCTTTTCTAGCTTATTTTTTTGTTTATCTTCTGTAATTAAATTATTCTCCATTTTATTTTCTTATCTGTAAACTTTTTAATCTTGGATTAAGCATGAGTGTCATTAAATCTGCTATTAAATTTATTCCCACATAGATTGATGCTAATATTATTGCTAATGCTTGAACAACAGGTAAATCTCTATTTGATATAGACTCAATTACCAGTCTGCCTAAACCTGGATAATTAAAAACAACTTCTGTAACAACAACACCACCTAGCAACCAAGCAATTGTTAACGCCACTACATTTATTGCTGGTAATAATGCATTTGGCAGTACATGTCTAAATACCATTTTCCAATATGGGACACCTTTTAAAATTGCCATTTGCACATAATCACTAGCCATTACTTGAATTACACTTGAACGTACCATTCTTGCCATGTGTGCGGTCATAATCATTGAAATTGCAACAACAGGTAAAATTATATTTGAGAGTAATTCATAAAAAGTTGCATCCGATGGTATAATCACAATGCCTGGTAGCCAACCAAGCCAAATTGCAACAATTAAAATAAGTAAAGTAGCACTAATAAACTCGGGAATAGTCATTGAAAAAATTGTGATAGTTGAGATCATAATATCTGGAAGCTTATCTCTCCAAAGAGCAGTTATTATTCCTAATACGATTGCTAAAGGAATTCCTATAAGTATTGAAACAGAGGCTAAAACTAGTGAGTTTTTAACTCTTGGACCCAGTACTTCATTAATTGGCATTTCTCCACTTAAAGAGTAACCAAAATCACCTCTTACAACATTTGATGCCCAGTCCAAATATCTTTCATAAGCAGGAATATCTAGACCAAGTCTTTTTATGCAAGCATCAAGAGCTGCTCCATAAGCTTCTCTTTCTAAATATGTTGTGCATGCATCCCCAGGTAAAACTTCAACACCTACAAATGTAATCAATGAAACTATAAATAAAGTAATAAGCCCTAGTCCAATTCTTTTTAAAATTAATAAAAGCATAAGATTAACTAGAACTTTGTAACAAAAATAATTTAAATAGAAATAGAATAAAGGCCGCTTATATGCGGCCTTTATCTAAATACTTTTAGTCAACTTTAACTTTATGCCACTGTATAGAAAAGTGATCTACAGCATCAAGGTTTTTAACTTTTGATGAAGTAACTACAAGTCTAGATACGTGGTATGGAATCATTGTTCCACTTTGTTCCCATAAAGTCATTTGAGCATTTTGATATGCTTTCTTTCTTTTATTGAAATCCAACTCACTTCTAGCATCAGCTAAGTTTTTATCAAAGTCAGCGTTTTTGAAATAAGACTCATTCCATTTAGCTCCACTATGATAAGCTTCATGCAATATTGTGTCTGCTGGTCTTTGGTTCCAACGTGTCATTGAAACTGGTTTTTTCATCCATACTTCATTCCAATAACCTTTAGATGGTACCATTTCTATGTTAACTTTAATTCCAGCTTTTGCAACTTGCTGCTGAACGACTTCTGCAATCGTAGGCCAAGTTGGTTCTAAAGTTGCTGGATAAACAGTCAATTCAATTCCATTTGGAAATCCCGCTTCTCTTAGTAAATTTTTTGCTTTACTAATATTTTGAGGACAATCCATTTGTAAACGATATTGATCAGAAGGCATTACAGGTGTATCACAAGATACAGTTGCTGCTCCACCCATAACTAGATCTACAAGTTCTTGTCTATCAACTGCTAACCTAAAAGCTTTTCTCACTTTAGGATTATCAAATGGAGCAGTATCAGTTCTCATAACCACACCTCTCCAGTTTCCAGTTGGAATTACAGTTGTTGTAAATTTAGAATTACTGTCAAATATCTTTTTTTGATTGAAAGGAACATATCTATTCATATCAATTTGACCCGTTAAAAGAGCTTGAATTCTTGCTTGAGCATCTGGTATCGCAATGACATGAACTTCCGCAACTCCTGGTGCACCTTCCCAGTAATCTGGGTTAGCTTTTAGAATTGTAGTTCCTTCTGGATCAAATTTATCAACCATGAATGGTCCAGTACCAACTCCAGTTTGTCCAATAGTATCTCCTGATCCTTCAGGTATCATTCTTAATCTGTAGTCTGTTAATAATAACGGAAAGTCAGCAAATGAAGTTGATAACTTCATTTTAACAGTATGCTGATCAACTACCTCAATATCTTCAACTACATTTAAACTTTTTCTTACCGGAGATCCGATATCAGGATCTTTAGCTCTCATTAGAGAATATTTTACATCTGGGGCATCAAATGCTGATCCATCATGGAAATATATTCCTTTTCTTAAATTAAATGTCCATTCAGTTGCATCAGAATTAGCACTCCAATCTGTTGATAATGAAGGTGATGGAACACCATTCATATCAGGTCTTACTAATCTATTTTGTGTTTTGATGACAACTTGAAACAAACGCCCCTTTGTTATGGCATCTAAGTTAGTATCTTTTCCAAATCCAAGATCATGTGATACTTTAAATACTCCACTTGATGCATTGGCAATAGAAAAAGATAATATCAGAGACATAAAAGTCGCTGAAAAAACTTTAAGTATGTATTTCATAAGTTCCCTCTTTTTCTTTAGTTGTTTAAATAATTAAAAAGATAACAATTCCAGAACTAGATAACAACATGCAAAATGTAGTGATTCATCTACTAATTGAATAGATATTTTAATTAATATACACTTTTTTTAAATTATAAATGCAAAACGAATTAAACAAAGTCAGATTTTCAGTAAAACCTTTAAAATCCAATGATAATAAAGTTGTTGAACTTGCTAGAACTGTAGGAATACATCCTTTGGCATATCAAGAACTTCCTTACGATCCTGAGTATTCATTTTATGCAGGAAGATTAAATCCAGAAGTACTTTCACACGCTACTGCTGATGAAATGTATTGGAAAGTAAGACAAGAAGTAATTTTTCGTCATACTGGCGAACATCCATATGAAATTTCTGGTCCAGATGCAGAAAAACTTTTACAAAAAATATTCACAAGAGATATCTCAAAAGTAAAAGTAGGAAGATGCTCATACCAATTTGCTTGTTACAATGATGGAGGCATGCTGACAGATGGAGTTTTGCTAAAACTTGAAGAAAATAAATTTTGGTTTGTTCAAGCTGATGGTGATCTTTTTTCATGGTATAAAGCTCACACTGATAATCTTAATGTAAAAATTTCTGACCCAGACGTTTGGGTAAGTCAAATTCAGGGACCAAAATCTATGGATCTTTTAAAAGTTTTAAGTAAAGAAACTTTTCCTGATAATTGGAAATATTTTGATTGGAAAGAAATTACTATACTTAATGAAAAAGTCATCATAAGTAGATCAGGATTTAGTAATGAACTTGGTTGGGAAATTTATTTTAGAAAAAATAATAATACTGAAAAAGTTGGGGATTATATTCTTGAAGAAGGAAAAAAAATGGGAATGATACTCACAGGCACTCCTGGTTTCAGATGTAAAAGAATAGAATCTGGATTATTATCAGCCGGACAAGACTTTAATCATGAAACAAATCCATATGATGTCGGGTTAGGTAAGTATGTTGATTTAAAAAAAAATTATTTTATTGGAAAATCATCATTGATGACTGCTGATAAAGAAAAAAGATGTTGGGGAATACGAGTAGAAAATGGAACAGGTTTAAAAGGAACTTATATAAAATATAATAATGAAATAATTGGAAAAATTACATCAAGTACTTGGTCACCTTTTCAAAAATGTGGTGTTGGAATTGTTTTAATGAATTCTACAAAATATAAACCGGGGTTAATAGTGGATGTTAATTGCAATGATAATAAAATTCATAAAGGCGAAATATGCACCTTACCAATGTATGACTTTAAAAATGAAATTGTAAGAGGTTTAAAAATTGATATTCCAACAGGTCCTTCTCCGTGGTCAGGAATAAAAAAATAATAATAGCAATTGGTGGTGGTGGATTTACACATTCTTCTGACGAAGACTTGGATGAGTATGTTATAAATCAAGTAAATAAATCAAAAATCAATATCGGTTTTTTACCTACAGCTAGCAATGATAATCAAGAAAAGATCGATCTTTTTTATAAAAGATTTAAATCACATAAATTTAAATTATCTCATTTTAATCTCTGTTCAAGTGTGGAAGGTTTTAATGAATGGCTGATGAACAAAGATATAATTTATGTAGGAGGTGGTAATACCTCTAACATGATTAATATTTGGAAAAGACATAATCTTATCAAAGTATTTAAAGATGCATATGAAAAAGGAATAATTCTGAGTGGAATAAGTGCAGGAGCCGTCTGTTGGTTTGATTGGATATTATCAGACTCAGTCGATAAAGAGCTAAGTCCAATAAAAGGAATAAATTTTTTAGATGGAAGTTGCACACCGCATTCTTCAGATAATAATCGACTTCGACAATTTATTTCAGAAATTAAAGATGGAAATTTACCAGATGGAATAGCTATTGATGATGGTGTAGCTGTGCTTTTTATTGACGGAGTTCCTTCTGAGGTTTATTCTTCAAGAATTAATCATGACGCTTATTATGTGACTAGACATGATAAGATAAGTTTAAAAACATATATAGAAAATTTAAATGGATAACATTAAAGCCAGTAACAAAATTTTTAGCATTGAAGACGCAAAAAAACTATCAAAGAAAAGATTACCAAAGATAGTTTACGATTTTATTGACGGTGCATCTGGAGATGAAAAGCTATCAGAAATTAATAGTTTTGCTTTAGATCAAATACGACTTGAGCCAAGAGTTCTAAGAAATGTAGAGGAAAGAAAACTAAAAAAAAATATTCTTGGATTTAGTTATGACTATCCTTTTGGTTTTGCTCCAATGGGTATGACAAACCTTTCATGGCCAGGCGCAGACTCAATGCTGGCAAAAGAAAGTGCAAGAAATAATATTCCAACCTGTGTATCGATGGCTTCCACAACTACATTAGAAAAAATGTATGAGCTTTCAGAAGGTCATTCATGGCTTCAACTTTATATTTTTCAAGATGAGGCTTTTGTCATGGAATTACTGGATAGAGCAGAAAAAACCGGCTATGAAGTTGCTATACTTACTGTTGATGTTCCAGTTTTATCTAGGAGAACTAGAGATGATAAAAATGGATTTTCATATCCATTTAAAATTGGACCTAAACAATTTTTTGATTTTGCAACTCATCCTGTTTGGTCAATATCTACATTGCTCAATGGAATACCAAAGCCAATGAATTACGAAACTTCAAAAAGTGGAAAAGGTATTTTTAAAAGAAAAGAAAGTAGAGGAAAAACAGATTGGGAAACTTTAAAAAGAGTAAGAAATAAATGGAAAGGCAAATTAATTGTAAAAGGTGTTATGTCATCAGATGATGCAGTAAAAATTAAAGAAATGGGAGCTGATGCTATCCAAGTTTCAAATCATGGAGGTAGACAATTAGATAGTGCCTCAGCAGCAATAAATATTTTACCTTTTATTAGAGAGGCAGTAGGAAATAATTTTCCAATTATTTTTGATAGTGGAATAAGAAGTGGGAGCGATATTGTTAGATCATTAGCTTTAGGAGCAGATTTTTCAATGATTGGAAGGCCTGTAATGTATGCTATGGGAGCTGATGGAGCTAGTGGACTAAGAAGAATTGTGGATATAATTAAAGAAGAAACTAGCACAACACTAGGTTTGGTTGGATTAAATGATATTAATGAGGTTTCTTCTGATATAATCGAACAGAAACTTTTTATGAATACAACTTACTAATATGGAAAAAAAAATAAGAGGTGGAGCATTAATCGCAAGAGCATTAAAAGATAAAGGTATTAATAAAGTTTTTACTCTATCAGGTGGATTTTGTAATCCTGCAATTGAAGGTTTCATGGAGTGTCAAATTGATGTAGTTAATTGTCCCCATGAACAAATAGCTGGACACTTAGCAGATGGACATACGAGAATTACAAGAAAACCATCTGTATGCTTAGTCGGGCCAGAGGGTTTTGCAAATGCAGTACCATCAATGATGGAAGCATGGGGAGAAAGAACACCAATAATTTATATAACTGGATCAAGTAGTTTAAAAAGACAAGGGTCAGGTGGCTTTAAAGAAATTGATGATGTTTCAATTGCTGCTCCTCTTACAAAATATAGTGCAAGCATTACAGATGGAACAAGAATTAGAGAATTTGTTGATAAAGCATACAGAATTGCAACAAATGGATACCCTGGAGCTGTTCATCTAAGTTTACCAGTAGACATAATGTTTTCTTCATTTGAAGAAAATGTTGGACTTGAAGAAAGGCCATTTTCACATAAAGCAAAGCCAGTTGCAAAAGCATGGCCAGATCCAAATGCTCTATCAAGAATACTTGAGTTAGCATGTAATGCAAAAAAACCTGTCATAATTGGAGGGCATGGTGTTTGGTGGTCAAACTCAGAAAAAAATTTAGAGACTGCTGGTGAAAGTTTAAATATTCCAGTTTTTAATGTGCCTTACCATCAAAAACTTTTAGGAGAAGAGGCAAATGCATATATGGGTTTAGCAGATATTCATCAATATCCACCATCGGAATTTGCATTACATAATTCAGACTTAGTTTTGATGATTGGTGCAAGATTAGATAACCAAATGAATTTTGGTAACCCTCCTTTCATTCCAAAAACAACAACTTTAGTTTGTATTAACGGTTCCCATGAAGAAATTGAGTTTAATAGAGCAGCTGATCATAACCTTTTATGTGATCCAGGAGTATTTTTGGATACTCTATGTAATTTAAAGAAAAATAATAAATGGAATTTAGGAAATAGTTGGTTTCAAGAAAATAAAAATAAAAAAAAAGATTGGGTAGATAAATCTTTAAATGAATTAAAAATTGAAGCAGATAAAGCAAAAAAAAATGGTGGAAAAATTCATCCACTGCAATTAGCGTTAGACGTTCAAGACGTAATGGATGAGAAAGATTGGCTTATAATTGATGGAGGAAATACTCATTTCTGGTCGGAGATCGCAATAAATTTAGCCGGAGCTCAAGGAAAAAAATTGGGTGGAATTTTACATCCTGGCACATTTAGTATGCTGGGTGTTGGTGTATCATTTGCATTGTCTGCAAAAAATAATAACCCTAAATCGAATGTAATTTTAATTAGTGGAGATGGTGCCTTTTTATCTGGAGGCATGTCTATAGAAACTGCATTTTTTGAAAAGAAACCAATCGTAGTTGTTATTGACAATAATGGTGGCTTAGCATCAATTGGTCAACAACAAGAAAGGCTATTTGAAAGCGGAAAAAGAGTTGCAACAGATTTTAGAGATATACCTTTCCACAGTATATTTGAAGGTTTTGGGGGTCATGGAGAATTAGTAACGAAAAGAGAAGAATTGGGTCCAGCATTAAAAAGAGCTATTGCGAGCGGTAAAACTGCTTGTGTAAATGTAAAAGCTAAACCAGTATTAAGTCCAATTGTTGCTGCTGTGGCCAGCAAGAGAGAGAAATCTTCAATAGAGTAAAATGGCAAAATTTAGCTCACATTTATTGAATGGTTCTGATGGAACTCATGCAAGTAACGTCAAAGTAAAGATTTATCAAATACAATCCTCAAAATTAAAAAAGCTTTTTTTGAATACAAAGACTGATGGAAATGGTAGGATTAATCAGCATTTCAATCTTAGCAAAAAAGATTGTAAATGCGATTATGAAATGATTTGTGATATTAAAAGATACTTTAAAAAGAAAAAAATTGTGGGTGAAATAGTCGTAAAATTTAAAATGACTGATAATAAAAAAAATTACCACTTACCAATAATAATTTCTCCTAACAGCTATACAGTTTGGTGGTCAAAATAATATATGGCTTCGTTGATACAAAGCAAAATTAGCACAAAACTAAATATGTCTAGGAGAATAAGAAGAACTCCTTACACCAAGAGAGTTGAAGAATGTGGTGTAACTGATTTTACTGTTGTAAATCATATGCTCTTACCAAAAAGATTTCAGAAATCTGTTGAGGATGATTATTGGCATTTAAATGAGCATGTTCAGCTATGGGATGTTTCTTGTCAAAGACAAGTTCAGATATCAGGTCCAGACGCTAGTTTATTAGTACAAAAAATGACGCCAAGATCTTTAAAAAATATGGAGACTGGAAAATGTTTTTATATTCCTATGATAGATGAAAATGCTGGAATGATAAATGATCCAGTGTTGTTAAAGTTAGATGATGATATGTTTTGGATTTCAATAGCAGATTCTGATGTATTGCTTTGGGCAAAAGGTATTGCAGTTGGTTTAAATCTAAATGTGAGCATAACAGAACCAGATGTATATCCTCTTGCAGTACAAGGTCCAAAGTCTGAAGATTTGATGGCATCAATATTCGGAGAAGATATTAGAAAATTAAAATTTTTTAATTTTAGAATATTTGATTTTTTAGGAACTAAACAAGTTATTGCAAGATCAGGATATAGCAAACAAGATGGATTTGAGATTTATTTTAAATGCTTTGAAAATTACTTCGACAAAAATGAAATGGGAGAAAAAATTTGGGATATAATATGGAAAGCGGGGAAAGAATTTAACATTGCTCCAGGATGCCCAAATTTAATTGACAGAATAGAAGCAGGATTAATGTCATATGGAAATGATTTTACAAAAGAAAATAATCCAATTGAATGTAACTTAGAAAAATATTGTAGTGACAAAAGCGATCATGATTTCATTGGAAAAAATGCTTTAGATAATATTAAGAAACAAGGTGTAAAACAAAAATTAAAAGGGGTATTATTTGATGGTGTAGATTGTCCTCCATGTTCAATTCCTTTTCCACTTTATTCAAAAGATAAGAAATTAATTGGTAAAATTACTTCAGGGATTTATTCTCCAAAATTCAAAAAAAATATTGGTTTATCTATGATTTTAAATGAATTTTGCAAAACAGGATCAGAAGTTTTAGTTCACACTCCTGATAATAAATTAAGAAAAGGAATTGTGTCCTCTTTACCATTTTCAAAATAATAATTAGTAGGTATAAGTCTTATATGAAAAGAGCAGTTATAGCAGGATATTCAAGATCACCTTTTACAATGGCAAGAAAAGGTGAATTAATTGATGTTAAGCCTGTAAATATGTTTGCAGAAGTTGTTAAAAATCTTGTATCTAAAACTAAAATAAATCCTGCTGATATAGAAGATATTGTTGTTGGGTGTGCTTTCCAGGTTGGAGAGCAGAGTTTTAATATTGGGAAACTCACAACATTTTTATCTGGAATGGAAATACATACGTCTGGAATGACTGTCGATAGATGGTGTGGTTCATCTATGGAAGCTATTCATGTTGCAGCAGGTAAAATAGCAATGGGTGCAGGAAAAGTTTTCGTATGTGGAGGTGTTGAAAGTATGACTAGAGTTACAACTGGCTTTGAACCAATACCTTATCCTTACACAGATAAAGAAAATCCAAATGTTTATTTTTCAATGGGAATTACTGCTGAAAATGTTGCCAAGAGATATAAAATTTCAAGAACTGAGCAACAAGAGTTTGCAATTCAAAGTCATCAAAAAGCCAATGAAGCCGAAGTTAATGGTAAATTTAAAAATGAAATTGTTGAAATTGCTGGCTGTACAAAAGATGGAAATATACGTCCAAAAAGTAATCAAGAAACTTTAGATGGACTAAAACTTGCATTTGATCAAGAAGGAACTGTAACTGCAGCAACATCATCTCCTCTTACTGATGGAGCAGCAGCAACTTTGATATGTGAAGAAAGCTATGCAAAAGAAAATGGATTAGAGATTTTGGGTAGAATTGTTGCAACTGGAGTAAAAGGTTGTGAACCTGATGTAATGGGACTTGGACCTATAGGAGCAACTAAAAAAGCATTAGAGAGAGCAAATTTATCAATTAATGATATTGATATTATAGAAATTAATGAAGCTTTCGCATCTCAATCAATAGCATGTTTAAAAGATCTTGGTATCGATCAGAAGAAAGCTAATTTAGATGGTGGAGCCTTAGCACTTGGTCATCCTCTAGGAGCAACAGGAGCTAGAATTACTGGCAAAGCTGCAGATTTGCTTAGACGTGAAAATAAGAAATATGCCTTATCTACTCAATGTATTGGTTTAGGTATGGGTATTGCGACCGTAATCGAATCGGTAAATTAATTATCTATTAATTCCTCTTAAACGTTCTGATCTTCTCCTCAATAATTCCGCACTAATCAATATTAAGGTTGATAAAACGATTAAACATGTAGCAACTGCTAGAATTGTAGGACTTAATTGTTCTCTTAAACCTGTCCACATTTGAATTGGAATAGTTGTATTTTCAAGACCAGCTAAAAATAAAACGACTACAACTTCATCAAAAGAAGTTACAAAAGCAAACAAACCTCCTGATATTACTCCAGGTAAAATCAATGGAAGTGTTACTTTCATAAATGTATTTACTGGGTTACTACCTAAACTAGCTGCCGCTCTTGTTACACTATGATCGAAACCTGATAATGTTGCAGTAACAGTAATTACAACAAAAGGTGTTCCCAAAATTATATGAGCTAAAACTATTCCTGTATGAGTTGCCGCTAAACCTGCTTTTGCCATAAAAAAGAATATTGCAACACCTGATATAATAAGTGGAACTATCATTGGCGAAATCAAAGTTGCCATTATTATTCCTTTAAAGGGCATGTGTCTGCTGCTCAATCCTAATGCAGCAACCGTTCCTAAAATTACTGACCCTAAAGTTGCAAATATAGCAATAATAAAACTATTCTTTGCAGCAAGACCCCATGGGTTCTTTGTACCGTAAACCATATCTTTGTACCATCTTAATGAAAAAGCATCTGGGTCTAAATTCTTCATTCCTTCTGAAAAAACAAGAAACTCTTCTGCATTAAATGATAATGGAAATATTACAAACAAAGGTGCTATTAAAAAAATAAAAACAAAAGTACATATGGCAATGTAAAAGTAGTGCCAAATTCTATATCTAGTTTCTGTATACTTTGGTAATGCCATACTAACCTAACTTAATATTATCAACTCCAACTAATTTATTATAAAGCCAATAGATAACCAAAACTCCTCCAAGCAACATAAGCCCCATCGCTGAAGCAAAACTCCAATCTAAAGTAGTTTTCATATGATATGCAATTTGGTTACTAATTAAGGTTCCTGATGCTCCCCCAACTAAAGCGGGTGTGATGTAGTATCCAATTGCTAAAATAAAAACTAAAAGACACCCTGCCCCGATACCTGGTATGGTTAATGGAAAATATACTTTCCAAAAAGCCACAAAAGGTGTTCCACCAAGAGATTTACCTGCTCTCATTAAACTTGGCGAGATAGTTTTCATCACACTGTAAAGTGGTAAAACCATAAATGGTAATAGAATTTGTGTCATAGCAACATAAGTTCCGACTTTGTTGTACATCATTTCTGGCCTATTATCGTCTGACACAAGGCCAATCAATACAAAGAAATCATTAACTACTCCTTGCTGTTGAAGCAAAATCATCCAGCTAGCTGTTCTAACTAATAACGACGTCCAAAACGGAAGAAGAACACAAATCATTAATAAATTACTATACTTCATTGGAAGTGTTGCTAGTAAATGGGCTATTGGGTAACCCATTAAGAAACAGAATACAGTAACAAAGAAAGCAACCTCTACAGTTCTCAACCATAAAATTCTATGTATTCTTCTATCCTCACTAACTTGAGTAATTTTGTTATCCTCATTTAAATACATATCCATAGCTTTTAAATACTTAGCTGAAGTATAAGGAGGTGCAGTTCTTTTAATTGCTTGCCAATATTCTACATTTCTCCATCTCTTGTGCACTTTCATTATTTGTTCTTTAATACTTTGTGTCTCGTCGATTTTATTTCTTTTTACCTGTCTGAATAATTTTTTTGTAATGGTGTTGAACCCATTTTTTTCTTTATTAAGTCTTTGAGCTAATTTTCCATGTTCTTTTTTTTCTACAAGAATTTTAAAATCAGATAAGAACGAAGCAAATACTTCTTCGGATGGAAGCTCTTTACCGTCCCAAGTTTCCATAGACTTAAATGTTTTTGGAAGCATGTTTGTAATCATTTTATCATCAATACTTCTTGTAAACATTTCTCCGATTGGAAAAATATAAGTAATAATCAAAAAAAGTAGTAATGGCGCAACAAGTAAAAATGCTTTAATTTTGTTTTTTCTTTCAGCTTTTTTTAAACTTATCTCTAAAGGAATTCCGTCAGTTGTAAGTATTTGTTTTGTTTCGCTGCTCATAAATAAAAAGGGCGACTTAAAAAAGTCGCCCTATATATATTATATTATTCTAGTCTTTTATACTCTTTTATAGACCAGCTTTCATAGCTTCCCACTTCTCACCAAGTTCTGTACCGTTATCAGCCCAGAAAAATGGATCAACTAAAAAGTATTTTTTAGTGTTTGCAGGAGCAGTTGGCATTTGTGGCATCATTTCAGTTTTACCATCTTTGTACCAAGGCTCATTTGCTTTGATAATTTCTAAAGATGATAATCTGTATGGAGCATATGCAATATATTTAGCACTTCCAGCTAACATTTCAGTGTTAGTCATCATTGCTAAAGCTTTTTTAGCATTTGCTTCATCTGGTCCACCTTTAACAAGTGCAAAATATTCATAGTCAAGACCTTGTCCATCCCATACTTGCGTAATTGGAGCACCTTCACCAATTTCAGCATTGAAAAATCTTCCATTCCAACCAGTTGCCATTACAACTTCACCAGCAACTAATAATTCTGGTGGTTGAGCGCCAGCTGACCAGAATACACATCCACCATTTGGATCTGTGCAAAGCTCTTTGATTTTATTCATTGCTCTGTTAACACCAGCTTCAGTTTCTAGTAATTTGTAGATCTCAGATCCACCTTTACCCATGTAAACACCGTCACCTGCTAAAGCGATTTCTAGGTTTGTAAGAGCAGATTTATAAATTGCTCTTTTTCCTGGAAATTTTTTAGTATTGAAAAAGTCCTTAATAGTTGAAGGTGCTTTTCCATCAAACGCTCTATTATCGTATGCGTAATTCCATGAATATAAAATGTTTCCTACAGCACATTTACTTGGCATTGGAGCAAAGAAGTCTTCACTTGCAGGAGTTCCATCTGGAGCTGCAGGGAAGTCTTTGTCAAAATCGAATTCAACGAAAATTCCTTCGTCACATCCGTTGATAGTATCAAATGCGAATACATCGATAATATCCCAAGTAATTGCACCTGCTTCTTTTTGAGCTTTAATCTCAGATAATCCACCTGAATAGTCTACCCAGTTGATATCAACACCAAGAGCTTTTGCAGTTGGATCACCATACCCTAGCTTTTGAGACTCTGTATAAGCTCCACCCCAAGATGCTACTGTAACCGCAAATGCAGATGAAGTTATTGAAAGAGCAAAAGAAAGAGCAAGTAATAATTTACTTAATTTTTTCATTTATCCTCCGTTTAAACGTTTAATATAAATTAATTTATATAAGCGAAGTACAGCAAAAACGATATTCAGAGTCAACAGGCCATTTTGTTATAGGAATACTGGGATATTTAA